>JAHEKH010000169.1 GCA_024638445.1 Gammaproteobacteria bacterium | reverse complement strand
CGGACACCATTGCCGGATGGGCTGGCTTTCCGTTTCCCCTGACCGTTGACGACATCATCACGACCGGTTTGTCGCTCAATATCGTTGCGGCCCCGGAGCCACCGGTTGTCCTGCTGCTGGCGGGCGGCCTGCTGATGCTCTGGCGTTCACGCCGCTAGACAAACTGTCCAGCTATAAATAGAAAGGCGCTGCCTCCCGGCAGCGCCTTTTTTGCGTCCGGACGACCCGTTTTTTCAGTCGTGTCGCTCTGCTATTGCGGCGGGTGGCTGCTGTATACTCGCCGCAGGCCCATTCGGGCACGCACTGGCTAATATTTTGGGGGAAGTTCAATGAGGTCAGCCTTGCCAATTCGTAGTTTCAATCGCGTTGCAGCAGCAGCGCTGGCGCTCCTGTTCGCCGGCGGCGCCGTCGCCGAGGAACTGGTGCTCGAAGAAGTCGTCACGACCGCACAACGGCGTGCCGAGAACATCCAGGAGGTGCCGGTTTCGGTGGCTTCGCTGGCGGGCGAACAGTTCGACACGCTGTTCGATGCGGGCGAGGACATCCGCGCACTCGGTACACGGGTGCCCAGTCTTTACGCGGAATCCTCGAACGGGCGGCTCGCGCCCCGATTCTACATCCGGGGGCTGGGCAACACCGACTTCGACCTGGCCGCATCGCAGCCCGTGTCGATCATTGTCGACGAGGTCGTGCAGGAAAACGTCATCCTCAAGAGTTTTCCCCTGTTCGACATCGAGCGCGCCGAAGTTCTGCGGGGTCCCCAGGGCACCCTGTTCGGCCGCAACACGCCGGCGGGAATCGTCAAGTTCGACACCCGTAAGCCAACCCGTGAAGTTGAAGGCTTCCTCTCCGGCAGCTTCGCACCTGGCCAGGCATCTACCAGCACCGTGCAGGGCGCCGTGGGTGGTCCGCTGAGCGACAGTTTCTCGACCCGGGTCTCCTTCCTGTACCAGGACCGCGAGGACTGGATTGACAACAACGTCCCGGCGTCGGCCGATTTCAACGGGCTGGCCGGCAGCGATGCCCTGGGCGGCTTCAATGAGTTTGCCTACCGGGTGCAGGGCCTTTATGAGATGGGCGACAACCTTCGGATCCTGGGTAACGTCCATGGCCGCAGCTACGACGGCACCGCCTCGGTATTTCGTGCCAACGTCATCGGTCCGGGTACCGACGGATTCAACGCTAATTTCGACCGCGGTTCGGTCACCTTCGACGAGGGCAACAACAACCCGCAGGAAGCCGAGGCGCTGGGCGGATCGATCAAGGTCGAACTCGACCTGGACGACCGCACGACGCTAACCTCGATAACCGCCCACGAAGTGGTCGAGAACAAGAGTCTAGGCGATATCGATGGCGGCTATGGCGCTGACTTCCTGTCCGAAGTCGGGCCCTGCCCGCCCGGCGTACTCGGGACCTGTATTCCTTTCCCGTCACAGACCCAGGACGGGCTGGACAACCTCGACCAGTTCACCCAGGAAATCCGTGTCGCACAGCAGGCCACTGACCAGACGTTCTGGCAGGCTGGTGCGTACTACTTCAAGTCCGAATTTGCGGTCACCACGGTGCCGTTTTTCGTGCCGCCGACCAGCGTGTTCCACGAAAACGACGCCATTGCCCTGTTCGGCCATGTCAGTCACGACGTCAACGATGTATTTACGCTTACCGGTGGCGTTCGCTGGACCGACGACGAGAAGCGCGCCGACAGCCGTGGCGAGCCGGTGCCGTCCGGCCCCGTCGAGGTCTCCGATTCGGAAATCAGCTGGGACCTGAGCGGCCTGTACACGCTCAATGACCAGGTCAACCTGTATGGCCGGATCGCTCGCGGTTTTCGCGCACCCACCATCCAGGCGCGTGACCTGGCCTTCTTTGGCGCCCCGTCGATCGCCAGGTCCGAGACCATCCAGTCCTACGAGGGTGGTTTCAAGGCTGACCTGGCTGGCAACCGGCTGCGACTGAACGGCGCCGTGTTTTACTACACGATCGACGACCAGCAGCTTTCCGCCATCGGCGGCGGCGGCAACTTCGTTCAGCTGGTCAATGCCGACAAGGGCACGGGTTTCGGCGTCGAGTTGGACGCTGAGTTCCTCGTCAACGAAAACCTGACGCTCACGGCGGGTTTCAGCACGGCCGACACCGAGCTGGACGACAGCACGCTGACCGTACCCCCCTGTGGCTCGGGCCTGTGCACGGTTACCGATCCGCTCGATTCGAACGGCAACGCCATCGTCGACGGCAACCCGTTTGCCCAGGCGCCGGAGTACATCTTTACCTTCACTGCGGACTTCTCGCGGCCGTGGGGTAACCAGGGCGAGCTGTTTTTCTTCACTGACTGGGCATTTCAGGGGGAGACCCAGCTCAACGTGATCTACGAGTCGCTCGAATTCATCAGCGACGATACTTTCGAGGCTGGTATCCGCACGGGTTATCGCAACCTGGAGCATGACTGGGAGGTCGCCCTGTACGGCCGCAACATTACCGATGAGGAGAACGTGAAGGGCGTCATCGACTTCAACAACCTCACCGGTTTTGCCAACGAGCCGCAGATTTTCGGCATCTCGTTCCGCAAGGGCTGGTCCACACGGTAATTACGTTTACGTGGCGCGGCCGGCGGATCGCCGGCCGCGCGCCGTCTAAAGGAGTATCCCGGACCCTGGCCGGTTGAAACCCGATGCAACAAGAAAAACGTCCGGCGGATCCGGCATTTGCCACAGCTATTCGGGACTTCATGCGTCTGGAGTCGGCCGGCGGCATTATCCTGCTGTTTGCCGCCCTGCTCGCACTGGTTGCGGCCAACACCCCACTGGGCGGGCTCTACGGCGCACTGCTCGATACGACTGTTGCCATCCAGGTCGGCGCTCTCGAAATCGACAAGCCCCTGCTGCTGTGGATCAACGACGGCCTGATGGCGGTCTTCTTCTTCCTGATCGGCCTGGAGATCAAGCGCGAGTTTGTAGAAGGCGAGCTTTCCTCGGCCGACCGGGTCGTCCTGCCCGCTATCGGTGCCGTGGGCGGGATGGCGGTGCCGGCAGCGATCTATGCCTGGCTCAATTGGGGCGATGCGGTCGCGCTCGACGGCTGGGCCATACCGGTCGCGACCGACATCGCATTTGCGCTGGCGCTGATCGGCGTATTTGGCCGACGGGTACCGACTTCACTCAAAGTATTCCTGCTGACGCTGGCCATTTTCGACGACCTGGCGGCGATAGTGATCATCGCCCTGTTTTATTCCGGCGACCTGTCGCTGACCGCGCTGGGCACAGGTCTGGCGGTCCTGTCCGTCGCGATTGCAATGAACCTTTTGGGTGTGACCCGGACCTCGGCCTACGTGCTGCTGGGCGTCGTGCTCTGGATCGCCGTGCTGAAGTCCGGTGTGCATGCCACGCTGGCCGGCGTGCTGATCGCATTTTGCGTGCCCATGCGAGATACAGCCGGGCAATCGCCACTGAAAGAGCTGGAGCACAATCTCCACGGACCGGTGGCATATGCCATCCTTCCGGTTTTTGCGTTCGCGAATGCCGGTCTGGCGCTCGGCGGAATGTCGCTGGGCGACCTCGTCCACCCGGTAACGCTGGGAATCATCGCGGGCCTTTTCATTGGCAAGCCACTCGGCATATTCGGGCTGGTAGCGCTGGCGCTGGCGCTTAAACTGGTCACCCTGCCGCGGGGCATCAACTGGATGGGGCTGCTGGCCGTCGCCTTTGCCTGCGGCATCGGATTCACGATGAGCCTGTTCATTGCCGGCCTCGCCTTCGAGCACGGCAGTGGCGACTACTTCGCCGGGGACCGGCTCGGCATCCTGGTCGGCTCCGTGCTGTCAGCGATTGCCGCTTTCGTCCTGCTGCATTTTTCCCTGCCGAAAAATGGGTCGCAGAACTAGAACGGTATCAGCAGGCTGGCCAGTGCCGCGCTCATCAGGTTGGACAGCGAGCCGGCCAGCACGGCCTTGAGCCCGAAGCGGCCGATGACCGCGTGTTTCTCGGGGATCAGGCTCCCCAGCCCGCCCAGCAATATTGCTATCGAGGACAGGTTGGCAAAGCCGCACAGCGAAAAAGTGGCAACCGCCTCCGCCCTCGGGCTCAGCGAGTCGACGATTTCGCCCAGGTGCAGGAAGCCAACAAACTCGTTGAGGATGAGCTTCTCGCCAAACAGCG
>JAHEKH010000168.1 GCA_024638445.1 Gammaproteobacteria bacterium | reverse complement strand
GTTACCTGAACCCCTCGCCGGAACTGCAGCGAATCAAGTCGATGACTTCGTTTTCGTTTTCCGATGCGCGCCGGGTCGTGCCCGATGTTTTTGGCTTGAGCATGAGGCACCTGCGCTATGTCGGGCTGCGCCGCCGGCTTCGGACCTCGACCCTGGACGTCTACGGCCGCCTTTCGGCGGTAGAGATACCGCCGGGAGACCTGGCCGAAAGAACCCGGCTGGCGCGGGAGAAAGCGTTTGACGAGTGGCTCGAGGACCCGGACCGCATCGTTTACAACGATCAGCTGGCCAAGACCCTGAAAACCTATCGGCAACGCCGTGAAGGCCTCGACAAGGAGCGCAGCCGGCTGACGTCTTTACTGCTGGGTGAACCACAGCGGAATTACGAGGTCGCCCGTGAGGCGCTCTGTTTCAACATCGGGCTTTACCTGTACAACCGCTGGAAGACGGCCGCGCCGTATAACTTCCGCCGCCTGATCGAGCTGCTGACCCGGCGTGATTACCGGATGCGGGGCGACGAGGTCTTCGAAATTTCCGACAGCGAAATCACCGTACGGGATGTTGTATTCGATGCCGAGCTGCGTGAAACGCTCACGACCAATTTCGTCAACCTGCTGATTTTCGACGCGCTCTACGATTCAATCGTCAACGGGTTTGCCGATATTGCCGAAGAGGCCCGCGAGGATCACAAGATCTCGGAGGAATCGCTGGGCAAGCTCCTGGAGAGTTCGCTGGAAACCGCGTCGCGCCAGGTACAAAGCTCGGAGGAGCTGGACGAAACCGGCCGATTCCTGAGCGCGAACTCCAACCTCTTCTCCGACTGGATCCAGTATTTCATCAAGTTCAACGGCCGGGGCGCCTTCCTGAAGGAAGTCGAAGAATGGAAACGGGTGGCCTTCACCCGGCTGTCCGACGCGCTGCTGGTGTTGATCACGTTCATTTTCGAAACGCTCGTTCCGGATTTCCTGACCGCCCAGACCAGCAAGAAAACCTACAACGGCAACATCAAGCCGAAACGCATCGGCAAGCGCAAGGACTTCTGGAACCAGCTCGAAATCGCCTACAACGATGTCCTGATCCAGCGGGTGCTCGACAACCTGAAGAAGCAGAAGCTGACGACCGCCCCGGCTATACGCGACCGGTTTTTTGTCGACTTCCGGGAGCTCAACCCCAACCTCATGACCGCCGACCCGGTGGGTTTCCCGGGCTTCAGGCTTTCGATCGAGCGGGCGCTCAAGAAAGGCCACACGCCCTGCGGCGTAATCACCGGTATAGCCAGGCTCGCCTTTGGTTCCGGCCGGCGCGTCGGCGTGCTGATTTCCAACGTCGACTTCCAGGCCGGCGCGTTCGACATGGCCAGCGCGGAGAAACTGTCGCGGCTGCTGAACCAATGCGTCGAGCAGCGGCTCCCGGTCATTTGCTTTGTGTCTTCCGGCGGCATGCAGACCAAGGAAGGTCCGAACGCCCTGTTCGCGATGGCCATCGCCAACGACCGCATCACGCGTTTTGTGCGCGACAACGATCTGCCGATCATCGTTTTTGGTTTTGGCGACTGCACCGGCGGCTCTCAAGCCAGTTTCGTCACTCATCCGATGGTGCAGAACTATTATTTCAGCGGCACCAACATGCCTTTTGCCGGGCGCGTTGTCGTGCCTTCGTTCCTCCCGTCGCAGTGCATCGTGTCCAACTACCTGTCCGCCAATTCTGAATCGATGCGCGGCCTGGTGCATCATCCGTTTGCCGAAAACCTGGACATGGAGCTGGCGTCTATCGACCCGGCCATTCCGCTGCCGCACGAGAGCGTCGAAGCCGTAATCGAGCGGGTTTTCCGCGGCAGCTACCTGCCGGAAGCGCGCAAGGCAACGGAATCCGATTCACGGATTTTTGTGCGCTCCCTGATGCGGCCTATCCAGCGCGTGCTGGTTCATGCCCGCGGCTGCACCGCCGTCAAGCTGGTTCGGATAGCCAAGCGCCGTGGCACGTCGGTGGTCCTTGTGCAGTCCGACCCCGACATGGATTCGGTTGCCACCGATATGCTGACGGGCTCGGACGAGGTCGTCAGCCTGGGAGGCCAGACCCCCGACGAAAGCTATCTCAATGCGATGAGCGTCTTTGCCATTGCCCGCAGGGAGCGCGTCGACGCCCTTCACCCCGGTATCGGCTTTCTTTCCGAAAACGAGGATTTCGCCCGCACCTGCCGCAAGCGCGGACTCAACTTTATCGGACCCTACGCGAAGAACATGGAGGTGATGGGCAACAAGTCGAATGCCATCAACACCGCGCTGGCTAACAACGTTCCTGTCGTGCCGGGCAGCCACGGCATCCTGACCAGCGCCGAGGCGACAGCCCAGGTCGCCGAGTCGGTCGGTTACCCCGTGTTGCTGAAAGCGGTGCACGGCGGTGGCGGCAAGGGCATCAAGGTGGTGCGCGATGCCGACGAGATCGAGGAGGCCTTCGCTACCGTATTTGCGGAGGCAAAGAATGCTTTCGGCAACGGCGATCTCTATCTCGAGAAGTACGTCGAATCGCTGCGCCACATCGAGGTCCAGATCCTGCGTGACACGCACGGCAACACGCGGATCCTCGGACTGCGCGACTGCAGCGTGCAGCGAAACAAGCAAAAGGTGCTGGAAGAGTCTATCTCGACCATGCTGCCGGCCGAACTCGAGGAAAGCGCCTACCGCTATGCCCGTGATCTGTCCGAAGCCATCGACTACCTCGGTGCGGGCACCGTGGAGTTCATTTTCGACCTGACCGCCAACCAGCTTTACTTCATGGAGATGAACACGCGGCTGCAGGTAGAGCACCCGGTCACCGAATGGACCACCGGGGTCTCGCTGGTCGAGCAGCAGTTCCGCATTGCCGAAGGCCAGTCTATAGACCATATCGAAGAGCGGCGGCACGGCTATGCCATCGAAGCGCGGATTACCGCCGAGAAGGGCGTGCGCCAATCTGACGGCACTGTCGATTTCGTGCCGACACCGGGCACGGTTACTGAATGTAACTTTCCCGAAGACGAAAGCATTGAAGTCATTGCCTGCATTGCCCGCGACAAGGTCGTTTCGCCGTTTTACGACAGCCTGGTGGCGCAGGTCATCGCTTACGGCGAAAACCGGGAAGACGGGATCGAGCGAATGATCCGCTACCTGCGGTCTATCCAGGTTCGCGGGATATCCACCAACATCCCACTGCTGGTCCGGGTGCTCCAGGACCAGGTATTCCGCGAAGGGCGTTACGACACGGGCTATATCGAGGGTTTCCTGGAGCGCGCCGACACCGACCGCATGCTGGAAGAAATGGAGCGCACCGGGTCCACAACGCGACCCGATGCCGGCTCCATCGAGATCGAGGGGTCGGACGAACTCAAGGTGCTTTCACCGCAGACGGGCATTTTCTACGCCACGCCGTCACCGTCCGAGCCGGCCTTTGTCAATGCCGGCGACCGGGTCGATATGGAACAGACGCTGTGCATGGTCGAGGCCATGAAGATGTTTACCGCGATTTCACTCGCAAGCTTCAACGGCGGCGACGAACTCTATCCCACTGACAGGGATTACGAGGTCGTCCGGGTTAACCAGGCTAATGGCGCCCAGGTCAATGCCGGCGACCTGCTTTTCGTGATCCGGCCCCGTGCCCAGGCAAAACCCGCACAGGCCCGGACGGGCTGAAGGTGTCCTCACGGCGGCCCCGCCGCGTATAATTCGCCACCACGAACAACACGGGGTGAGCGTTGATTACAGCCAGGCAAGCATTACAGCGATTGATTGAGGGTAACCGGCGCTTTGTCGCCGGACAGCTCAACGCGCACGATACATCGGCAGCAGGAACCCGCGAAGAGCTGCTGGACGGCCAGTCGCCGTTCGCCGTCATTCTCGGTTGCTCCGACTCACGGGTTCCCGTCGAATATGTCTTCGATCAGGGCGCCGGCGAGCTGTTCGTGATCCGCGTTGCCGGAAACGTCGCCGACGCCACCCAGGCCGGTAGCGTCGAGTTTGCTGTCACTGCCTTTGGCACACCGCTGGTCGTGGTCCTCGGACACACTCATTGCGGCGCGGTGGCGGCCGCCATGGAGCAGTTTCGCTCCGGTGCCGGACTGGCCTCGGCCAACATCGCGAAGATTGCCAGCCACATTCAGCCGTCGGTCGCGCAGGTAGTCGGGCCAGACGAACG
>JAHEKH010000007.1 GCA_024638445.1 Gammaproteobacteria bacterium | reverse complement strand
GCCGATTCACTGCTGGCGCGCATCGAGTCACTGAAGTCCCAGGCGCTGGCGGCTGAGTAACTAGAGTAGCCCGGCGGCAGCCAGCCAGCCGAGGCTGACCAGGCAGGCGATGCTCATTGGGTTCCAGCGGCGGAACCCGGATAGCAGCACGACCTCGCAGGCGTAGATGACGATCACTGCCTTGATCAGGCCGGCAGCCACCTGGTTGCCGGCCAGCGCATCGCCCGGAACGATCCCGATCGCCACGACAATAAACACCAGCAAATAATCGGTGGGCGTGGTCCTGAAAGTAATTTCCCGCGAGTAGCGAATCGTCAGGCCGACCGCCAGCGCCAGCAGCGCGTACAGGACGACCTCGAGCCGGTTAAATGCCTGGCTCGACTCGACCGGGTAGGCGGCGATGAGGTAGGTCAGGAAGACCACCGTGATGTAGACGATTCCCCGCAGGATGATCGAGTCGTCGCTCTTGCCGAATACCAGTTCGACGGTCATCACCAGTGCCAGTACGCCCGATATGATCGCGAAGTCTCGTGGCACGTCGGCGACGGCCAGCGGGCCGCCAACCAGGAATACCGGCACCGCAAACCACACGAGCACCTGGGGCACCTTGCGCAGCCACAGCGAATCCCGCACTGAGGCGAGTGCCGCAGTGAACGGAGCGGCAATAGTCCCCTGGCCGGTTTTCCATCCCCGTCTCTCGGCGACCGTTAGCAGAGCGAAAATGGATGCTGCGAAACCAAGGTACAGCCCGACCAGCAGCCAGTCGGCCTGGTAACGCAGCAGGATACCGGCGGTAACCAGCAGCGCCTGGATGGAATAAATAATGACTACCGTTTCGTAGTGCGCAAACCCGAGGTCGAGCAAGCGGTGGTGCACATGGTTGCGTGTGGCCCTGAACCAGTTCATACCACCACGGATGCGCAGGAACAGCACGGCGATAATGTCGACGATCGGCAGACCGATGAGAAGCAGCACGATGGCCGGACTGATTGCGGTGTTGACCCGCTGGGTCAAAAGGATCGCGAGGAAGCCCAGCGTGAATCCGAGGAACTGGCTGCCGCTGTCGCCCATGAAAACCCGCGCCGGATGGGTATTGAAACGAAGAAAACCGAACAGCCCGCCGATGGTCACCATGGCAATCGCACTGGCGTATGGATCGCCGGTACCCAGCGATGACAGGTAAACGATAGCGATCAGGCTCAGCAAAGCCTCGCCGCTGGCCAGGCCGTCCAGTCCATCCGAGTGATTGATCGCGTTGATCACGCCGATCATGGCGATCACGGTGAAGGGCTTGCCAATGCTGGCCGGCAGCGGGTCTTCGAAGAAAGGAAAGCGCGACACCCAGAGGTCGCCGTAAAACACGACCAGCAGGACGGCAATACCCTGGCCGATAAACTTGACGTAGTGACCGAGTTCCCTGGCGTCATCGGCGGCACCAAAGGCCAGCAATACCGCGGAACCCAGCAGGAAGGAGCGGAGCAGGTCATCCGCCGGCAGCCAGAAAATCAGCGGCAGGAGCGCGCCGATGACAATCCCGATCCCGCCAACCCGCGACACAGGCTCCTCGTGAACCTTGCGGCCGCTGGGCAGATCGATCATTCCCAGGAATGGCGCAGCGCGCATCATCAGCGGGATGATGGCCATGCTGATTACAGCTGCACTGATTAAGAGGATCAGCGTGACGTTCATGCGTAGCCCGCCGCTCCCTAGTCGGGTATGTAGTTATCGAGCTGAGAGATGACTTTGCCGGCAACCTCAGTGAGCTTGCGGTCGGCGTTATCCCAGTCCGGGTCATCAGGATCCACGGCGGTGACGAACCGCACCAGGGCGCCATCGGTACGACCTTCAGTCAGGGCATCCCAGAACAAATACCACTTGACCTCGTACTCGCTGGTCAGGATCCGGTCGCGCTGCTTGAAGTAATAGTAGACGAGCTGCTTGCTCTGCCCTTTTTCTATTTGCAGTCGGTTGATTGGCAGCGGTTCAGTGCGCCCATCGACAGGTATCTCGATGCGTTCCAGGCTGGTGATTCGCCAGCCGCCGCCCGGGATACAGGAGCGCGGTGAATGCGCGGCGTTGCCCTTGGTGCGCTGTTCCTCGTAATAAGCGGTGTAGAACTGCACCGGGATCGCGTCATCCGGGCGGGTGTAGTTGACCATGATGTAGTCGGTGAAATCGAGGACTTCGACGAAACGCTGCTCCATCAATTCGTCGCGCCCGGTCCAGCCCTCGAGGTCCATCGGAAAAGATTCGAACGTCTCACGGTCCGGAATGACCTGCTCTTTTTCCGTGATGGTATTGATTCCGATCAGGGCGGCGACCAGGACCACAGCCGATGCGATAAACGGTGTCGGCACAGAGCGGGGCGAAGTCGTGGCATCCTCGGGTGTAGGCTCAGGGAAGTCCACGCCGAACACCTCGCGGAAGGGCTTTTTCTCGCCCCCGATCTTGTTCAGTATCCAGATCTCGGCGATCAGGATGCCGACACAGGCCATGAAAATAATCCAGCCCTCAAAAAAGTGCAGGAAGCCTTCGGCCTGCTCGATTCCAAAGTGCTCGACCAGTACACCGATGATGCCGATACGGAAACTGTTCATCAGGATCGTAATCGGGATGCTGGACAGGAACAGCACCACCCGTTTCCACATCTGGCCCTTGTAGAGATAGGCGGCCAGGAAGGCGAAGCTGGCCAGCGGGAACAGGTAACGCAGACCGCTGCAGGCATCGACCACCTGGAGCTGGTAGATCCCAAGGTCGATTACGTTGCCTTCCAGGAATACCGTGATTCCAAAGGCCCGGATTACGGCGACGCCAAGTTCTGATGAAATCAGCTGCAGCTTGCCCGACAGGTTGTTGTAGAGAAAATTGGGCAAGGGAATCATAAAGGCAAGGTAGATCAGCGGAATCAGCAGCCAGACGAAACCACGGTTGCCGAACAGCGCCCAGCACGCGCCCGCGAGCGTGAACAGGAACGCATACTGGACAACGATATAAAGCGTTGCGAGCTCGCCGAGGAGCAGCAGCAGTGCGCCGCCAATTACGACTGCCAATCCGAGCCAGGAGCCACGGTAGGGTTCCCGCTCGAGGCTGTTTTTCATTTGCCAGGCGAGAAACAGGCTGATAAACGGAATCAGGATGCCGTGACTGTATTCCTGCTTGCTCTCGTCCAGCCAAACTTCGAGGAGTTTGGCGATCCCGTCCCAGAAAACCGCACCGAGCAGCACGGCGACGATGCCGATAGCCGCCCAGGTTACGGGGGTGTTCTTGTATATAGGACCGTTAGTCGCTGTCTGTTCCGTCATGAATCAGCCGTTCTTTGCGCGTGCGCCGCACGCGGGGTTTATTATCGCCGGTCCCGGTGCGGAGAACGCCGGGTGGCCGGATAATTTACGCGATGCCGGGGTGGGGCTGCAATGCACCATAATTGAGGTTGACCTTGTTATGGTGCCTAGCGTTCCAGGTACTTCAGTTTTTCCCGGACTTTGTCCCAATCCGCAGCATCCGGTGGTGCGTCTTTCTGCTCTGTTATGACAGGCCAGTCACGGGATAATTCGGCGTTAAGTTCCAGGAATTTCTCCTGGCCCGCGGGAAGTTCGTCCTCGGAGTAAATTGCTTCGACCGGGCATTCCGGTTCGCACAAGGTACAGTCGATGCATTCCTCCGGGTCGATTACCAGGAAATTGGGCCCCTCGTGAAAACAGTCGACCGGGCATACCTCCACGCAGTCGGTGTACTTGCACTTGATACAACTTTCGGTCACGACAAAGGTCATGAGGGACTCCTGTGGAAACTCAGTATTTTATCCGTTCAACGGCGGTTACGTGAACTCCGGTGCCGCCGTTGCGCCGGTCGTCCAGGTAGCGTTCAAGAGCGTACCGGACGCTCGGGAAGGCAATGAGCGGCCACGGAATGTCTTCCTCGGCAAACAACGCGCTCTCCATCGTCTCGATGCCGGCGCCAAACTTGCCATCGGTCAGGCTGGCACGAAACATGATGTGCACCTGGCTGGCGTGCGCCACGTTGACGACGGCCAGCATCGAGCCGAGGTTGACCGAGGCCAGCGCCTCCTCGTGAGTCTCGCGCATTGCGGCTTCTTCCAGCGTTTCCCTGTTTTCGAGAAAACCGGCCGGGATGGTCCAGTAGCCGCTGCGGGGTTCGATGGCTCGCTTGCACAGCAGGATGCGGTTCTCCCATTCCGGTACACAACCCACCACGATGTTCGGATTGGTGTAGTGAATGGTGCCGCAGCCTTCGCAAATAAATCGCGGCAGGTTGTCTCCCGGCGGGATCTTCAGCGAGACGGTCTCGCCGCAGTGGCTGCAGTATTTCATCCTGGCGATCATGTGTATTCCGCGAGACGGCCGGCCGGGCGCCGGGGGCCGATTGGTGCCGGGAGAGAGACTCGAACTCTCACTCTGTTGCCAGAACCGGATTTTGAATCCGGCGCGTCTACCAGTTCCGCCACCCCGGCAGCGGCCCGCCATTATGCTTTATTCGAGCCGGCCAGTGCGAGACGGACCCCCCGGTCGGGGCCCCGCCGTCCTGCCTCCCGCCCGATCGGGTCCCGATTGCGACCTTTTCGCCCCCGGCGGCGTCTATAGGGGTGATGGCAGGATTCGGGGCATGTGAGATCGGGGCGGAGATCGTGGCGGCAGCCCGGTCCGGGCAGCGCAGCGCCCAGGAGGCGATCTACCGCGAATACTCGGCCGCCGTGTTCACCCTGGCGCTGCGGATCACCGGTCACCGCGAGGCTGCGGAAGAAGTCCTGCAGGACACCTTCATGCAGGTACTCGGCAAGCTGCATACGTTTCGCGGCGAGGCGCCGCTGGGCGCCTGGATCCGGCGGATTGCCGCCAACCGTGCCCTGGCTCTGCTGCGGTCCGGCTGGCGCCGCTACGCGCTGCCGCTCGAACGCGCTGCAGAACCCCGCGCCGAACCGGCACCGGCCGATGACTCGGGCCTGGAGCAGGCGCTGGCACAGCTCTCGCCAACCGCCCGGGCGGTCGTCCTGCTGCACGACGTCGAAGGTTATACCCACGAAGAGATCGGCCGGATGATGGGCAAGACAAAGAGTTTTTCGAAATCGCAGCTTTCCCGGGCGCACCGCCGCCTGCGGGAGCTGCTGGAATCGCATACAGGTGATATGACATGCATGCAGGCACTGAACAACTGCTGACGCTGCGCGACGGCGGGCCGGTCGATGCGGGCGTCGCGCAGCATGTTGCGGAATGCAGCGGCTGCAGTGAGCGGCTCGATGAACTGCACCGGACCCGCGATGCGTTGCGCGCGTTGCCGCAGCATCCGGCGCCGGCCGGCGCCTGGAACCGCATAAACGAAAAGCTGGATGCACCGAAACGGAGTCCGGCGGGATGGTGGCTGGCAGGGGCTGCGGCGGCGGCCGCGCTGGCCGCCATCCTGGCCTGGCCCGTGATCCAGCCCCCGGCAACCACGCCGGAACTTGCAACGACGACAGAACCCGCTGCTGCGGTCACACGCACCGCACCGTCAGTGCGCGAGCCGGAGCCGATCAATCGCCTCGTCATGCGGTCCCAGCAGCTCGAGCAGATCCTGCAGCAGATCGAGCCCGACGCACCGCGGGTCATGACGATCGGTACGGCTGACACCATCGCCGGTCTGCAGGACGGTATTGCGCTGATCGACTATGGGCTCAGTCGTGACGACCGCCTGAGCCAGGCGCAGTCGGAACGGCTGTGGCGGCAGCGTGTCGAGCTGATGAATTCCCTGGTGCAGGTGCGCGGTGCGCAGCTGCAGCAAGTATCCAATCGCAGGAGATAACCCGATGAAACGAATCCTGGCAGCAACCCTCGCGCTACTGCTTCCGCTGAGCCTGCCGGCCGCGGATACCGATCGCGAGCAGCAAATGCGCGACGCGGAAAAACGTCTCGAACAGGCGGCGCAGGAAATCGCCACGATCAGCAGCGATCTGGCCGGCGAAGAATTCAAGCACGTGTTCAAGACAGTTCACGCCGGTGGCCGGCCCGGCCGGGCGATGCTGGGAATCAATGTCGGTGAGATTCGCATCGAGCGCGACGACGGTTCCGTGGAGGAACGTGGCGTCCGCGACGACGGTGTCGAGGTCTATGGGGTCACGCCCGACGGACCGGCTGCCCAGGCCGGCCTCGAGTCCGGTGACGTTATCCTCGCTCTCAACGGGCAGCAGCTGGCTGGCGGCAACGAGCCCGCAGACCGGCGGCTGATCCGGCTGATGGACACGGTGGAGCCGGGAGAAACGGTCACGTTGCTCTATCGGCGTGGCGACCGCGAACTGACCACCGACGTCGTCACCGGCGAGTTCCAGTCCCATGCGTTCGCCTTCGGCGACGATTTTGACTTCGTGCTCAACGGCGAACACTTCGATATGGAGGAGATGATGGGCCGTTTTCCCGGTCTGGGGCACCTGGGCCGTCATGGTGCGTGGCGCGGTCTGGAGCTGGTGCCTCTTACGCCGAAGCTGGGCAGCTATTTCGGTACAGACAGTGGCCTGCTGGTGGTAAGTGCGCCCGCCGACGACTCGATTCCGCTGGAGGAGGGTGACGTCATTCTCGATATCGCCGGTGCAACCCCGGACTCGCCGCCGGAAGCAATGCGCCTGCTGCGGTTTTACAGGCCGGGTGACCAGGTTGTGATCGATGTGCTGCGGCAAAAACGTAACCGGACGCTCAAGATCACGATTCCCGATAACGAACGCGACTAGGCCCCTTTTGCGTTCATCCCCAGTGCGGCCCTTCGGGGCCGCATTTTTTTTGCCGGCCCGTTGACTGCGACGATTCGCGTTTGAGGGGCTTATAGCCGTGCTTCGAGGGGTCTTGTTCCCGGGATTGCGCGAGCGATCTGCCGGCACCTTTTTTTGCTGCCGAGGATCTGACGTCATCAAAAAAAGGCACCGGCAGCTCTCTCGCTGAGGCCGCCGCGAGTCCGGGGAGATCTTGCACAGGAGCGGCTTCCAGCCGTGATCCCCCGGCCGCGGATGCGGCTGGTACCATCCGCGGCATGCGTCGGTCTGATTTTCACTACGAGCTGCCTGAGTCGCTGATTGCGCAGGCGCCGGCCGCCGAGCGCAGCGCTTCGCGGCTGCTGGTCCTCGATGGCAACACCGGGGAGGTGGGTGACGGTGTGTTTGCCTCACTGCCCGAATTGCTGCGTGCCGGTGATCTGCTCGTGTTCAACCGCACCCGGGTGATCCCGGCACGGCTGTACGGGCGTAAACCGACCGGTGGGGCGGTCGAGCTGATGATCGAACGGGTGACCGGCGATCGCGAGGTGATTGCTCAGCTGCGCGCCAGCAAGACGCCCCGGCCCGGCAGTGTGCTGCATCTCGAGGGTGGGGCAAGTGTATCCCTGGTTGCGCGGGAGGAAGGCTTCTGGCGCGTGCGTTTTGACCGGTCAGTCGGCCCGTATCTGCAACAGCATGGGCACATGCCGTTACCACCGTATATCGATCGTGCGGATGAGGATGCCGACCGGGAACGCTACCAGACGGTTTATGCGGACCGGCCCGGTGCCGTTGCGGCACCGACCGCGGGCCTGCATTTCGACACGTCGCTGCTTACACGGCTGCAGCGTGCAGGTATCGAGAGTGCCTTCGTGACCCTGCACGTCGGTGCCGGCACTTTCCTGCCGGTGCGGAGCGATAATCTCGACGAGCACCGAATGCACGCCGAGCGCATGATTCTCGACCAGGCGGCCTGCGATGCGGTCAGTGCGACGCATCGGCGGGGCGGCCGGGTCGTGGCGGTCGGCACGACCAGCGTGCGCACGCTGGAAAGCGCTGCCGCCAGAGACGGCACCCTGGCGCCGTGCGAAAAAGACACCCGCCTGTTCATCCGGCCCGGCTTCCGCTTTCGGGTCGTCGATGCCATGATCACCAACTTCCACCTGCCCGAGTCCACCCTGCTGATGCTCGTCAGTGCCTTTGCCGGTCACGACAACGTAATGCGCGCCTACGCTCATGCCGTCGGCCAGCGCTATCGTTTTTTCAGCTACGGTGACGCTATGTTTGTGACCCGCCGCGAGGCTGCCGGTGAAATTTGAAGTGACCCATGCCGACGGGGCAGCCCGTCGCGGCCGCCTTCAGTTCCATCGCGGCACTGTGGAAACCCCTACATTCATGCCGTGCGGCACCTACGGGACGGTCAAGGCCATGACGCCGGAGGACTTGCGCAGCCTCGGTACGCAGATTCTCCTCGGTAATACCTTTCACCTGATGCTGCGTCCCGGCGTGGAAATCGTGCGCGCCCACGGCGACCTGCATGACCTGATGAACTGGAGTGGCCCGATCCTGACCGACTCCGGCGGTTTCCAGGTCTGGAGCCTCGCCGAGCGGCGCCGGATCAGCGAGGAGGGCGTAACGTTTCATTCGCCGGTCAACGGCGACCGGGTGTTTCTGTCGCCCGAGGTGTCCATGGAAGTCCAGACAGCGCTCGGATCGGACGTCGTTATGGCCTTCGACGAGTGCACCGCTTACCCGGTGGGCGAGGGCGAGGCGCGCAAGTCGATGGAGCTGTCGATGCGCTGGGCGGCGCGTTGCCGGAGCGCCTACCAGGGCGACGGCGCCCTGTTCGGGATCGTCCAGGGCGGCGTTTATTCCGGGCTGCGGCTGGAGTCACTGGAGGCCCTGGAAAAAACCGGGTTCGATGGCTATGCCCTGGGTGGGCTGGCCGTAGGCGAGACCCGGGCCGAGCGGCTGGGGATTCTCGACCTGATGGCCGATCGGATGCCCTCCGACCGGCCCCGATACCTGATGGGGGTTGGCAAACCCGTCGATATCATCGAAGGCGTCCAGCGCGGGATCGACATGTTCGATTGCGTCATGCCGACCCGTAACGCGCGCAACGGCTACCTGTTCACCTCGACCGGGATGGTCCGGCTGCGCAACGCGCGCCACCGGGACGACACCGGGCCGCTGGACGCGGCCTGCGGCTGCTACACCTGCCGGAATTACAGCCGGGCCTACCTGCGCCATCTCGACCAGTGCGGTGAAATCCTGGGCTCCCGCCTGAACACGATCCACAACCTGCATTTCTACCAGGACCTGATGCGTGGACTCCGCGCCGCCATCAGGGCAGGCCGCCTGGACCGTTTTGCGGCGGAATTTCTGGAAAAAACCGGCGAATAAGGTCCCCGGACCGCTGCACAAAGGCCGGTGCCGGTGGCATAATACCGCGCTCTTTTGCTCACGCTCCGAGGAACTGAACCGTGGACTTCCTGATCAACTCAGCGTGGGCGGCCGACGCGCCGCCACCCAGTGCCGGCTTTGGACCGCTCATCATGCTGGCGCTTTTCTTCGTGGTGTTCTATTTCCTGCTTATCCGGCCGCAGCAGAAACGGGCCAAGGAACACGCCGCCATGGTTGCCGCGCTCGGCAATGGCGAAGAGGTCGTAACCTCGGGCGGCATGCTCGGCAAGATCACGGACGTCGGCGATGACTTCATCAGCCTGGAAATCGCGTCGGGCACCGTGGTCAAGGTCCAGCGCAATACGATTGCGCGTACGCTGCCGAAGGGCACCATCAAGAACGCCTGACAGGTTTCACTATGCAGAATAAATATCCATCCTGGGTCAACATGCTCGTCGCGGCTGTCGTGATGTTCGGCCTGTTGTTTGCTTTGCCCAATCTCTACGGTGAAGACCCGGCGATCCAGGCGGCGCTGGAGAACGGCGAGCCGCTCAACGACACGGCGGTTGCCCGCGTCGAACAGGTGTTGTCAGGGCAGGGTATCGAAACCATCGGCGCCTACCTGGACGAAGGCCGCGTCATGATTCGTTTTCCGGACGATGAATCGGCCTTCCGCGCCAAGCCCAAGCTGGAAGAAACGCTGGGCGAACAATACATACTGGCGCAAACCCTGGCACCGCGCACGCCGGGCTGGCTGCGAGCGCTGGGGATCAAGCCGATGAGCCTCGGCCTGGACCTGCGTGGCGGTGTGCATTTCCTGTTCGAGGTCGACATGGAAAAAGCCATCGCGCAGGTGATGGAGAATTACGAGCGCGATTTCAAGACGCTGCTGCGTGAACAGGACATCCGCTACAAGACGGTACGCTCCAGCGCCGACCGGGTGGTCATCGTGCTGAGAAACCAGGAGGATCAGGACGCCGCGCGACGTGCCATCACTGAGGAGAGCACCGAGGTGCAGCTGCTGGACACGACCTCCGGCGGCGACCCCGCCATCGAGGTACAGCTCACCGACATCACGACGCGGCAGCGGCAGGACTTTGCCATCGAGCAGAACATCACGACGCTGCGCAACCGCGTCAACGAGCTGGGTGTGGCCGAACCGGTCGTGCAACGGCAGGGTCTCGACCGTATTGTCGTTCAATTGCCCGGCGTGCGTGACTCGGCACGCGCCATTGACGTGATTGGGGCCACGGCGACGCTGTCGTTTCACCTCGTCGACGAGGCCAACAACCCGCTGGAGGCGGAGCGCAGTGGGCGTGCGCCACCGGGTTCACGCCTGTACCAGGATCGCAATGGCCGGCCGGTGCTGCTCAAGCGTGACACCATCGTGACTGGCGACCAGATCACCGACGCCAGCTCAGGATTCACCGAGGGGCAGTCGGCGGTATTCGTCGACCTCGATCCCAAGGGTGCGCGACGGATGCTGGAAACGACCCAGAACAACATCGATCGCGGTATGGGCGTCGTGTTCAAGGAGGAAAAACGGCGCACCGTGAACCGCGGCGGCCAGACTGTCGAGGAAAACTATACTGACGAACAGGTCATCAGCGTGGCCACCATTCGCGGCGTTTTCAGCAACAGCTTCCAGATTACCGGTCTGACCAGCACCGAGGCACGTGATCTTGCGCTACTGCTTCGCGCGGGCTCGCTGGCTGCGCCGATCTACCTGGTCGAGGAGCGCACGATTGGTCCGAGTCTCGGCCAGGAGAACGTCGACCAGGGCCGGCTGGCGGTCATCGTCGGCTTCCTGACGGTGGTCGTCTTCATGCTGGTTTACTACCGGCTGTTCGGCGTGTTTGCCAATATGGCCCTGCTCGTCAACGTGGTCATGATCGTCGCGCTGCTGTCGTTGCTGCAGGCCTCGCTGACCTTGCCGGGTATTGCCGGCATCGTGCTGACCGTCGGTATGGCGGTCGATGCCAACGTGCTGATCTTCGAGCGTATCCGCGAGGAGTTGCGTAACGGCAACACGCCGCAGGCGGCGATCCATTCAGGCTACGAGAAAGCATTTTCGTCGATCGCCGACGCCAACATCACCACGCTTATCGCGGCGCTGGTGCTCTGGACCCTGGGTTCAGGTCCGATCCGCGGTTTCGCGGTGACTCTGTCGCTCGGCATCATGACTTCCATGTTCACTGCAATCGTCGGCACCCGCGCCCTGGTCAACCTGGTCTATGGCGGTAAGCGTGTCGAGAAGCTGGCTATCTGAGGGGACGACGATGCAGTTAATCGGCAAAACAACGAACATCGACTTCATGGGCCGCCGCCGCCCGGCGGTCGCAATTTCACTGCTCCTGGCCATCGGCTCGATCGTGGCTCTTGTCAGCAACGGCCTGGCCTTCGGGATCGACTTCACCGGCGGTGTGCTGGTCGAGGTGGGTTACGAACAGGATGCCAACCTGAGTGACGTACGCAGTAAGCTCGAAGCCGGCGGTTTCGACGACGCCATCGTGCAGCATTTCGGTACCGCACAGGATGTGCTCATTCGACTGATGCCGGTCGAGAACATGGACGGCAACCAGGTGCGCGAGGAAATCCTGGCGGCGCTGGGCGTGCCCCGCGAACAGCTGCGACGGGTCGAGTTCGTCGGCCCGCAGGTCGGCCAGGAGCTGGCCGAAACCGGCGCCCTGGCCATGCTGGTCGCGATCATCATGATCCTCATTTACGTGGCGCTGCGTTTCCAGTGGAAGTTCGCGGTGGGTGCCGTGGTCGCCCTGGTTCACGACGTGGTCCTGACCCTGGGGTTCTTTGCAGTCCTGCAGCTCGATTTCGACCTGTCGGTGCTGGCTGCCGTGCTCGCGGTGATCGGTTATTCGCTCAACGACACGATCGTGGTGTTCGACCGCATCCGCGAGAACATGCTCAGCGTTCGCGGCGGTGAGCCGGTCGATATCATGAACACGTCGATCAACCAGATGCTGGCGCGTACCCTGATAACCGGTATT
The DNA here is from genome assembly GCA_024638445.1 of Gammaproteobacteria bacterium. Lineage (GTDB taxonomy): Bacteria > Pseudomonadota > Gammaproteobacteria > Steroidobacterales > JABDKV01 > JABDJB01. The sequence goes on along the minus strand of JAHEKH010000007.1, from coordinate 42,257 downwards.
ACCACATTGCTGGTGCTCATCGCGCTGTTTTTCCTGGGTGGGGAGACCATCCGGCCGTTTTCGATCGCGCTGATCGTCGGCGTCATCGTCGGTACCTACTCGTCGATTTACGCCGCCAGCGCAACGGCGCTCGGCCTCAACGTCACCGTCCAGGACCTGCTCCCGCCCGAGAAGAGCGACGAGGAAATCGACGACCTGCCCTGAGATCTGCGGGCCGGACCGGGTAGGGCCCGGCCCCGCATCCCTTTGGTCAGCAGCGCCCGGACGCGCCTGCTAGACTCGAAGAAACCAGGAAATATCGAGGCAGCTGTGCCCGGCCCACGGAGACTTCCCGTTGTGGCTGCGCTGGTGGGAGCATGGGCTCTCTGCGGTGGCCTGTCAGCGCAGCAAACCAACCTGGTCGTCCTGATGGCCGACGACCTGGCCGACGAAGTCATGACTACCCTGCTGTCCGCCGGGTGGCTGCCAAACATCCAGCAGTACCTGGTCGATGGCGGTGTCGTCTTCGACAATTCCTTTGTAACAAACTCTCTGTGCTGCCCGTCGCGTGCGACCCTGTTGCGTGGGCAGTACTCGCATAACCACGGCATCCGCGTAAACCAGTACGGTTGTCAGATTGACAGTATCGGTCTGCCGGGCTGGCTTCCTACGGAAACCGAGCCGGGTCGGAGTGAATCGACCATCGCGACCTGGCTGCAGGATCAGGGCTATGTCACCAGCCTGGTCGGCAAGTATCTCAATGGTTACGGCATTACCGGCCCGCCGTCCGGGCCGGCTGATCCGCGGCAGTATGTACCGCCCGGATGGGATGACTGGTTCGGCCTGGTGGGTACGTCCGGGTTCAGGATGTATGACTTCGAGGTGAACCATAACGGCACGGTACTCAGCTTCGGTACGGATCCAGAGGATTACCAGACCGATGTGCTGGGAGACCACGCGGTGCAGTTCATTAACGACCGTGCCGCCGATCAGCAGCCTTTTTTCCTCGCGTTGTTGCCTTTCGCACCGCACCTGGAGGTCATCAACCCTGCTGCGCTGCCGCCGTGTAACGACGAGCAACCGGAGCTCCTGACAATCCGGCCGGCTCCCCGGCACGAATTATTCATCGACGGCGACCCCGCAAACGGCGAGATACCCGACCCGGTACACAAACCTTCTTTTAACGAGGCCGACGTCAGCGACAAGCCTGACTGTTCCACGCACCCGGTCTATGGTCCGCAATGTGCCGGCGACAGGAACCTCGTCGACCCGGACTATATTCGCGATCAGTTCAAGGCGATGGCTGCCTCGATGCTCGCGGTGGATGAGATGGTTGGCAGCCTGATGCAGGCGTTGATTGCGGGCGGGCTCGATGGCAATACGGTAGTGATGTTCACTTCGGACAACGGTTGGCTGTATGGCGAGCACCGGATCGGCGCCAAGATACTGCCTTACGAGGAATCGATCCGTGTGCCCCTGTACGTTCGTTCGCCCCGTGGTGCTGCCGGCCAGCGCGTGGATGCGCTGGTGGTCAATAACGACCTGGCGCCGACGCTCGTGGATTTCGCCGGCGCGACCGTGCCCTATGAACCTGACGGAACCAGTTTTCGATCACTGTTGGCTGACCCGGCTGCTCCGTGGGGGCGGGACCGGTTCCTCGTCGAACATTATTATGAGCCGCCCGGTAACTGGGCAACTTTTTTCGCGATTCGGCAAAAGGTGTCGACAACGGACTTTCTGTTTGTCGAGACCTATGCTGACCCCGGTCAGCCCGCGCTGATTACCCATCGCGAGTTTTACAACCTGGTCAATGATCCCTACCAGCTGGACAGCGTCAGCCTGTCGGAATCAACCAATTCCACGCTCAACCAGTTCCTGTCGTTGTTTCGCCAGTGCGAGGGGCAGGTATGCCGCTTGATGGAGGGCTTTTGAACCGTATACCCACCTGATCTGGTGGTTCAGGCGCGGGGTACGTGGGGACGCAGCTCCGCAATGATGGCGCTCAGCACGCGCGGTGTCGCCGCGACGATGTTACCGGTCTCCAGCCAGGTCTCGTCGCCGTTCAGATCGGCGACGAGTCCGCCGGCCTCGCGGACGATAAGGCTGCCGGCGGCCATGTCCCAGGGTCCCAGCCCCAGCTCCCAGAAGCCATCCAGCCGGCCTGCGGCCACATAGGCCAGGTCGAGTGCTGCAGAGCCGGCGCGCCGGATACCCGCCGTATGTTCCGCAATGGCGCGGAACATACCGATATATTCGTCCATGAACTTCTGGTTTGCCCGGTAGGGGAAACCGGTGCCGATCAATGCGCCATCGAGTCCCCTGCGTTTGGTCACGCGGATTTTCCGGCCATCCAGCTGCGCGCCTTCGCCACGCGAGGCGGTGAACAGCTCCTGGCGCATCGGGTCGTAAATCACGCCGTGCTCCATGCGACCTTTCTGCTGCAGGGCGATCGATACCGAGAACATCGGAAAGCCGTGCAGGAAATTAGTGGTGCCGTCGAGCGGGTCGATGATCCACACGTTATCGCCTTTGCCGGACTCACCCGATTCCTCACCGAGGAACGCGTGGTCCGGGTAGCTTTCGCGAATGGTCGCGATAATCTCGGCCTCCGCCATTTGATCGACCTCGGTCACGAAATCGTTGCGTGCTTTCGAGGTAATTGTCAGCTGGTGAACGTGGCCGACATGACGGATGATCACATCGCCGGCGCGGCGTGCGGCACGAACCGCGATATTGAGCAGGGCTTGCATGTGTCTCGATACCGGAAATCAGGCGCACCGGGTGCGGTGCGGCCGGTAGAATAGCAGACTGGACAACCGGAGTGACTGAATGAGCCTGGAGCGAATCCGCGTGGTGCTGATCGAGACCTCGCACCCCGGCAACATCGGCGCGGCGGCGCGGGCGATGAAGACCATGGGCCTGGGCCACCTGAGGCTGGTGCGGCCTAGATACTTTCCCCACGCCGATGCCACGGCAATGGCGTCAGGCGCGGATGACCTGCTCACCCGTGCCGAGGTCTATGACAGCCTGCCGGAGGCAATCGGTGATTGCGTTGCCGTGGCCGGGGCCAGCGCGCGCCTGCGGACTCATCACTGGCCGACCTATGATGCCCGTGACAGCGTCCGGCGGCTGCTCGCCGTTGGCGACGGCCCGCTGGCCGTGGTGTTCGGTCGCGAGCGCACAGGTTTGTCGAACGAAGAGCTGGACCACTGCCAATGGTTGCTCAACGTTCCGGCCAACCCGGACTACGCATCGCTGAACCTGGCCATGGCGGTACAGGTGGTCAGCTACGAGCTGCGGATGGCGACGCTGGGGGAGGGGGCGGTCGACTCGCCCCAGCCCGAGCCGGCCCCGGCTGCCGAACTGGAGCGGTTTTATGCGCACCTGGAGACGGTGATGGTCGCCACCGGCTTCCTCAACCCGGATAATCCGCGTCACCTGATGCGGCGGATGCGGCTTATGTTCAACCGCGCGACGCCCGACCAGAACGAGGTCAATATCCTGCGGGGTTTGCTGACCTCCGTCGAACGCCTACAATCGTCAGCTGACGAGGACCGCTAGACGATGAAACCACCGATTTACATGGACTATGCCGCGACCACGCCGGTCGACCCCCGGGTGGCCGAGAAGATGGCGGCCTGCCTGACCACGGACGGCGTGTTTGCCAACCCGGCGTCCGGTTCGCACGTGCTCGGGCGGACCGCTCGCGGCTATGTCGAAACCGCCCGCCGGCAGGTGGCCCGGCTGGTCGGCGCCACGCCCCGCGATATCGTCTGGACCTCGGGCGCTACTGAGTCCGATAACCTGGCGATCAAGGGCGTTGCGCATTTCTATGCAGAACAGGGCCGGCACATTGTCACTTCGAGAACAGAGCACAAAGCGGTTCTGGATACCTGTGCCCAGCTGCAGCGCGAAGGCTTCGAAGTAACCTACCTCGTGCCCGGCGACGACGGCATCGTCAGCCCGGAGCAGGTGGCCGGCGCCATTCGCAAGGACACCGTGCTGGTCTCGATCATGCACGTTAACAATGAAATCGGTGTCATCCAGGATATCGAGGCAATCGGGCGGGTCTGCCGCGAGCGTGAGGTGCTGTTTCACGTCGATGCGGCCCAGAGTGCCGGCAAGGTGCCAATCGATCTCGATGCCATGCCGGTCGATCTCATGTCTTTTTCCGCCCACAAGGTCTACGGCCCCAAGGGCATCGGTGCGCTGTATGTTTGCAGTGAGCCCTGCGCCCATCTCGAGCCGATCATTCACGGTGGTGGTCACGAGCGCGGTCTGCGGTCAGGGACGCTGCCGACGCACCAGATCGTCGGCATGGGTGAGGCGTTCCGGGTTGCCGCCGAGGAACTCGAGGCAGAGGCGGCCCGCCTGACCGCGCTTCGTCAGCGGCTATGGGACGGCATTTCAGTGCTGGGCGGTGTGCGTTGCAACGGGCACCCGGCGAAACGCGCTCCGGGCCTGCTGAACGTCTGTTTCGAGGGCGTCGAGGGCGAAAGCCTGCTGTTCGCCGTGCGCGAGCTGGCGCTGTCCAGCGGGTCAGCCTGCACGTCGGCCAGCCGGGAGGCGTCCTATGTGCTGCGGGCGCTCGGGCGCCCCGATCATCTCGCGCAAAGCTCGTTGCGCATCAGCCTGGGGCGGTTTTCCACCCGGGCCGAGGTCGACCGCGCAATCGAGGTCATCAATGCCCAGGTCAGGCGGCTGAGGCAGATCGCGGTATGTCCGGAATCTTCACCGGTCGCCACGGTCAGAGATACGGTGAAGAAGGACAGTCCATGAACTACAGCGATATCGTCATCGATCATTTCGAGAGCCCGCGCAACGTGGCCGGGCCGTGCTCCGCCGACGCGTTGAACGGGCGGGCCGGCAGTCGTGCGGCCGGAACGCTGGTCGAGTTCTGCCTGGAGGTCGACAAGGGCGTGATCGGGCATGCAGGTTTTCGTGCCTGGGGTTGCCCGCACACGATTGCCGTGGCGAGCTGGCTGACCGAGCAACTTCCCGGCAAGCATGTCGACGAGGTGCAGTCGCTCGATCTCGATCACATCGCCGCGCAGCTGGGCCTGCCCACCGAGAAATGGCACTGCGTGCTGACGGCCGAAGACGCATTGCGCGATGCCACGCGCCGGAGCCTGGGTTGATTTCCCTGTCGACACGCGCGGCTGACCGCGTCAGCCACTTCCTGGCCGAGCGAGGCCGGGGGCTGGGCCTGCGTCTGGGTGTAAAGAAAACCGGCTGCAACGGTTATGCCTACGTCATCGATTATGCCGACGAGGAACAGCCCGGCGATCTCCGGTTCGAGAGCCAGGGCGTGGCGATCTTCGTCGATCCGGACAGCCTGCCGATGCTGGAGGGCACGCAGGTCGATTTCGTCAAGGACGGGCTGAACGAGGCTTTCCGGTTCCGTAACCCCAATACCCGCGGGGAATGCGGCTGCGGCGAGAGTTTCAACGTCTGAATCAATTGCTCCGGTGTGCCTGCCAGAGTAAACTTGCGCGGCTAAACCGGTGCAAAATCCGGCCGAAATCCAAAGGCTTAATCGCCATATGGGCGAATCCATTCTTTCAGTAAACAGGAGTCAGCATGTCTGTTGAGCGCACCCTATCGATCATCAAGCCGGATGGCGTTGAGAAAAACCTGATCGGCGAAATCTACCGCCGGTTCGAGAACGCCGGTCTGCAGATCGTGGCGGCACAGATGATGCACCTCAGCCGGCAGCAGGCCGAGGGCTTTTATGCGGTCCATCGCGAACGGCCGTTTTTTGGCGATCTCGTCGAGTACATGACTTCTGGTCCCGTGATGGTCACGGCTCTCGAGGGCGAGAACGCGATTGCGAAACACCGCGAGCTCATGGGTGCGACCAACCCGGCCGATGCCGATGCCGGTACCATCCGCGCCGATTTTGCGAAATCGATCGAGGAAAACGTCGTGCACGGCTCGGATGGTCCGGATACGGCGGCCCAGGAGATCGAGTTCTTTTTTGGCGAGTCGGGGCTGTGCCCGCGCACCCGCGGATGAGTTGAACGTGAGCGGCCCCGGCGCAATTGAGCTGCTAGGCATGACCCGGGGTCAGCTCGAGGGCTGGTTGGGCAGTCGCGGCGTGAAGCCGTTTCACGCGCGACAGATGATGAAATGGATCTACCGGCGTGGTGTCGACGACTTCGATGCCATGACGGACCTGTCCAGGACCCTGCGCAGCGACCTGAGCGAGACCGCAAGCATCCGCCTGCCGGGCGTACTGAGTGAAAACGTCAGCACCGACGGAACTCGCAAATGGCTGCTTGCTGTGGACGGCGGCCAGGCCGTGGAAACCGTTTTTATCCCGGAACCGGGTCGCGGCACGCTGTGTGTCTCCAGCCAGGTTGGCTGTGTCCTCGACTGCAGTTTTTGTGCAACCGGTGCCCAGGGCTTCAATCGCAACCTGACTTCGGGCGAGATCATTGGCCAGCTGCTGCTGGCCCAGCGCGCGCTGGGCGACCGTGAGTCCGAAGGCCGGGCCATAACCAACGTGGTCATGATGGGCATGGGAGAGCCGCTGGCGAACTATCGCAATGTCGTTCCCGCAATGGAGCTGATGCTGGATGATTATGGCTTCGAGCTGTCCCGTCGGCGGGTGACGTTGAGCACCTCGGGCCTGGTGCCGCAGATGCGCCGGCTCGGCGACGAGTGCAACGTGGCGCTGGCAGTTTCGCTGCATGCCCCCGACGACGATCTGCGTGACGAACTCGTACCGATCAATCGCCGTCACCCGATTGCGGAACTGCTCGACGCCTGTTGGGAGTATGCCGGCAAAAACGGCCGCCACATCACTTTCGAGTACGTCATGCTGGACGGGGTTAACGATAGCCCGGCGCTGGCCCGCAAGCTCGCCGGTCTGCTCCGCAATCGTCCGGCCAAGGTCAACCTGATCCCGTTCAACCCCTACCCGGGCGGCCGCTATCGTCGTTCGAGCGACAGCACGATCCAGGCTTTCCAGGACATCCTGCATCACCAGGGCCTGCGGACCATGACCCGGCGACCCCGTGGCGACGATATCGCTGCCGCCTGTGGCCAGCTGGCCGGCCAGGTCGAGAACCGTATCACCTCGCCGCTGCACGCCAAGCGTGCCGGAGCCGCACAATGAAGAGACTCGCTTTGCTACTCGCCGTGCTCGCCGCCACCGGTTGCGTCACCACCGGCGATTTGCCGTCGGCGGCCGAGGCATCGCCCGAAGACGCAGCATTGGCAAACCTCCGCCTGGGCTCGGAATACCTGCAGCGCGGTGAACGCGAACGCGCTCTCGACAAGTTGAACCGCGCCATCGAGCAGGATCCGCACCTGGCACCGGCGCATGCCTATCTCGGTATGGTCTACGGGGACCTGGGCCGCAACGACGAGGCGAGTCGTCATTTCCGCACGGCGTTGCGGCTCGACGATGAGGATGCCACGGTGCGCAACATGTATGCCGTGCACCTGTGCCGAAACGACAAGATTCGCGAAGCCGAAGAAAACTTCCTGGCTGCGGCAACTGTGCCGAGCTACACCACCCCGGAAATCGCTTATACCAACGCCGGTGTCTGCGTGCTCAAGCTGCCCGATAACGAGCTTGCCGAGAATTATTTCCGTACAGCGCTGCAGCATAATCCGCGGTATGCCAAGGCCCTCTGGCAGATGACAAAGCTGACCAACAACGTCGACCGGGCATTCCAGTCGCGCGCCTTCCTGCAGCGGTTGTCGGAAGTCATGCAGCTCTCGCCCCAGGCCCTGTGGGTCGGTGTCCAGGTCGAGCAAACCCTGGGCGATGAGCGCGCCGCCGATGAATATGCCCGCATGCTGATGCGGGACTACCCGGAATCAGTCGAGGCACGGCTGCTGGCGGAGTCCCGGTAGTGGCCGATCGCCCGGGGGCGAGCCAGGCGCCGGACATGGAGGGCCCGGGGTCGATGCTGCGCCGTGCCCGCGAAGCCCGCGGGCTCGTCATCCGGGACGTCGCGCTGGAGCTGCACCTGGACGAGTGGATGCTGCAGGCGCTCGAGGAGGACGATTTTCCCGCGCTGGGTGCGCCGGTTTTCGCCAAGGGCCACATGCGCAAGTACGGCAGCATGCTGGGTCTCGACACCGACGACCTGATGATTGCGTATTACCGCAAGCGCGGTCGCGATGACACTCCGCCACCGATCACCACTCTCGCCAACGTGCCCGCCGACGACACTGAAACGGACTGGAGCGGTTTGCGCTGGATCGGCCTCGGTGCACTGATACTGGCGGCGCTGGCGATGTTGTATCTCTATTGGTCAGGGCTCGAGGAACCGGAGGCGCTGTCGGTCCCGGCAGAGCCCGCCAGCCAACCGTCGGTCAGCAATCCTGCGCCGGAAGAAATACCGCTGCCGGCCGTGGACCCGGCTGATTCAGGCGGACTGCTGGCGGCTCCTGTGGACGGCGAGCCGTCCGAACCCGCTGCGTTGCCGGGTGACGGAGCCGATGACAGCAATGACGGCGCGGACGTTTCCGCCATCCCTGAGGGCTCGTCGGAGCCTGCCGCCGTTGCCGAAACGGAGGAAGTGTCGCCGCCGCCCGTGCCGCAAACGATACAGGTGACGCTGTCGCTGGATGGCGACTCCTGGGTCGAGGTCACGGACAGTACCGGAAGCCGGCTCGTCTACGACATGATTGCCTCCGGCCGGGTGCGGCAGGTCGAGGGCCGGCCGCCGATCGAGATTTTCCTCGGCAGGGCCAGGGCAGTGCGACTGCAGGTCGACGGCGAAGACTACGCTGTTCCGCGATCTGCAGTTCGCGGCAATACCGCGCGTTTCGTCATCGGCGAAGCGCGCTAGCGAAAACCCTTTTTTTTCTGGAGTAGCGGGCTGTGATCGGACGGATGAGCATTGTCCTGGTACTGGTGTTGAGCGCGATGCCGGCGGAAGCGGCGGAGCGCTATGTGCTGACAGCCGAACGCATGATCGACGTGCGCGCGGGCCGTATCGTCAGTCCGGCGGTCGTGGTAATTGACGGTGAGCGTATTGTCGAAGTCCGCCGACGCGTTCCCGCAGGGCTGCCGGTCATCGATCTCGGTGACCTCACGCTGCTGCCGGGCCTGATCGACATGCATACGCATCTCAACTACGACCTTGGCGAAGGATGGGAAACACGCGCCGTACACGATACGCCGGCCCTCAGCGCATTGCGTGGCGTGCCTTATGCCAGGGCGACGCTGCACGCCGGATTCACGACGGTTCGCGACCTGGGCGCTTCGCTGGGTTTCGCCGACATCGCCCTGGCACGGGCCATCGAAAAAGGCTGGGTCGAGGGGCCGCGCATGTTTACGGCCGGCAATGCGATCAGCATCACCGGGGGACACTGTGAGCCGACCGGCTTTGCGCCCGGTATCCTCGAGGGCGGGCCAAGGGAAGGCGTGGCGGACGGCGTGCCTGAAGTGCTCAAGGCCGTGCGTTACCAGATCAAGCATGGCGCCAGCGTCATCAAGGTCTGCGCCACTGCCGGTGTGTTGTCCTTTGAGGGGCCCGCGGGCGCGCCGCAGTATTCCATCGAGGAACTGCGGGCGGTCGTGGAAGAGGCGGAGCGGCATGGGCTGAAGGTTGCGGCGCACGCTCATGGTACTGAAGGCATCAAGAATGCAATTCGTGCGGGCATCCACTCGATCGATCACGGCTCGATCCTCGATGACGAAGCGATAAGAATGATGAGGGACAGCGGCACGTTCCTGGTGCCGACCCTGTTTCAGTGGTACCTGGAGTACGACCTGCCGCCGCAGCTGGACGCAAAAAACGAGTACGTGAAGTCCTTTGTCGACCAGAGCGTGCGCAAGGCGATAAAAGCCGGCGTTAAAATCGCTTTCGGTACCGATGCCGGGGTCTTTGAACACGGCGACAATGCGAAGGAGTTTGCCGCCTACGTCGAGCGAGGCATGGAGCCGATCGATGCCATCAGGACGGCGACCCTGAATGCCGCGGAACTCCTCGGCGTGGAGGACCGCGGCGAGATCGCGGCCGGGCTCCTGGCGGATATCATTGCCGTTTCCGGCAACCCGCTCGACGACGTCACGGTGCTGGAGGATGTGCGTGTCGTGATCAAGGGTGGCGAAATAGTGACGGGTGCTCACCGGTGACTGCACCCGCCGGCAGCGCCATGACGTCATCTTTGCGAAGATTCCGGTTCGCAAAATCTGTACCATGTTTGCCGAAACGAACCACGTGCGAACCCGGTAATGAGTGAATCCATTCGCCCGATCAGGGGCATGAACGACATCTACGGCGAAGCGGCGCCGTACTGGGAGCGCGTCGAAAGCGTCGCCCAGGCGGTGCTCGGAAGCTACGGCTATACCGAGATTCGTCTGCCGCTGCTGGAACGCACCGAGCTGTTCAAGCGCTCGATCGGTGAAGGCACCGACGTCGTCCAGAAAGAGATGTACACGTTCGACAGCCGCAACGGCACGAGCGTGACGCTGCGGCCCGAGGCGACGGCGAGCTGTGTGCGTGCGGCGATCAGCAATGGGCTCCTGCACAACCAGCGCCAGCGCATGTGGTATCGCGGCCCGATGTTTCGCTACGAGAAACCGCAGAAGGGCCGTTACCGGCAGTTTCACCAGATTGGCGCCGAGGCTTTCGGGTTCGAAGGGCCCGATGTGGACGCCGAGCTCATCTTTCTGTCGGCGCGGCTGTGGCAGGGGCTGGGGCTGGACGGTCTCAGCCTGCAGCTCAATTCATTGGGCACACCCGAATCGCGAGCCAGTTATCGCGACAGGCTGGTTGCTTATTTTGACTCTCATCGCGATGCGCTGGACGAAGACAGCCTGCGTCGGCTCGATATCAACCCGCTGCGAATTCTCGACAGCAAGAATCCGGCAATGGCCGACGTGATAGCCGGGGCACCGCACATCGCCGATCACCTCGACGACGACTCGGCACGTCATTTCGACCGCCTGCAGGAATTACTGAATGACCGGGGTATCGGCTACTCGGTACGCCCGACGCTGGTACGCGGCCTCGATTACTACACCCGCACGGTGTTCGAGTGGGAAACTGACCGGCTCGGTGCCCAGGCCGGCGTTTGTTCCGGCGGCCGCTATGACGGGCTGGTCGAGCAGCTCGGCGGCAAGGCGGTGCCTGCCTGTGGCTGGGCGCTGGGTGTCGAGCGAGTGGTCGAGCTCATGCGGCTGGGCGGCAGTCCGGTCGATACGGGTGCACCAGACGTCTACCTGGTCATGGTGGGCGAGGCCGCACAGCGGGCCGGCCTGGCGCTGGTCGAGCGGCTGCGGGACGCCCTCCCGGACGTGCGACTGACCAGCCACTGCGGCGGCGGCAGCTTCAAGTCACAATTCAAGGCAGCCGACCGCAGCGGCGCCCGGCTGGCGCTGATCCTCGGAGAATCGGAGGTCGAAGCCCGTGAGCTGGGGCTCAAGCCGCTGCGCAGCGGCGAGGACCAGCAGACCTGTGGCTGGGACCAGGCGGCGGAGCGTGTCGCGGCCATTTTGAACTGATATCATGGCGCGCTCGCCGGCACCCGGCCGGCTCCGAGGTAGCGAGACGTGGACGAATATTCGAGCGAAAAAGAGCAGGTCGAGGAACTCAAGAAACTGTGGAAACAGCACGGTGCCTTTATCCTCACCGGGCTGATCCTGGGTGTGGCTGTGCTGGGCGGCTGGCGTTACTGGAAAGAATATCGCCTGAACCGTGCGGCGGCGGCGTCGGCGCAATACGAGCAGCTGCTCGAGGCAGTCGCGACCAACGACACCAACGGTGCGACGTCACACTACGCAACGCTGACCGGTGATTTTTCTTCCACCCCTTACGTTGCACAGGCCGGGCTGGCGATGGCCAAGGTGGCGGTCGATGCCGGCAGGCTCGACGAAGCGGTCACGTATCTCCGCGACACCATTGAATCCGGCAAGGACGAATACCTGGTGTTCGTCGCCCGGCTGCGGCTCGCGCGCGTGCTGCTGGCGCAGGACAAGGCTGATGAAGCGCTCCAGGCGGTATCCGTGAGCGAACCGATGAACTTCACCGCTCGTTACGCGGCAGTGCGTGGTGACGTCTATTCCGCGCTCGGCCGGGTCGACGAGGCCCGCGATGCCTACCAGCTGGCGCTGGATAATTTCGAGCCCGGGTTGTTCGATCGCCAACTCGTCGAGATGAAGCTCGACAAGCTCGGCGGTGCCGCAGCCGAACCCGGGGCATGATCCGCCCGCTGCTCTTTCCCGCCCTGCTGGCGCTGGCCCTGCAGGGCTGTCTCTTCGGCGGCAACAAGAAGGACCCGGATTCGCTGCCGATGGAGTTGCCGCGAATCGAGTCAGCCGTCAAAGTCGAGAACCTGTGGAAAGCCAGGGTGGGCGGTGGTTCGGAATACCTGCGCCTGGGATTGCGGCCGTCTTCGGACGGGTCGCGGGTATTTGCCGCCAGCTACGACGGCACGGTATCCGGTTTTGCGGTCGCCAGCGGCCAGCGCGACTGGAGCATCGATACCCGGCTGAAACTCACCGCCGGGCCGGGTTATGGCGACGGTCTGGTCGTTGTCGGCTCGGCCGACGGCGATGTCGTTGCGATCGATGCAGCCAATGGCGAAGAGCGCTGGCGCCAGGCGGTTGCCAGTGAATTGCTGGCGGTTCCGCTGGTAGCTGCCAATACGGTAATACTGCGTGGCGTCAACGGCAGCCTGCACGCCCTGTCAGCCGCTGACGGCAAGGCTCGCTGGTCTGTGGAGCAACAGGTGCCGCGACTGAGTCTGCGGGGTATCGGGCAACCGGGTATCTCGGGCGATGTCGTTATCGCCGGTTTCGATAACGGCCGGGTCGTTGCCTATCGCCTGCGTGACGGCGCGGAGCTGTGGCAGGCGCCGCTCGCCCTGCGACGTGGGCGTACCGAGCTCGAGCGGCTGTCGGATATCGACAGCGATATCGTCGTTCTCGGCGAGGAAGCCTATGTTGCCGGTTTCCAGAGCCGCGCTGCCCTGCTGCGGGCGGGAGACGGCCAGGCCGCCTGGGTCGTTGACGTCTCGAGCGCACACGGTCTGGGAATTGACTGGACCGGGATTTATGCGACCGACGGCGACAGCCGGGTCTTCTCTTTGTCGCGGTCCAATGGCGAGCTGCGCTGGGAACAGGCTGGCCTGTTGCGCCGTGGCCTCACCGGACCGACGGCTTTCGGCAATTCAGTCGTGGTGGGTGACTTCGAGGGATACCTGCACTGGCTGTCGGCCAGTGACGGCACGCTGACCGGCCGGGTGCGAGCCGGCAAGGCACGCATCGTGGCGTCACCGCTGGCAGTCGGGAACCGCCTTTTCGTGCAGGATGAGGCTGGAATGCTGCACACCTTTGCACTGCCTGAAACCAGCGAAGCTGGTTAGGGGATGGTGACATGCCGCCGGTCATTGCACTGGTCGGCCGGCCCAATGTCGGCAAGTCCACGCTATTTAATTTCCTGACCCGCAGTCGTGATGCGCTCGTTGCGGACCGGCCGGGTCTGACCCGCGACCGTCAGTACGGCTTTGGCCGCGTCGGCCCGGCGCCCTACATCGTGGTAGATACCGGTGGGCTCAGCGGTGACGAAGACGGTATCGACGGTCTCATGGCGCAGCAGACGCAGCGCGCGCTGGAAGAATCCGACCTGGTGTTTTTTCTCGTGGACGCCCGTGAGGGCCTGACCGCGGCCGATGAGCACGTAGCCGAACTGCTGCGCCGGTCCGGCAAACCGGTCCGCCTGCTGGTCAACAAGTCTGAAGGACTGGACAGCGATATCGCGGCAGCAGAGTTTCATGCGCTGTCGTCGACCGATCCGGTGGCGGTTTCAGCAGCACACGGCGAACGCATACGCGCCCTGATGGATGACGTGCTGGCCGGATATGTCGACGAGGAAATGCCGGATGCCGGAGAGGACAACGGTATTTCCGTGGCGGTCATCGGCCGCCCCAACGTTGGTAAATCGACATTAATCAACCGGCTCGTCGGTGAGGAACGCCTGCTGGCCTTCGACCAGCCAGGCACGACACGTGACAGCGTTGACGTGCCCTTCGAGCGTGACGGGCAGAGCTATACGCTGATCGATACGGCCGGCGTCAGGCGCAAGGGCAAGGTCAGCGATGCGATCGAGAAATTCAGCGTCATCAAGGCGCTCCAGGCCATCGAACGCGCCAACGTCGTGATCGGTGTGATTGACGCCCATGAGGGTGTTACCGAACAGGATGCAACGCTACTCGGGCTGGTCCTGGAGCGGGGCCGTGCGCTGGTGGTGGCCGTTAACAAGTGGGACGGGATGTCCGGCGACCAGCGCAACGACGTGCACCGGCTGCTGGACGTCAAGCTGCCGTTCCTGGATTTTGCCCGCAAGCACTTTATCTCCGCGCTGCATGGCAGCGGGGTGGGCGAGTTGCTGGGCTCCGTGCGCAAGGCCTACCGTGCCGCAATGGCCGACATGCCGACGTCAGCGCTGACAGAATCCCTGGAGGCAGCGCTGATGGCGCACAGCCCGCCGATCCGGCGCGGCCGGCGGCCCAAGCTGCGCTATGCCCACCAGGGGGGGCGGAATCCACCGCGTATCGTGATTCATGGGACGCAAGTTGACCAGATTCCAGATAGTTACAAGCGTTATCTCTCCAACCACTTCCGTAAGGCCTTCGATCTCCATGGCACACCGGTCAGTATCGAGTTGCGATCGGGCAAGAATCCTTATGCCGGGCGACGCAACAAGCTCACACCGCGTCAACAAAGAAAGCGTAACAAGTTGATTAAAAACAGGAAGAGCAAGAGCTAGGTATCGGTGCCATTCCCGCCCGCGTCAACAATTGCCTCACCCGTGTAAAGCACTGTCGCATCCCCACCGGCCGCACGAGGCTTGCGCGATAATCCTCGTCTATCTACTGAAACGCGAACCAGGGGAAACATCATGGACCTGATCAAGATGCTGATCGAAGCCCAGGGCGGTGGTCTGCTGAAGCAGGTGGCCGACCGCTGTGGCGTCGACGAGCGGCAGGCCGGTGCGGCCGTGCAATCGATGCTGCCGTCGCTGGCCGAGGGTATGAAAGGCAATATTGCCAAACAGGGCGGTCTCGAGGACCTGCTCAACGCCGTGAAGAGCGGTAACCACAGCCGGTACATCGATAACCCGTCAGAACTCGCCAGCCCGGGCAGTATCGAAGACGGCAACGGGATTCTCGGGCACCTGCTCGGCAGCAAGGACCGCAGCCGCCAGGTCGCCGCGCAGGCGGCACAGCAGACCGGCATCGACCCGTCGATACTCAAGTCGATGTTGCCGATGATCGCCGCGGCCATGATGGGCGGGATCAGCAAGACCGCCAGTACCGGCGGTCTCGGCCAGCAGCCCGATGCCCCGATACCCTCTGGCGGAAACCCGCTCGACGCTATCACCGGTGGCGGCGGTTTCGGTGCCATCCTGGGCAAGATGCTGGAATCCAGCCTGCCCCAGGCACAACCCACGCCACAGGCACCGCCGCCGCCCCGCAAGAGCGGCATGATGGATATCCTCGGCAAGCTGTTCAAACGCAACAAGCGGTGACCATCCCGGGATGGGGCGGGCCCGGCCGCCCCATCTCTATTAATGGAACATCCCGGCAGGGCGGTCGCCTCGCCCGGGTTCCGTCCGGCCCATGACTCCGCGTACAATCGTTCGCCCGTCGCCATAGAGTCAGCCCGTGTCCGGCAACCGCAGAATTATCACCCTGGACAAGCCTTTCGCGATGCATCGTGGCGGCGAGCTGCACGGCGTCGAGATTGCCTACGAAAACTGGGGCCGGCTCAACGGTGATGGCAGTAACGCCATCCTTATTTTTACCGGGCTCTCGCCGTCTGCACACGCGGCCTCCGCCAGCACCGATCCTTCGCCGGGCTGGTGGGAGGACATGATCGGTCCCGGCCGCGCGATCGATACCGATCATTATTTTGTCGTCTGCGTCAATTCCCTGGGCAGCTGCTTCGGCTCGACCGGGCCGGCTTCCGTGGACCCGGGCACGGGCAAGCGTTATCGCCTGAGCTTTCCGATCCTGTCGATCGAAGACATCGCCGACTGCGGTGCCGCGGTGGTCGATGCGCTGGGTATTTCCCGGTTGGCCAGCGTGATCGGGCCGTCAATGGGCGGCATGACCGCGCTCGCCTTTGCCTGCATGCACCCCGAACGCACCGCGAGCGTCGTGCTGATATCCAGCGCAGCGCGTGCGTTACCGTTTGCTATCGCGATGCGTTCACTGCAGCGTGAAATCATTCGCTTCGATCCGGCCTGGGATAACGGCAATTATGAAGGTCATGGTGCGGATGCGGGAATGCATCTCGCGCGCAAGCTCGGCATGATCAGCTATCGCTCCGCGCTGGAGTGGAAGCAGCGATTTGGCCGTGAGCGCGCTTCCGCCGATGAGCCCGTTCCCGATCACCCCTTTGGCATCGAGTTCGAGATCGAGTCGTACCTCGAGCACCATGCACGCAAGTTCATTGGATCATTCGACGCAAACTGTTATTTGTACCTGTCGCGCGCGATGGACCTGTTTGACCTCGCCGATCACGGGGGTTGCCTGGACGCGGCTGCCGACTGTCTGCAGCTGGACCGGGCGCTGGTCATTGGCGTCGAAACCGACATTCTTTTTCCGCTCGAGCAACAGCGCGAACTTGCCGGGCTGCTGCAGGCGCCCGGACGCGAGGTTGAGTTCGAGGCGTTACCGTCTCTCCAGGGACACGATTCCTTCCTGGTGGACATGGACCGCTTTCGACCCGTCGTGAGCCGCTTCCTGCGGGGGTAATCTGCCGCGTCAGTGGACGACGATGCTGCCGATCATCGCCGGTCACTCCGTCGCGGGTGGCAGGAAAAGCACGGGGTCGACGCGGGCATCGTTGAGCGTCACCGACCAGTGCAGGTGCGGACCGGTCACACGGCCCGTGGCACCGACCAGGCCGATGGTTTCGCCCTGGCGCACGGGCTGCCCGGGTTCGACGAGGATCTCGCTCATGTGGCAATACATCGTGACCAGGCCCTGCCCGTGGTCAATGAAAACCGTGTTGCCGTTAAAAAAGAAATCGCCGGCCTCGCTCACGACGCCGGAGCCGGCAGCCATGATCGGTGTGCCGGTGTCGGCAGCGATATCCTGGCCGCTGTGCGGCCGGCGTGGCTGGTCGTTGTAGAAACGGCGCAGGCCGAAAGGACTGCTCTGCGGGCCGTCCAGCGGCCGCAGCAGCGTGGTCTCGGCCGGCGGGGCATCGGACCATCGCTCCAGCGCCGCGCTGATGCGTTTGCGTTCCTTGCCGATACGCTCCAGGTCTTCAGCATTGGGGTCGACCTTGCGCTTGTTGGTGATAGTCAGTCGCTGAGTTTCATAGTCCTTCGGCCCGACGGTGAAATTCAGTCGTGCCCGGCTGCCGTTTACGCCTTCGAGTTCCAGGGACTTTTCCCCGGGCCTGGTCGCCAGCGTAATACCGACGACCGCGACGCAGCGGTCGCCGTCCTCCATCACCAGCACGCGCCGGCCGTCGTAGGTCGCAACCGGTGCGGCGCCGTCGAGCATGGGGACGTCCAGCACGGCAACGCCGCCGGGAACCGGCAAGTGGCGTGGCACCGCGAAAGCTGTCTCAACAGCGAAACACAGCAGGATGATGAGTAGTCTCATGAATCGTTTTCCTTCCTGGTGCCCGTGACATCAGCCAGCACGATTCCGCGGGCGAGGCGGGCCTCGATACGCTCGCCGGGCGAGAGCGCAGTGGCATCCTGGATTATTGTCCGGTCATCGCCATCGACCCGGCTCACGATGGCATAGCCGCGATCGAGCGTCGCCAGCGGACTGACGGCATCGAGAGCCCGTGCCGCAACCAGGAGCCGGTTGCGAAACTGATCAACGATTCGGCTCGTTGCGCCCGCGAGGCGCCGGCTGGCCACGTCGACGCGGTCAGCCGTTCGACCGATCCGCTGTGCCGGCGAAACCCGGTGCAGGTGGGCCCGGGCCTCGGCGAGCCGGCCAGCCGCGTTGTCGAGCCGGTGCCGCAGGTGCGCGGCAAGCCGCAGCTCGAGTTCGTCGAGACGCTGGTTTTGCTGGCGCAGACGTTGCCCGGGGTGCTGCTGTTCGAGTCGTTTCGTTACGAAGCCCAGCTGCAACGCGGCCTGGCCGAGCGCCTGTTTCACGGTGCCGACCAGCCGGTTGGCGGTAGCCGCCAGTCCGCGCAGCCACTCGCGCCGGTCCGGAACCAGGATCTCGGCGGCCGCCGAGGGCGTGGGGGCACGCCGGTCGGCAACGAAATCGGCGATCGTGACATCGATCTCGTGACCGACACCGCAAACGAGCGGTATGGCGCAGTCGGCCACGGCACGGGCGACCCGTTCCTCGTTGAACGCCTGCAGGTCTTCGAGCGAGCCACCGCCACGGGTCAGCAGCAGCACGTCGCAGTCGGCGCGTTCCTGCGCCAGTTTCAGCGCCGCGACGATTTCGCCAACCGCGAACTCCCCCTGCACCGATACCGGGTAAACCAGTACGGGCACTGCCGGAAACCGGCGACGCAAAACCTTGAGCACGTCACGTAACGCCGCACCGCTGGCCGACGTAATGACGCCGATTCGTTGCGGAAGCCCGGGTAGCGGTCTCTTGCGTTCTTCGGCGAACAGGCCTTCTGCCGCGAGTTTTTTCTTCAGGGCTTCGAAAGCCCGGCGCAGCGCGCCTTCGCCGGCTTCCTCCATGTGTTCGACGATGAGCTGGTAATCGCCGCGGGGTTCGTAAACGGAAAGCTTCGCGCGTACCAGCACCTGGGTACCGTCGCCGGGCCGGAAGTCCAGCAGCCTGTTGCGGCCGGCAAACATCGCGCACTTCACCTGGGCGCGGTCGTCTTTGAGCGTGAAATAGAGATGCCCGGAACCCGGTCGCCGCAGGTTGGACAGCTCCCCCTCGACCCAGAGCGCACCAAAGCCGGATTCCAGCCGCCGGCGCACCTCCTGGTTGAGGCGGGCCACCGTGTACACATCGCGTTCGGGTACGAGGCTGAGCTGAGGACTGTCGGGCATACCCTATGATACCCGCACCCGGCCCGGTGCGCGTTTCCGCGCATTTTCCCACGCGGCCTGGCGACCTGCGGTCGCCAGGATGCACTGCCACCCGCGGCGGCGGCCCGGCAAGGTGACGTCCGGTTTACCCCCAAATGCCGGGTACGTAAAATGGCCGGTTAACATCCGCCTTTCCGACGAGACCGATCAAATGCGAATTACCCAGGAAGGTCTGACCTTCGACGACGTCCTGCTGCAGCCGGCGTATTCAGAAATTCTGCCGGGCGAAGTCGACCTGAGCACCCAGCTGACCGGCCACATCCGGCTGCAGCTGCCGGTGGTCGCCGCGGCAATGGATACAGTCACCGAATCCCGCCTGGCCATCACCCTGGCGCAGGAGGGTGGCCTGGGCTTCATTCATAAGAACATGACGCCCGCATCACAGGCCCGCGAAGTCCGGCGGGTGAAAAAGTTCGAAAGTGGAATCATTACCGATCCGATTTCGGTAACGCCGGACCTGACCATCCGCGACGTGATCGCTTTGACCCGTGAAAAAAATATTTCCGGCGTTCCGGTCGTCGATGGCGAGGAAGTGGTCGGCATCGTCACTCACCGTGACCTGCGTTTTGAAACCCAGCTGGATGCCCCGGTAACGACGGTGATGACGCCGCAGGACAAACTGGTTACCGTGCCGGAGAACGCACCGAAAGACGAAGTACTGAGGCTGCTGCACAAGCATCGCATCGAGAAGGTCCTCGTGGTCGGTGACGGCTACCAGCTGCGCGGCATGATCACCGTGAAAGATTTCCAGAAGGCATCTGATTTTCCCAACGCCTGCAAGGATGAGCGTGGTGCGTTGCGGGTCGGGGCTGCAGTCGGTACCGGTGCCGACACGCTCGACCGCGTGAGTGCGCTGGTCGATGCGGGTGTCGATGTCGTGGTCGTGGATACGTCTCACGGGCATAGCGCCGGTGTATTGCAAACCGTGCGAGCGGTGCGGGAAGCCTGGCCGGAGCTGGCGCTGATCGGCGGCAACATCGTCACCGCCGAGGCGGCCAAAGCCCTGGTCGAGGCGGGCGCCGATGCAGTCAAGGTCGGTATCGGGCCCGGGTCGATTTGCACCACGCGGGTAGTCGCCGGTGTCGGCATGCCGCAAATCACAGCAATCTCCAATGTCGCCGAGGCGCTCGAGGGCACTGACGTCAAGCTGATCGCTGACGGTGGGATCCGTTTTTCCGGGGATATCGCCAAGGCTATCGCGGCAGGCGCGCACAGCATCATGATCGGCGGCCTTTTTGCCGGAACCGAGGAATCGCCCGGCGAGGTCGAGCTTTACCAGGGTCGTTCCTACAAGACGTATCGCGGCATGGGTTCGCTGGGTGCGATGGCGCAACGCCAGGGTTCGGCCGATCGCTATTTCCAGGACCCGACGGACGAAGTCGAAAAACTCGTGCCGGAAGGCATCGAGGGCCGGGTGCCCTACAAGGGCAGCCTGGTCAACATCGTGCACCAGCTGGCCGGTGGACTGCGCAGCTCGATGGGTTATACCGGCAGCGGCGACATCGAGACGATGCGCCAGCGCCCGGTCTTCGTGCGTGTCACCGGGGCCGGCTTCGTCGAAGGTCACGTGCACGACGTAACGATCACCAAGGAACCACCCAATTACCGACTCAGGCAACGCGACTGATGAACCACGATAAAGCGCCGGATATCCATGCCGAGCGCATCCTCGTCCTGGATTTTGGTTCCCAGTACACCCAGCTGATCGCGCGCCGGGTTCGTGAGCTGGATGTTTATTGCGAGATATTGCCCTGGGATATTGCCGACTCCCGGGTGCGCGAGTTCGATCCCCGCGGGATCATCCTGTCAGGTGGCCCCGAGTCGGTGACGCTGGATACACCCCCGCGGGCGCCCGACATCGTTTTCGAACTGGGTGTGCCGGTGCTGGGCATCTGCTACGGCTTTCAGACCATGGCGGCGCAGCTCGGCGGCGAAGTGGCAACCTCGACCCGCAGGGAGTTTGGCTACGCCCGGGTGCAGGTGGTCGGCGGCAGCAGCCTGCTCGAGGGTATCGAAGATCATGCCGACGAGCACGGCGAGCCCCAGCTCGACGTCTGGATGAGTCATGGCGACCGCGTCGAAGCGCTGCCACCCGGGTTCGAGGTCATCGCTGCGACCGACAGCGCTCCGCTGGCGGGTATGGCGGACCAGGGCCGGAACTTTTACGCGCTGCAGTTTCACCCCGAAGTAACGCACACTCACCAGGGCAAGCGCATCCTGCACCGTTTCGTGCGCGATATCTGCGGTTGCCAGGGTCTCTGGAAGGCCGGCAACATCATTGACGATGCCATTGCCACGGTCCGCAAAACGGTCGGCGACGGCCGGGTGCTGCTGGGCCTGTCCGGCGGCGTCGATTCTTCGGTCGTTGCGGCATTGCTGCACCGGGCGATCGGTAATCAGCTGACCTGCGTGTTTGTCGACACGGGCCTGTTGCGGCACAACGAGGGCGACGAGGTCATGGCTACCTTTGGCGAGCACATGGGTGTGCGGGTCATCCGGGTCGACGCAGCCGAACGCTTTCTCTCGGCGCTCGAGGGGGTGGCGGACCCGGAAGACAAGCGCAAGATTATCGGCCGCGAGTTCATTGCCGTATTCGAGGAAGAGGGCGGCAAGCTCGAGGGCATCGATTTCCTGGCGCAGGGCACGATCTATCCCGATGTCATCGAGTCGGCCGGTGCCAGCACCGGCAAGGCGCATGTCATCAAGTCGCACCACAATGTTGGTGGCCTTCCCGAACACATGCGAATGACGCTCGTAGAACCGCTGCGCGAGCTGTTCAAGGACGAGGTGCGCCAGATCGGCCTCGAGCTGGGGCTGCCCTACGACATGGTCTACCGTCACCCCTTCCCGGGTCCGGGTCTCGGGGTGCGCATCCTCGGCGAGGTGCGCCCGGAATACGCTGACCTGCTGCGCGAAGCCGATCACATTTTCATTTCCGAGCTGCGGGCCGCCGGGCTCTACGACAAGGTCAGCCAGGCCTTCGCCGTATTCCTGCCGGTACGGTCGGTTGCCGTCATGGGCGACGCCCGCAAGTACGACTATGTCATCGCGTTGCGCGCGGTGGAGACGGTCGATTTCATGACCGCCCGCTGGGCGCACCTGCCGTA
This sequence comes from Gammaproteobacteria bacterium, assembly GCA_024638445.1. Taxonomy (GTDB): domain Bacteria; phylum Pseudomonadota; class Gammaproteobacteria; order Steroidobacterales; family JABDKV01; genus JABDJB01. Next base: position 20,161 of record JAHEKH010000007.1, on the reverse strand, counting down.
TGAATTTCTCGGTCACGTGTCGAACCGGATCATCAACGAGATCGACGGTATCTCACGCGTCACCTACGACATCTCCGGTAAACCGCCAGCCACCATCGAGTGGGAGTGATGGCGTTTACGCCCGACGACCAGCGCTGGATGGAGTACGCGCTGTTGCTGGCGCGCCGCGCCGCACAGGCGGGCGAAGTCCCGGTGGGCGCGATCGTCGTTTTCGAAAACAAGGTGATCGGCGAGGGCTGGAACCGGCCAATCAGCGAGCACGACCCGACCGCACATGCGGAGATCATTGCGCTGCGTGACGCCGGCAAGGCACAGCAGGGCTACCGGCTGCTGGGCAGCACCCTCTACGTCACACTGGAGCCCTGCGCCATGTGTGCCGGCGCGATGATCCATGCCCGCATCGAGCGCCTCGTGTACGGCGCGCCGGACCCGAAATCGGGCGCCTGCGGCGGGGTGCTGGACGTTACCGGGACAGAGGCGCTCAACCACCGGATCGACGTCGCGGGCGGCCTGATGAGCGACGCGTGCGGTAGCCTGCTGCGCGATTTTTTCGCCGCCCGCCGCCGGTAGTCGCACTGCCCGGGTGAGCGACCAATGGCACATCTACGCAGCCAACATCGAGGATCGCACGGCCTGGATTTCGTTCAACGCGAGCCACGCGCAGCGGGCGGAAAGCGATAACCGTGATCATGTCCTGAAAGTCCGGGTGGCGCTGAAGGAGCCGACCAGTGACGGCATGCCAGGCAGCGAGGAGTTTCCGGCGCTGCTCGAGCTGGACAGGGCGCTGGAGGATTACGTCGCCGCGATGGGCGGGGTGTTTGTCGGCCGCCTGACCCACGACGGGTGTCGCTATTTTTACTATTACGCCAGTGCGCCCGGCGCTGCAGTGGAGCTGCGGTTGCGTGAGCTGGGCGAGACGCACGGCTACACGCTGAAGTACCTCTACCAGTCTGACCCCGGCCACCGGCGCTACCACGACGAGCTCTACCCGACGCCGGACGACTGGGTGGTTGTTCGCGATCTCGAAACACTGTCCCGCCTGCGCGAGGCCGGGGACGATGCCAGGGTCGACCGACGCATCGACCACTGGGCGTATTTCGCTACCGGGGATGAGGCCGATGCCTTTGCACGGTGGGCCGGCGGGTCCGGTTTTTCGGGGGCGCAGGTCGATCAGGACGATGACCGCTGGCGGGTGCGATACCACCACATTGGCACCGTCCGGCTGGCCGACATAACCACTTACACGATCCGCTCGGAGCGGCGCGCCCGCGAACTGAACGGCGAATACGACGGCTGGGAATCGAGCGTCGAAAAGGGCTAGCCGCTGGGCTTGGATTGCTCCTCTTCGGCCAGCAACATGCGGTTATTACGGTTGCGATCCGAGAAATACCATTCCAGCAGGTCGCGGTAGCTGCGAATATTGTCGACGTAGATTACCGGTTCCCAGCCACGCGCATAGCCGTACCGTACGGTGCTGAAGTACTTGCGTTGTGCCAGCAGCGGCAGGTGTTCGCGAACATCGTCCCAGCTGTCCGCGTCTTTGCCATGACGCTGTGTCAGTATCCGGGCGTCTTCGAGGTGACCGAAACCCACGTTGTAGGCGGCCAGCGCCATGTAGGTGCGGTCAGGTTCAGGAATGCGCGCCGGAATCTTTCCGATCATGCGTCGCAGGTAGCGGGCGCCGCCGAAGATGCTGGACTCGACGTCGACGCGATCTTCGATACCCAGCTGCCGGGCCGTCGCCTGGGTCAGCATCATGATGCCGCGCACACCGGTCGGTGACACCGCCGAAGGATCCCAGTGGGATTCCTGGTAACCGACCGCGGCCAGCAGCCGCCAGTCGAGATCCTGTTCCGCCGCTGCCGCCTCGAATATTTCCTGGTAGGGCACGAACCGGGTGCCGATGTGACGCAGGAAGCGGCGGGTACCGACATAGTCGAGATCCGGCCGATCGGCGTAGTATTTTTCCTCGAGTCCCGCGACGAGCTCGCGACCGGGCCCCGTGTCGAAAAATGCCTGCGCCACCCGCCACAGCGAATCGTCGATCGGGTTGCTGCGCAACGCCCAGGCGATTGGCAGTTCACCGCCGATCGTCATGGCGCTGCGGATCTCCGGGTGGTAGCGACGGCTGATCTCGTACTCGTTCGAATCTACGATCGTCAGGTCATAGCGACGCTCGGCAACCCAGTACATCAGCTCGTCGCCGTCGATGGCGGGAACCTCCACCCAGGACAGGTTGGGCAGGCTCGCCTTGAGGTCCCGGAGGATGCCGGCGTGGCTGCTGCCGGCGACTACGGCGATGCGTTTGCCCACCAGGTCTTCCAGCGTGCGGGGCCGCCGGGTGCCCATGCGGTAGACGACACGCTGGGTGACATGCTGGTAGGGCTCCGCAAACCGCAGCCTGCGTTGCCTGGCCTCGGTGACCGTCAGGCCGGCAGCCGCGAGGTCGGCCTGGTACAGCAGCAGGTCGGGGATGACGTTGTCGAAAGTCGGCGGCGTGTAGATATCCAGCTCGACCCCGAGATAGTCGGCAAAGGCCAGGGCGAGATCGTACTCGGGTCCGGCAGGACCCTCGGCCGCAAGGTAGTACGTCGTCGGGCTGTTGCGCGTCACCACGCGCAGGGTGCCCCGCTCGCGAATCGTGTCGAGCAGGGTTGGGGGCACGGTGCATGTGCTCAGGAAAACACAGGCATCGAGCAACACGATGACGATGGCGAGTCGCACGTCGACCCTCCCGCATATACAGACCCGGAACCTTCATTTATGATACCGGACGCTTCGGTTCCGGCCGGAGCGGCGGGGGAGAGGTGCCGGAGTGGTCGAACGGGCTTGACTCGAAATCAAGTGTGCGCTTACGCGTACCGTGGGTTCGAATCCCACCCTCTCCGCCAATTTGGCGGACAATTTTTCATTAAAATCGCTGTTAGCCAGAAGCTTGCAGTGCATTCTTGAGACAAACTCGAACCGTGGGGTTCCGGAGTCCTGATTTGGCCAACGCCGGCTTTCGCTGGGATTCGGCGACAATGACCCACGCGGGCAAGGTCCGCGAAGTCAACGAGGATGCCTGCCTGGCGCTGCCGCGACGCGGGCTGTGGGTGGTTGCCGATGGCATGGGCGGCCATGACGCCGGGGATGTCGCCAGCCGCATGATCGTCGAGAGCCTGAGCGACGTGCAGCCGCACGAGAATCCGGCCGATTTTCTCGACGAGGTCGAGGACCGGTTGCTCGACGTGAACCTCAGCCTTTACCAGACAGCCGCCGCCTCGCCCGTGGTCCGCACCATCGGTAGCACCGTTGTCGCGCTGCTGGTGATGGGGCGTCACCTGGTCATCGTCTGGGCCGGCGATAGCCGGGCGTACCGGCTGCGCGACGGCAGCCTGGAGAAACTGACGATCGATCACAGCCAGGTCGAACTGATGGTGCAGACCGGTGAGCTGCGTCCCGACGAGGCCGAAAGTCACCCTCTGGCCAACGTGATTACCCGCGCCGTTGGCGGCACCGAGGATCTCAATCTCGATGTCGACCTGCGGGAGATACGGGACGGGGACCGCTACCTGCTCTGCAGCGACGGGCTGTACAAGGACCTGGATGAGGACACCCTGGCGCGCAATCTTGCAGCCGGCGATCCGGATGCCGCCTGTCACGCGCTGCTGGAGACCGCCCTGGCCGGTGAGGCGAGCGACAATATCACCGCAGCGGTAATCGATTTTTCGAGCGACGGGGCGTGACCGGGGAAGACCAACGCGAGCAAGAGCTGGAGCGGGCGATGCGCCAGCTGGTTGCCGACCATCACGCCGGCAAGCTGTCGATGGGGGCCTATCGACGCCTGCGCCGAACGCTGCTGGAAGCGTCGGAAAGCGGCGAGGAGCTGTTGCCCCTGCTGTCGGGCGAAATTCCGAAGACGGCCAGGCCGGGTTGGGTCGTCCGGGGGGCTGTCGGCGGCATCGTCGCGCTGCTGCTGTTGTTGCTCTGGCTGTTTCGCTGATCATTGGTGCCGCGTCGCGTTTAGACACACCAGCGGGTCGCGCGCTATGGCATACTGCGGCCGGATCGGATCGCCGTGCGGATCATGACTGAAAAGAAACTCTACCGCATTACCTTTCACAATCAGGGCAAGATCTACGAGATCTACGCCCACAAAGTTTCCGACGCCGGCTTGCTTGGATTCATCCAGGTCGAGGACCTGGTTTTTGGTGAGCGCGGTGGCGTGGTTGTCGATCCGTCCGAGGAACGGTTACGCGACGAGTTCAGCGGCGTAACCCGGACCTACCTGCCCATGCATGCCATAGTCCGCGTCGACCGGGTTACCCGGCAGGGCGTCAGCAAGATTCGAGACGCCACGGGCGAAAAGGTCACGCCCTTTCCTGTTTCGCCGTACCCGGCCAGCCGCGACGGGCCGGGCAGCGGTGATACGTGACGCTGCGTTTCTCCTACCTCGGCAGCGGTAGTCGCGGTAACGCTGCCCTGGTCGAAAGCGGCGACACCACGGTGATGCTCGATTGCGGTTTCTCGGCAAAAGAAACCGCGCGCCGCGTCCGCCGGCTCGGCAAGCGGCCCGGCGAAATCGATGCAATCCTGGTCACTCACGAGCATGGCGATCACGTGGCGGGCGCCGTTCGTTTTGCCCGCCAGCACGATATCGAGCTTTGGATGACGCCGGGCACCCGCGCCGCCGTCCGCGATGCCCACCTCGCGCGCCTGCGCCTGGTCAACTGTCATGAGACGTTTGCCATTGGCGACCTGCAGATCGAGCCGACCCCGGTCCCCCACGACGCCCGTGAGCCGTGTCAGTACGTGTTTGGAAACGGCGCCAGCCGTCTCGGCATCCTGACCGATACCGGTCACGTCAGCCGGCACATGCTGAAGGTCTTCAACGGCTGCGATGCGCTTGCGCTCGAATGCAATCATTCCGCCAAAATGCTGGCGGCCGGTCCTTACCCTGCCCACCTGAAAGACCGGGTTGGCAGTAACTACGGCCACCTCAGCAACCGGCAGGCGGCAAATATGCTGGAAGAACTCGATGCCGGCGGTCTCCGGCACATCGTGGCGGTGCACCTCAGCGAAAAGAACAATACACCCGGGCACGCCCGCGAGGCACTCGCCGGGGCGCTGGGCTGCAGCGCGGACGAGGTTGCCGTGGCCTGCCAGGACGATGGCCTGGAGTGGCGCGATGTCGGCTGAGTCACACTCCCTGCTGTTGCTGCCGGGTTCGCCGGCATTACGTGATTTTCGACGTGCCCGCCTGCTCGAACGCGTGCGTGCCATCGATGCCCGGGTGAACGGTCTCGAAGCCCGTTTCCTCCACCTGGTCGAGACCAGCCGTCCGCTGAGACGGGAGGAAAGCGAAGTGCTTGGCCGGCTGCTGGAATACGGCCCGGCGCCGACCCACTGGATGGCGGCGGGGCAGCTGCTGGTCGTACCCCGTATCGGAACCATTTCTCCGTGGTCGAGCAAGGCGACCGACATTGCCCAAAACTGCGGACTGGCCGCCGTTACCCGGATCGAGCGCGGTATCGAGTACCGGCTCGATGCCACGCAGTTGCCAGGACCTGATCTGCTCGCCGCGATAGCGGCGCAGCTGCATGACCGGATGACCGAGTCCGTATTGTCCGAGCGCGCCGCTGTCGCCGCCCTGTTCGATACCGCGCCACCGGCGCCGGACGGACTGATTGCGGTCCGGTCCGAAGGACGCGCCGCCCTGGTCGAGGCCAACCAGTCGCTGGGCCTCGCGCTTTCCGAGGCTGAAATCGAATACCTGTTCGAGTTTTACCTTCGCGCGGATCGCAATCCGAGCGAGGCGGAGCTGATGATGTTTGCGCAGGCTAACTCGGAACACTGCCGCCACAAGATTTTCAACGCCGGCTGGGTGATTGACGGAGAGCCCCAGGACCGATCGCTGTTTGCAATGATCCGCAATACGCACGCTGTTTCGCCGGACGGCGTGCTGTCGGCCTATCGTGATAATGCCGCGGTCATCGCCGGATCCAAGGCCGCCCGCTTCATGGCCAGTCAGTACGACGGGCGCTACGCCTACCGTGACGAAGATGTTCATGTGCTGATGAAGGTCGAGACGCACAATCACCCCACGGCAATATCGCCATTCCCCGGTGCCGCGACCGGCTCCGGCGGCGAGATTCGCGACGAGGCCGCTACCGGGCGTGGCGCGAAGCCGAAGGCGGGGCTGACCGGCTTCTCGGTGTCCAACCTGCAGATTCCCGGCTACACCCACGAATGGGAGGACGACTACGGCAGGCCGTCGCGTATCGTTTCGGCGCTCGACATCATGCTCGAGGGGCCGATTGGCGCGGCTTCTTTCAACAACGAGTTCGGGCGTCCGGCGCTGGCGGGATATTTTCGTACCTACGAACAGGAGATTCCCGGCAAGGACTATCGCCGGGGCTACCACAAGCCGATCATGCTGGCCGGCGGCATGGGCAACATTCGCGGCATGCATGTGGAGAAGGACGATGTTCAACCCGGCGCGCTGATCGTCGTGCTCGGTGGCCCGGCGATGCTGATCGGTCTTGGCGGCGGTGCCGCGTCGTCCATGTCGAGCGGGCAGAGTGCGGAGGCACTGGATTTTGCCTCGGTGCAGCGTGGTAACCCGGAGATGCAGCGGCGCGCACAGGAAGTGATCGATGCCTGCTGGGCGCAGGGTGACGAAAACCCGATAGTCCTGATTCACGATGTGGGTGCAGGCGGCCTGTCGAACGCCGTTCCCGAGGTGCTGGATCACAGCAAGCTGGGTGGACAGATCGAGCTGCGCGATATTCCCAACGACGAGCCCGGCATGCCACCGATGGGCATCTGGTGCAACGAGGCGCAAGAGCGTTACGTGCTGGCAATCGCGCCGGAGCGGTTGGCCGATTTCACGACCATCTGCGCAAGGGAGCGCTGTCCATTTGCGGTGATCGGCACCGGAACCGAGGCCCGCCAGCTGCAGGTTTCCGATCGCTACTTCGACAACCTCGCCATCGACATGCCGATGGAAACCCTGCTGGGCAACACACCGAAGCTGAACCGCGACGTGCAGCGGCAGCCGGCGCCCGCCGACAGTTTTGATGGTGCCGCGGTCGATGTCGCCGAGGCGCTGCAGCGGCTGCTCAGGCTGCCCGCAATTGCCGACAAGCGTTTCCTTATTACGATCGGCGACCGCAGTGTCGGCGGCATGACTGCGCGCGACCAGATGGTTGGACCCTGGCAGGAGCCGGTAGCCGACGTGGCGGTAACCGCGTCCGGGTTTAGCGCCACGTCGGGTGAGGCAATGGCGGTCGGTGAACGGACTCCGGCCGCGGTTCGCGATGCCGCAGCCTCGGGTCGTCTCGCGGTTGCCGAGGCAATCACCAACATCGCCGCGGCGCCCATTGCGGCTCTCGATAAAGTGCGGCTGTCGGCAAACTGGATGGCGGCTGCGGGCTTCGAGGGTGACGATGCGGACCTGTTCGACACCGTGCGCGCCGTCGGTATGGAGCTGTGTCCCGAGCTGGGCATTGCAATCCCGGTTGGCAAGGATTCGCTGTCGATGCGGACGCGTTGGACCGATGAATCGGGCGGCGAACGCTGTGTCGCCGCGCCGGTTTCGCTGGTGGTCTCAGCTTTTGCACCCGTAACGGATGTGCGTGCAACCTCGACGCCTCAGCTGGAAACAGCCGGGGAAAGTTTGCTGCTGTTGCTCGACCTGTCCGCCGGGCGCGACCGCCTTGGCGGCTCCTGCCTGGCGCAGGTCTACGGACAGATCGGCGGTGAAACGGCCGATCTGGACGAACCGGCCCGGCTCGAGGCGTTTTTCGGCTTTGTGCAGGCGCTGCGCGAAGCGGGCTTGCTGCTGGCCTATCACGACCGGTCCGACGGTGGCCTGATGGTGACGCTGTGCGAGATGGCCTTTGCCTCGCGCTGTGGACTGGGTATCAGTCTCCCCGCGGCCGGAGACCCTGCGGCGGTCCTGTACAGCGAGGAGCCTGGCGCCGTTGTGCAGATCCGCGCCAGCGACGAGTCACGCGTTGCGGCGCGGCTGGAGCAGGCCGGCCTGACCGGCTTCGCGACGGTCATCGGGGCGCCCGCTGCGCATGACCGGATCGTTGTGTCGATCGGGGCCCGCAAAGTGCTGGATCTCGACCGTGTCGAGCTGCAGCGTGCCTGGGCCGAGACCAGTTTTCGAATGCAGTCGCTGCGCGATCACCCGGACTGTGCCCGCGAGGAATTTGACCGGTTGCTCGATCGCAACGACCCGGGACTGAAGGCGTCGCTGACTTTCGATCCGGCCGGTGGGGTGGCTCCTTTCGTCAATACCAGCAGACCGATGGTTGCCATACTGCGCGAGCAGGGGGTGAACGGCCAGCTGGAAATGGCAGCTGCGTTCGAGCGCGCGGGCTTCGAGGCCTGCGATGTGCATATGAGCGACCTCCTGAGCGGTCGCCGGACCCTGGCGGAATATGTTGGCCTGGCGGCCTGCGGCGGGTTTTCGTTCGGCGATGTTCTCGGGGCCGGCGAAGGCTGGGCCAAGTCGATCCTGTTCAACGACACGGCCCGACGCGGTTTTCGGGATTTCTTTGCCCGCGAGGACCGCTTTGCCCTCGGCGTGTGCAATGGCTGCCAGATGCTGGCCTCGCTGCACGATATCGTCCCGGGTACCGCGCACTGGCCGCGCTTCGTGCGTAACCGGTCCGAGCAGTTCGAGGCCCGGCTCAGCCTGGTGGAAGTTTGCGAATCGCCGTCGCTGTTTCTGGCCGGGATGGCCGGTTCCCGGATCCCCGTCGTGGTTTCACACGGCGAGGGCAGGGCGAAATTCGAATCGATCAATGGCGCAGCGCCCGATCCCGATGCGATCCCTGTCGGCCAGCACGCTGCGTTGCGCTACGTCGACAATTACGGCAACCCGGCAGACCGGTACCCGGCCAACCCCAATGGTTCGCCGGGTGGTTATACCGGTTTTACCAACGAAGACGGCCGCATCACGATCATGATGCCGCACCCGGAGCGCGTTTTCCGCAGCCTGCAGATGTCGTGGCGCGACCCTGCCTGGGGCGAGGACAGCCCCTGGATGCGCATGTTCCGCAACGCCCGCGCCTGGGTGGGCTGATGTGCCGCCGATGGGTACGTTCGAGTCGGCTCCCAGGCGGTAAACGACCGCCCGGTCTTTGCCGCGTTTATTCGGCCGGTCTCACCAACCGGGCACGGGCCCTGGACGAATTGCCGGCCGATTCCGCGCCCTGCCTTGCCGACATTGGAGAACAGGAGGACCTATGAAACTCGGAGCATTTTCCGTGAGCCTGGTGGTCAGGGACATCCAGGCCTCGAAGGCTTTCTACCAGAATCTCGGGTTCGAGATCTTCGGCGGTAACGAAGACGAGAACTGGCTGATCCTGAAAAACGGCAGTCACACGATCGGGCTGTTCCAGGGTATGTTTGACAAGAATACGCTTACCTTTAACCCGGGCTGGGACAATAATGCTCAGCCGGTTGACGACTTTACTGATGTCCGCGATATCCAGAAGTCGCTCAAGGCCGCTGGCGTGGAGTTTGCGGTCGAGGCCGACGAGTCGGGAAGCGGACCGGGTTCGTTCATGGTCTTCGATCCTGACGGCAACCCGATCCTGGTCGACCAGCACGTCTGACGATCTTGGCCGAACAGTTTCTTTATCGCGTTGAGCCGCTGCGGCCCGGGATGCTGATCGAGGGTCCGACCCCGGCTGAGTCTGCCGTCCTCGATCAGCACCTGGCTTATCTCGAGCAGCTTGCGGTCGAGGGTGTCGTGTTGCTCGCCGGTCGAACGCAGACCCGAGATCCGGGTACCTTCGGTATCGTGATTCTCGAAGCCGGGTCCGCCGGGGAGGCACAACGCATCATGACTCGTGATCCCGCGGTCCGGGAAGGCATCATGCGGGCACAATTGTTCCCGTATCGCATTGCCGTTATATCGAATCGCCTGGGAAAATCATGAATCTGCACCACGCCGAAACCAAGTCCGACATCGCCCGTTGTTTTTCGGTGATGGCCGAGCTGCGCGGCCATCTCGAGGAGCAGGACTTTCTATCACGGATTCGGGAACAGCAGGCCGAGGGCTACCGGTTGGCCTATCTCGACGAGGGCGGCGAAGTCGTTGCCGTTGCCGGTTACCGTGTTACGACAAACCTTTTTCTCGGCCGCAATCTCTATGTCGATGACCTGGTGACTGCGGCGGTGCACCGGTCAAAAGGTTATGGCGCCAGCCTGCTGGCCGGCCTGAGGGCCATTGCGCTGGCCGAGGGCTGTACCCACCTGCATCTCGACTCCGGCACCCAGCGCAAGGCTGCCCATCGGTTTTACCTGCGCGAGGGCATGGTGATCTCCAGCTTTCACTTTGACGAACCGCTGGACGGCAGTGGTTAGCCTGCGCCACTCACGACGAAGGCAGTTCTCCCGATTCTCAGCAACGATGCAGGCTAGCGATCCAGCATCGGCAGGTCCAGGCCGCGCTCGCGCGCGACTTCTGCGGCGCGTTCGTAGCCGGCATCGGCGTGACGCATGACGCCGGTGCCCGGATCGTTGATCAACACCCGTTCCAGGGCTTTTTCGGCGCGGTCGGAACCGTCCGCGACGATAACGACACCGGCGTGAAGCGAATAGCCCATTCCGACGCCACCGCCATGGTGAAAGCTGACCCACGAGGCGCCGCTGGCGGTGTTCAGCAGCGCGTTCAGCAACGGCCAGTCTGCTACGGCATCGGAGCCGTCGATCATGCCCTCGGTCTCGCGGTTGGGAGAGGCGACTGAGCCCGAGTCCAGATGATCGCGGCCGATCACGATAGGTGCTTTCAGCTCGCCTTTACGCACCATCTCGTTAAACGCCAGGCCCAGCAGGTGCCGTTCCTTGTAGCCGAGCCAGCAGATACGGCAGGGCAGGCCCTGGAACCGGATGCGTTCCGCGGCGTGGTCGAGCCAGCGGTGCAGGCTGGTTTTGTCCGGAAACAGTTCGCGGGCCTTCTCGTCGGTGCGGCGGATGTCTTCCGGGTCGCCGGACAGCGCCGCCCAGCGAAAGGGCCCGACGCCTTCGCAAAACAGCGGCCGGATGTAGAGGGGCACAAAGCCCTGGAAATCGAACGCATTGACGACACCGGCGTCCTGCGCCATTGCGCGGATGTTGTTGCCGTAGTCAAAGGTCGGGACCCCGCGCTCGTGAAAACCGAGCATCGCACGGACCTGCTGCGCCATGGATTCCTTGGAGAGCTTTACGTAAGTCTTCGGGTCTGATTCCCGCAGCGCGGCGGCGGCCTCCAGCGTGTAGCCCGCCGGGATGTAGCCGTTTAGCGGGTCATGCGCCGAGGTCTGGTCGGTAACCAGGTCGGGATGCCGGTCACCGGCAAGGATTTGAGGAAACACTTCCGCTGCATTGCCCAGGAGGCCCACGCTGACGGCCTTGCCGCGGGCATGAGCTTCATCGATGATGCCCAGCGCTTCTTCGAGGGTGCCGGCCTTGCGGTCGAGATAACCTGTTTCCAGCCTTTTCTCGATGCGGCCGGGGTCGATTTCGACACCCAGGCAACTCAGCCCCGCAAACACCGCCGCCAGCGGCTGTGCGCCGCCCATCCCGCCAAGACCGCCGGTCAGAAGCCATCGGCCACCGCCGTTGCCACCGTAGTGCTGCCGCAGCGCCTCGGCAAACGTTTCATAAGTGCCCTGCACGATGCCCTGCGAACCGATGTAGATCCACGACCCGGCGGTCATCTGCCCGAACATCATAAGGCCCTTGCGGTCGAGCTCGAAGAAATGGTCCCAGTTGGCCCAGTTGCCGACCAGGTTCGAGTTAGCGATCAGCACCCTTGGCGCCATCTCATGCGTGCGAAAAACGCCGACCGGGCGACCCGACTGGACCAGCAGGGTCTCGTCGTCTTCCAGCCGTTGCAGCGTCTCGACGATCACGTCGAACGATTCCCAGTCGCGCGCCGCGCGGCCGATGCCGCCGTAAACGATCAGCTCTTTCGGGTTCTCGGCAACCTCGGGGTCGAGATTGTTGTGCAGCATCCGCAGCGCCGCTTCCTGCACCCAGCCTTTGCAGCTCAGTTCAGGACCGGTAGGTGCGTGCAGCTCCACATCGCGGTAGCGAGTCGACATACGTTTCTCTCCGTCTTGAGTAGACAAAGCTTAGCCAAATCGCCGCGACGGGGCGAGACAGGATAGTGCCGCTGGCGCGGCGTCGGATCAGGCCGACTGGGAGCCGGGATCTTCCAGGCGGTGCGTCCGTTCCTGCAGCGCCCGCCGCAGCCGGCCCCGGCGGATGTAGACCTGGTACAACAGGTCTTTCATCATTTCCAGCAGCACGCCGGCATTTTCGGCGTCGAGATCCGGAATATTGGAGCGGCCTTCGCTGTCGCTGTCGAAGACCACTTTTCGCATCAACGACAGCGTTTCGTCGTCGATGCCGGCCAGGCGCGCGGCGTCATTGAACTCGTCAAAGACATTGAGTTTTCCGCTCTCGCCGAGGTCGTCGAAGACCGCCTGCGCTGTGCGCCGGCACATCGAGGCAAAAGCGTCGAGACAACCTATGGCATAACAGGTCAGCGCCTCGTTGAACAACGATTCCACCTTGCCGCCATTGCCGTTGATCTCGAACCGTTCGCCCGCCCGTTCCACCTCTTCGTAGAGGTTATCGAGCTCGGCGTGGTCCGCCGCATAGTGAACGACCTGGAAACGCAGGAACACGGCTTCGTTGCAGGAATCGCAGCGGAACACGATGCCGGTGCGCTCGGGTTTGAATCGCGCGAGATACTCGTAACGTGGTACCGAGACGGCACTCAGGTGCGAGTGAACGTTGCAATGTGGGCAGTCGAGCGCGATCTCGAGATTCAGGATGTGCTCGAGACGGCCCCCCATCCTTACGAATACGGACATTTATTCTTTTCCATTATTCGGGGCTAAGGACGATTCTTAGGCAATTGAATTCCCTCGTCAAACTACTGCCTGACATAAGCTCGATCACGGTGCGACATAAGACCACAACACGCATCGATTTGCTAAGAGATGCAGGGCTTGGGAAGAAACTCCCACCTTTAACAGCGATGAGCGTTGTCAGTCGCCGAACAGCCGCTGGCGCAACCACTGGAAAAAATTCATGGGTTTTTCTTCCGGTGCCGGTTGCAGCAAAGCCAGTTCCTCGTCGGAAAAAACCAGTCGCGCGGCTTCCGGTGCCGGCACCGGTGCAGCATCCGGTGAACTGGTGCGCATGAATTCCCCGGTAGCGACGGGTACCACACCGGCGGCATTGCTGATAGTGATCTCACCGTCGAGCACACCGGAGTAGTTGCCGGGTTCGAACGGGCCGGTGTCGGGCAGCACGCAGTCATCGGCACCGCAGATTCGCACGCCGAAGTCAGTGCCGCGTATACCCAGCGTGGCGACCGCCGTATTGATCCTGACCGACGAAGGATTGTCGCGGCCAATCAGCCCGGTTATGGCGCGGAAACCGCCCTTGAGTAGCGTGAAGATGCTGCGGCTGTTGGCGGGCGCCGCCTCGACGTAGCGATGGTCCTCGATCAGCATCCGGCTGCCGGCCCGCAGGTGGATCTGCGCGCCATCGTTCATTTCCAGGCGGGTCTCGCTGCCGTTCTCGGTGAGAATGGCGTCGCCACGATAGATCTCGCTGCCCAGCTGCAGGTCGCGCTGTTCGTTGTTGACGTCGATGGCGAGCGGCGTGCCGCTGATTTCCGCGACGTTGCCGATGCGCTCCAGTGGCTGTTTGGGTGGGGTCGCCGGCTCTGGTTCAGGCTCCGGCGCGGCCGGCCGGGTACGGGGCGGCAGCCGGAGCATCGCACCGACCTGCAGGTTGGCTTTGCTGTCACCGGAAAAAGCGCCCGGGTTATTCTTGTAGATCTCGTTTTCCAGCATCGACCAGCGGCCCGGTTCGTCCGGGTAGTGCAATCGCACCAGGCCAAAGAGGGTGTCGCCCGGGGCGACCTCGATAACTTCCGGCTCAGGCTGACCGGTCGCCGTCGTAGCGGCCAGCGCCAGGGCCAGCACGAAAAGTGGAAAGAGAGATTTCACAGCCGGGCGAAGGTAACACGTTGTGGCGACTCGCCACGCCCGACGCGCAAAGTTTTACAAAACCTTAGCCCAGGATAACGTCGCACGTGCCACCGGCGGGGAACAACGTGTCGAGTTCGCCGCGCTCCAGCGCATCGGTCACCCGGGCGATTTCCAGGTCGTGGCGGTGATCGCCAGGATCGAAAGCCACATCCCGGCGCAGCCAGGCATGCAGCTGCTCCAGTCGGGCCGTGGTTTTCAACGGGCGCTGCTTGTCTATGGCGTGTGCCGAGGCAATCAGTTCGATCGCCAGGATAGACGCGACGTTGCTGCAGATCCTTTCGAGCTTGAGGCCGGCCCACGTCGCCATGCTGACGTGATCCTCCTGACCGGCGGAGGTCGGCATGCTGTCGACCGAGGCGGGATGCGCCAGCGTCTTGTTTTCCGAGGCCAGCGCAGTCGCGGTGACGTGGGCAATCATGTAGCCGGACTCGAGGCCGGGTTCGCTGGTCAGGAACATGTTCAGATTCGGATTGAGACGCCGTTCCAGCAGGTCGGTGCGCCGTTCCGACACGCTGCCGATCTCCGCGACCGCAATGGCCATGAAGTCACAGAGAAAGCCCAGCGGTTCGGCGTGGAAATTTCCGCCCGACAACGCCTCGGTGCCGAAGATGAGCGGGTTGTCGGTGACACCGTTGACCTGGCGTTCCAGCACGCTGGCGGCGTGACGCAAGGTGTCCCAGGCGGCGCCGGCGACCTGCGGCATGCAGCGCAGGCTGTAGGGATCCTGCACCCGGTCGCAGTCGACGTGGGATGAGTTGATTTCGCTGTGGTCGAGCCAGCGCCGGAATTCCGCCGCGACCCGCTGCTGGCCGTCGAGGCGGCTGACCGTGTGGATGCGTTCGTCGAATGGCGTAAAGCTGCCGGCCAGGGCATCGACCGATAACGCCCCTATCGCGATCGATGCCTTGAGCAGCCTTTCCGCCCGCAGCAGCCCTTCATAGGTGAGCGCGGTAGTGACCTGGGTGCCGTTGATCATGGCCAGGCCCTCTTTGGGGCCGAGGCGCACGGGTTCGCGGCCTATCGCGGCCATCACGGCCGGACCTTCAAGACGTTTTCCGGCCTGCATGGCCTCGCCCTCGCCAATCAGCGCCAGCGCGAGATGCGCGAGAGGCGCCAGGTCGCCGGATGCGGCAACCGAGCCACGCGAGGGAATGATGGGTGTTACGTCCTTGTCGATCAGTTCCAGCAGTACCTCGACCAGCAGCGGGCGTGCGCCCGAGCAGGCGGCCGCCAGGCTGTTGGCCTTGAGCAGCATGGCCCTGCGCACGGTATCGGCCCGCAGCGGCTCACCCACGCCGCAGGCGTGGCTGCGCACCAGGTTGTACTGCAGTTGCCCGATCGATTTCGTGTCGATCCTGCGGTTAGCGAAGGCGCCGAAACCGGTATTCACGCCGTAACAGATCCGGTCGTCAGCGACCATCTGCTGCAGGGCAGAGACGGATTGCTCCATGGCGTTGCGTGCCGCAGGCGCCAGTCCGGGTTTCAATCCGGACGGATCCCGCAGGTCGGCCAGGCGCAGGCTGGCGCCGTCGAGCAGCATTTCCGGTTTGCTCATAGCTTTCTACCCCCGATAAAGACGGCGTCAGGGGTGATTCCGCCCAGACGATAGACGAGAAACTCCGGTGCCGGGATATCCCACACACCGAAGTCGGCCTTCTTGCCGCGAGCAAGCGTTCCCAGCTCCGCCTGCCGGCCCAGCGCCCGGGCGGCATTCGCGGTGACACCGAGCAAGGCTTCGTCGGCGCTGAGATTAAAAAAGATGGTCGCCATGTGCAGCGCGGTCAGCAGGCTGGCGATCGGTGACGTGCCGGGATTGAGGTCAGAGGCTACCGCAACGGGTACACCGTGCCGGCGCAACGAGGCCATCGGCGGCCGGTGTATCTCGCGCAGAAAGTAGTAAGCACCCGGAAGTACGACCGCCACTGAACCGGCTGACCCCATCGCCTCGATGTCTTCGTCTTCGGCAAATTCGAGGTGGTCGCAGGACAGGGCGCCCGCTTCAGCGGCAAGCCGGGTGCCGCCTGCATGCGATAGCTGCTCGGTGTGTGCCCGGCAATGCATCCCCAGTTCCTTCGCTTTTTGCAGCACCCGCCGCGCGTTGCTGCCGTCAAAAGCAATCGACTCGATATAGATGTCGCAGGTATCGCTGAGTTGTTCGCTGACCACCGCCGGCAGCATTTCGTTGACCAGTTCATCGACGTAGATTTTGGCCGTAGTGCCAGCCGGAACAGTGTGAGCGCCGAGGAACGTCGGCACGATGCGCTGCGCGACCTGCGCGCCGAGCCGGTTAATGCTGCGAAGCATTTTCAGCTCGTGTTCGGTGGCCAGCCCGTAACCGCTCTTTATCTCGATAGTAGTAACCCCTTCGCGGGCAAGGGCTGAGATCCGAGGCAAGGTCTGGGCGATGAGGTCGTCTTCGGAAGCAGCCCGAACGGCGCGAACCGTTGAAGAGATACCGCCACCTTCGCGTGCAATCTCCGCATAGGTAGCGCCTTCGAGCCGGCGCCGGTGTTCCTGCATCCGGTCGCCGGCATACAGGGCGTGGGTGTGACAATCGATCAGGCCCGGCATCACGATGCGGCCACGCGCGTCGAAGGTCTCACGGGCTGAACCGCTGGCGGGAATGGCGCTGATCTTTCCGTCATCGACGGCAAAAGAGGTCTCATTGACCGGCCGGGTGTGACCGTCCATCGGGTACAATCTGGCGTTTTCCACGATCAGGTCGTGCACGACTAACTCCCGATGAAGACTTTGCGGTTCAAGCAGGCACTGTCACCGGACGGCTTCCGGCCAATGGCGGTGCACGTGGATGATAAAGGGCTGATAACCGCGGTGGAAGAGACCGACGCTGGCCCGTGGGACGGCGCCATCGCCCTGCCGGGCATGGTCAACGCCCACAGCCACTGTTTTCAGCGGGTGATGTGCGGTTTTGCCGAGGCTGCCGTCGGTGAGCGCAGTTTCTGGGGCTGGCGGGAGCTGATGTACCGAATTGCCCGGAAAATCACACCGGACGACCAGTACGTCATCGCCCGCCAGGCCTTTGGCGAGATGCTCGCGGCCGGGTTCACGACCGTTGCGGAGTTTCACTACCTGCATCACGAGCCGGACGGATCGCACAGTACCGCGATGGCCGAAGCGGTCATCGGCGCGGCCCGGGATGCCGGGATTCGGCTGGCGCTGTTGCCGGTCTACTACGAGCGCGGCGGCTTCGGTCAGCCCGCCAGCGAGGCGCAACAGCGTTTCGTGCACGCCTCGGTCGACGAGTTTGCCGGACTGCTGGCGCGGCTGGGCGACACGGTTGCCGGCATTGCGCCTCATTCCGTGCGCGCGGTCGACCCTGCCGTCCTGCCGGACCTGGTTGCGGCTGCCCGTGAAGTCATTGGTGAAAATGCAGTCGTGCACATGCACGTGGCTGAACAGCGTGCCGAGGTCGAGGCGACCGGCCAGGCAACGGGTTTCACCCCGGCGGCGCTGATCGCGGAGACCTGCGAACTGGATCCCCTGTGGTCTTTCGTTCATGCCACCCATGTCACCGACCACGACCTGCGCCTGATGCTGGCCGCCGGCGTCAATACGATTCTTTGTCCGCTGACCGAAGCCAATCTCGGTGACGGGCTGTTTCCGGCCAAGGAGTTCATGGCCGCCGGCGGGCGGATAGCGATAGGGACAGACTGCAATGCGCGAATCGACGCGATCGAGGAACTTCGACTGATGGAGTATGCCCAGCGGCTGGTTCGGGAGCGGCGCGCGGTGCTGGCCGGCAAAGACGGGCTGGGCGCGCTGTTGTGGGCGCACGCTGCCAGGGCGGGTGCGGGGGTGCTGGCGCTGAACGCCGGGCGGATCGAGCCGGGAACCTGGGCCGATTTCGTCGTACTCAACGATGAGCCGCCGCTGACCGGGCTCGAGCCGCACCGGGCGCTGGATGCGCTGGTGACCGGTGGCGACCGCCACAATATCGCTGCCGTTTACGTTGGTGGGCAGGCGATCGAAGCAGCCGGTGAAACAGCGTTTGCCACGACCGTCAATCGCCTGTGCACCCAGGCATGAAGCCATGGGTCGAACTCGCTCCGGACGGACCGGCGCGACCCGTGGTGGTGAGTATTCCGCACACCGGGGTAGCGCTGACCGACGAAGTTGCCGCGCGATTTGCCAGCAGCCGCATGCGCAGCCTGCCCATGACCGACTGGCACCTGCACCGCCTCTACGATTTCCTGCCGGCACTTGGAATCACCATGATTCACGCCCGGTTCAGCCGCCTGGTCATAGATTTGAACCGTCCGCCTGACGGTGGGCCGCTGTACCCGGGCCGCTTTGAAACCAGCCTGGTGCCGCTGGAAACCTTTGACGGCGAGCCGATCTTCAGGGAACCTCCCGGTCCGCAGGCCATCGAAGCGCTGCGGATTGCCTGTCACGCGCCATACCACGAACGATTGGGGCAGCTGCTTGACGGGGTCCTTGCGGAACACGGACGGGTGGTGCTGATCGATGCGCATAGCGTCGCCTCGCGGGCCAACCGCCTGCATGCGGCGCTGGAAGGGGATATTTACCTGGGCGATGCGGATGGCACGAGCTGCGAGTCGTGGCTGACCGGGCTGGCGGCGGAGGAATTCCGTTCTGCCGGGCTGGATGTAAGGCTCAACGACCCCTACAAGGGCGGCTATATCACCCGTCACTATGGCGGAAGGCCGGGGGTCGATGCGCTCCAGATCGAGATGTGCCAGCGCCTGTACATGAACGAAGACGATGCGGAGGATCGCGTGGAAGAGTCCTGGAATACGATGAAACAAAACCTGGTCAGCCTGTTCAGCCGGTTGCTGGTCGAGCTGGAGCGTAACTGACGTGGCCTGGAAGACTTTTCCGTTACGGGTAACCGGCATCGAAATGATTACGCCGACAATTGTCTGCCTCTCTTTTCGGCGTGACGACGGCGAGCCGTTCGAATTCATCGCCGGGCAATTCATCAACATCCACTTCGAGGCCGATGGTCAGCCTGTGCATCGCAGCTACAGTATCGCCAACCCGCCGGGTTCGGACGACATCGCGGTTGCCGTATCTCCCGTCAAGGACGGCCGTGCCACGAAGCTGTTGTTCGGTCTCGAGGTGGGTGACGTCGTTGACGCCAGCGGCCCCTATGGCCGCTTTGTTCTCCGTGATGACGAGCCGTGCCGCTACATCATGGCGGCGACAGGCACCGGTGTGACGCCCTACCGGGCGATGCTGCCGTTGATCGAGCAACGGCTGGACGAGGGGTTCACCGTGGAGATCCTGCTCGGCATCTGGCGTCGCGAGGAAGCCCTGTTCGCCCGTGATTTCGAGGAATTCTGCAGCACCCGGGAAGGCGCCAATTTTCATGCGTGCTACAGCCGCGAAATGCCGGACGATGCACACCCGTGGGAAAAAAACGGCTACGTCCAGCTGCATGTGGCGGCACTCGATCCACAGCCGGCCAACGACATCGTCTACCTGTGCGGTAACCCGAACATGATCGACGAGGCCATGGAGATGCTGAAGGCCCGCGAATTTCCGACCAGGCAACTCCGCCGCGAGAAATACCTGCCCGCGCGCAGCTGAACCGACCCGGCCTGTTAGCTGGCCAGCCGCTTGTAGCGGATGCGGTGCGGCTGCTCCGCGTCCTTGCCCAGCCGGCGCTTGCGGTCGCGCTCGTAGTCGGCGTAGTTGCCCTGGAACCAGGTCACTGCGCTGTCGCCCTCGAAGGCGAGAATATGCGTGGCAATCCGGTCGAGAAACCAGCGGTCGTGTGAGATCACCACGGCACAGCCGGGGAAATTCAGCAGCGCTTCTTCCAGTGCCCGCAGCGTTTCCACGTCCAGGTCGTTGGTCGGCTCGTCGAGCAGCAACACGTTGCCGCCGGCCCGCAGCAGCTTGGCCAGGTGTACCCGGTTGCGTTCGCCGCCCGACAGGTTGCCGATATGCTGCTGCTGGTCGCCGCCACGAAAATTGAACCGGCCCACGTAGCCGCGCGAGGGCGTTTCGAAATTGCCGACGCGGATCATGTCCTGGCCGTCGGAAATCTCTTCCCAGACCGTCTTGCTGTCATCCAGCGCATCGCGGCTCTGGTCAACATAGGCGAGGGTGACGCTTTC
>JAHEKH010000167.1 GCA_024638445.1 Gammaproteobacteria bacterium | reverse complement strand
TGTCGCACCCTGTTTTCAATATAGCCGATGCCTCAGCCCGTGCCACGACACAAGCCTTGCTGCACCGGTTGTTCAGAGTCACACGTTTCCTTTTCACGTGCGTTGCGCAGCGCACACGCGTACCACTCGTACTCATCGAGAAAACGCTTGACCCGTTTCTCGTAGGCTTCGTCAATGGCTTCGCCGTTTTTATCGAACGACTTTTGCACCACGGATACCGGGAACGCGCTGGGGATGCTCGGGGTGCCGAGTTCCGCCAGGATGCCCCGGAGATTGATCAGTCCACGGACACCGCCAAAGGGTCCGGCCGAATACGTGACGATGGCGCTGGGTTTGTACAGGTATTCGGACTGGTAGTGATCGAGGAGGTTTTTCAGCGCTGGCGGAACGCTGTGATTGTATTCTCCGCTGACGATAACGTAGCCGTCGGCCGATGCGAGTATGTCGGCGACCTCCTGCATGGCCTGGGGGGCTTTGCCGTCGTCGTATTCCTTGTGCATCAGGTCCAGCATGGGCAGCTGGTATTCCTCGGTATCGACCAGCGATACCGTGTGCCCTCGGTTCCCGAGCTGATTGACGATGAACCGGGCGGCATTGATTCCGCGGCGCTCACGTCTGGCGCTGCCGTAAATTACGGCGGTTTTCAGTCCATGGTCTTGCATAGGTTTCTCCCTGTGGTCCAGGAGAAAATAGAGAAAGCAGGGGCCTGCCGCAAATCAGTTGGTGCGGGGTTCGCGGCCCATCCCGGGCCGCAAACCCCGTGGGTCTACAGGGCAGTGCCCAGGACGATCAGGCGAACCGCGTCGCCGTCGCTGAAGCCGCCGGGAACGCCGCTGCAGTCGACTGACTGCGCGCCGCTCAGCGGGATGATCTGCGACTGACCGGTGGTGTCATTGCCACACAGGGCCGCCTGTCCGCTAAAACCGGTCACAGTTTCACCGACACCCGTGCAGGTCCCGCCGCCGCAGCTTGCGGTACCGAGCGCGAAGGTCAGCACCTGGTCACCCGGCGAGGCGGATAGCCCGGCCGCCGTGCAGTCGAAGGTGCCGGTGCCGCTGCCCGGTACAAACACGATCTGACCCGTTGTCGAGTTGCGGCACGCCGCTGCCTGCAGGGAGGCGTCTGACGGGGTACCGGTGATACCGGACGGTGCCGTGCAGGCCTCGGCGGTAATAGCGACGTTATCCAGCTGTGCATACCAGTCAAAGTCGGCGCCATAACGGAAACAGACGTAGCCGGCCTGTGCGCCTACCGGTATGAGTTCGGATTCACCCGGCAATGCGGCGAGTTCGCCCTGGTTCGCGCTGGTCGAGAACACCGATGTATAGCCGCCGATGCTCAGGAGATCAGGTGGTGCCGTGCCGACCAGGACCTCGAAGGCATCCTCGCCGGTTCCCGCACCAAAGATCTGGTAGTTGTAGAAGAAGCTCAGCGCCGGGTTGGTCGCGGCCGCGTAATCGATCAGCGGTGAGCACAGGTAGGAGTTCACCAGCCCGGATACGCCCACGGCATCTGAATCGACGCAGGCCGCTTCACCGTCTCCACCGGTGACATTAGCCGCCGGCGGTCCGGGCAGGTTGTTACTCCAGCAGATGCCGTCATCGGTCAGGCCCCAGGGCGCGGAGGCAACGCCGTCCTGGAAGGTGGTCCATCCGGTCAGGTCGCCGGCGCCCGCCGGGCCGAAGTCGAAGTCGTAGCAGTTTTCCGTGCAGACGCTTGGCCCACCGGGAACCGTTCCGCCGGTCAGGATCGAAACATCGTCGAGGAAAATGTTGGTGAAATCCCCCGCGCCGAGCCCGTTGCTCTTGGCGACAAACGACACACTGTGTGCGCCGCCATTGTTGTACGGACCACCGGGTGCCGTAGCAAGATCAATGCTGTACTCGACGTAGTTCGAGTCCGTTGTGTCACAGAGAATTTGTTGTACCGGATTGCCGTCAATTCGAACCAGCAGAAAATCGGTGCCCAGGCTCGAGCACAGGCCGCGGAAGGCGCTGAAGGTCAGGGTCGTCGCGCTGGCCGGCAGAATCACCGTTTGGGTGAGGGACTGGAACTGGTCGACGACGGGATCAATGCCGCCAAACCAGCCGTAGTGTGTGCCGGTTTCCGCAATGTCCACGCCGCAGGCTGTCGGGTTGCAGATCGGCGTAAAAAACGCGCCGTTTGGCGGATCGAGGTCGAAGTTGCCGGTCTCGGCCCAGTCCGGGTTCGCCGCACCGGAGGTCAGCAGGCCACCGTTCTCGAGACTGCCGTCGGCGACAGCGTCCTCGGGTACCGAGGGCAAGGCCGCCGAACAGGTAAAACCGGTTTCGACCTGGCAGGCGCTGCTGCAGCCGTCGCCGTCGACCGGGTTGCCGTCATCGCATTGTTCACCCGGGTCAGGCAAGCCGTCGCCACAGGACTGGGAGCACACGCTGGGTACGGCCGTAATGCCGCCGGGTACGTCGATGTTCACGAAGTCGATGAAGATGTTCGTGAAGTTTGTGCCGAGACCGTCGCCGTTGGTCGTGCCGCTGAACGTGATCGTATGACTCAGACCGTCGGCGTAGCCGGTGATGTCGACTGTATTCTGAACCCAGTCAGCGTCAGTGGCATCGCAGGTAATTGTGGCCACCGGTGCCGGAATCGGGCTGATTGTTACGGTGACCGCATCAGTCCCGCTGGCGAAACAGATTCCCCGCAGCGACCAGAAGCTCAGTTCCGTTGCGCCGACGGGAATCGTCATCGCCTGGGAGACGGACTGGGTGTTCGCCGTTGCAGGGTCGATTCCGCCGAACCACAGAAAGTGTGAGCCATCGAGCGCCAGATCGCCACCGCCAAGGCAGACTTCTTCACTACAGATCGGTTCGAAGCTGGTTGCAGAAGACGATTCTGACCAGAACGGGTTTGCACTTCCGGTCGTCGTTATGCCGCCAAGCTCGAAGCCGGGATCATCGACTTCGCTAGTGCCGGTCGCGTCAGTGCAGACGAACGGTAACTCGATCGCACAGGTGTCGGAGCAACCGTCACCGTTGGCCAGGTTGCCGTCATCGCACTGTTCGCCGGCATCGGGCAGACCGTCGCCGCAGCCGGTTGCCCGCAGACTTGGGCGGTTGGCCAGCAAAGCCTCGATAATGGCCTGGTGCCGGGCTTCGTCACGAGACATTTTTGACGGCATCACGGTTGTGGCTGCTTGTTCGGTTGGCTGAAGCCGTTTCGCATCGCCCAGCGGGTGTGGCTTCTCGTTGATTGTTCCGCTGGATGGAGCCGCCATGAACAGGCAGACACAAAAAAACAGGGCCGATCGGCCCACGGCAGGATTTCCCATTATCGATCTCCCCTTGATCGTGGATCTCTTAGCTATAGCTGAAAGCACAGGTATTTCCAGTGAATGACAGAGATCAACATCGATTTGATCAGATCAGGAGGGGCCAGTGAACTGGAATTGGACCAAATTTAGTTTGTAAGAATCCGCAGGAATCCCTGCCTATACTCGGTTTGTTCAGACTCAATAATAGGATTGCTAAAGTCCTAATCCAGGAGATATCAATGAAAAAACTCGTTCTACTGACGAGCGCTGCCGTGCTGGCTTTGTTCAGTCTCCACGCGACCGCTGAAAACGTGACGCTCTATTATGCTGACGGCACCGTTGCCGAACGCCAGGCGCAGGTGTACGACGTCGTCGATGTCACGCAGGCATTGCCCAAAGGTGAACGCGGCGCCGGTTTGCAGGTGACGCTCGATTCTTTTCCGATCATGCAGGATCCAAACCAGGGATTCGCTGAAATATTCGTGGCTCAGCCTGGCCAGGAAGTTAATCTGACGGTCCGTTTCAACGCCCTGGGCTCGCTGGAAGTTCCGTTCAGCAATCTCGTGGGGCGGTCACTCGTCACGATAGTCGTCGCGCCGACCCTGAAAATTCAGCGGGTCATTACCATAACGATCGAGCCCGATGACGATAACGTCGTAGGTATCGGCGTCAACGAGACGATCAATCCGCTGGTCAATAATGGACCGTTCCTGCTGCTCGGGATCAACAAGATTCCCGGTATCAGCACTTTGAACGACATCGGTGCGGCGGTCCGCGTGATTGCGACGCCATAGGCTGGTTAACTGCCGGCGACGGTTTTAGTCTACGACTGACTGGTTAATCGCCCCGACATCGGGGAAACCGGTAGCTCGACGGAACGCCTCGAGGCGTTCCGTCGCGACGGGACTGCCTATCAGGCGA
>JAHEKH010000063.1 GCA_024638445.1 Gammaproteobacteria bacterium | reverse complement strand
ACCAGCACCGGCGTGCCGGACGGCAGGTTGCCCGGGTAGCCATCGCCATAGCCGGCGGCCGCTGTTCCGATCCAGGTTTTTTCCGGCGCAGTCCAGGTCGCCCCATAACCGACCCGCTCACCGGCTTCGATTTGCCGCGTTGCCAACAGGCGCGACCGGTACTGCATTACCGGGCGCAGACCCAGCTCCGGCCCCGATTGACCGGCAAAGGGCGAAATGCCGTACAGCATGATGCCGGGACGGACCCAGTCGTAATGCGAGGCAGGCCACGCCAGGAGACCCGCTGAATTGGCGGCGCTGCGTGACCCTGGCTGCCCCTCGCAAACCCGCTCGAAAACCGCCAGCTGCTGGTCAGTCATGGATGAATCGCGATCATCGGCACAGGCAAAGTGGGTCATGAGATTGATCGGCGCCACAACCTGCGGCAGGGCTGCTGCCCTGTCGAGTGCGGACCGGAATTCCGGCTCGCTGAAACCCAGCCGGTGCATGCCGCTGTCGAGCTTCAGCCAGACTCTGAATCGGACCCGTTCATGGTGTGATTCGAGCAAGTTCAACTGCGTCGGGTGGTGGATGACCAGTTCGAGATCGTAGCGGCCGGCCAATGCCAGCTCAGCGGTGTTGGCGAATCCTTCCAGGACCACGATGCGGTTACGAAAACCCTGTTCCCGCACCGTCGCGCCCTCGTCCACCCGGGCGACCGCAAGCGCATCTGCACCGGCGAGCGCGGCGGCAACGATTCGTGCATCGTGCCCGTAGGCATCGGCCTTGATAACCGCCATCACGCGTCTGCCGGGTGCTGCCCGGCGTACCGCAGCCAGGTTGTGCCGGAGTGCGTCCGTGTCGATGACGGCGGACGGCGGCTCAACCTTCAAAAGGGCGCATCTCCATAGCTGTCGGGTATGAAGTCGTCGAAGCGAGTGTACTGGCCGCGAAACGTGAGCGGAAACTCTCCGATCGGACCATTACGCTGCTTGGCGATGATGATGTCGGCGATTCCCTTGCGCGGAGATTCCTTGTCGTATACTTCATCGCGATAGATAAACAGGATCAGGTCCGCATCCTGCTCGATCGCCCCGGACTCCCGCAGGTCCGACATGACCGGCTTCTTGTCGGTTCGCTGCTCGACACCGCGGTTGAGCTGCGACAGCGCGATGACGGGTACCTCGAGCTCTCGAGCAAGCGCCTTGAGACCACGCGAGATTTCAGAAATCTCGGTTGCCCGGTTTTCCGAGCTGCCGGCAATTCCCATCAGCTGCAGGTAGTCGAGAACAATCAGCCCGAGCCCGTGTTCGCGTTTCAGGCGTCGCGCCCGTGCCCGTACCTCGGTCGGTGAAAGCGCCGGAGTGTCGTCGATAAAAATGGGTGCCTCCGACATCTGGGCAATGACGCCCGTGATCGTCGGCCAGTCTTCGTCGCGAAACCGTCCGGTTCGCAGCTTGCCCTGGTCGAGCTGCCCCAGCGAGCTGATCATTCGCAGGGCAACCTGGTCCGAGGACATCTCCATGCTGAATATCGCGGCCGGGATTTCCTTACCAATCGCGGCATTCTCGGCGATGTTCATCGCCAGGCTGGTCTTGCCCATCGACGGCCGCCCCGCCACCACGATCAGGTCGCCCGGCTGCAGACCGGCGGTCATCCGGTCCAGCTCGGTAAAACCGCTGGTAATGCCGGTAATGTCACCGGGCGTGTTGTGCAACGTGTCCAGGCGGTCGACCGTGGGTGACAGCACCTGGCGTATCGGCACGAAGCCCGATCCGCGGCGCTTGCCGCGCTCCGCAATCTCGAGGACCCGCCGCTCTGCTTCGTCGACGAGATCGGTTGCGCTCGCGCCACCGGTGTCGTGGGCGCTGCCGGCAATCTCGCCACCCACCCGAATGAGTTCGCGCAGCATCGACCGCTCGCGAACGATTTCGGCGTAAGCCCGGATGTTGGCCGCACTCGGAGTTTCACGCGCGAGGTCTCCCAGGTAATCGAGACCACCCGCTTCCGCGAGCTTGCTGTTGTTCGACAGGAGTTCGGAAATAGTGACGGGGTCGTATGGCCGCCCGCCATCGGCAAGCTGCTGGATGGCGCCGAAAATCAACCGGTGATCGGAGCGATAAAAGTCATCCTCGGTGATGACATCTGCAACCGCGTCCCACGCGCGGTTGTCCAGCATCAGGCCGCCGAGGACCGCCTGCTCTGCATCGACAGAATGCGGCGGCATCCGCAGCCGCTGCATTTCGGAGTCGTGAATGTCGTGCGCGAGTTCGGTCAACGAAGTATCTCTCGGATATCAGGAACCAGCCCCCGGTCCCGACAATTCCGAGAATACCACGGCCCGCGCACGGACCTCATTCTTCTTCGACAATGTTTACAGCGAGCGGTATGGAAAGGTCTGTATGCAGGTGAATATCGACCGTGTGTTCGCCAACCAGGCGCAGCGGGCCGTCCTGCAGCCGCACTTCGCTGCGCTGCACTTCAACTCCGGCTTTCTCGCACGCGTCAGCAATATCGATAGTGCCAACCGAACCAAACAACTTGCCTTCGGCGCCGACTCGCGCTGCGATCGTAACGCTGCCGAGCTCACGTACTTTTTCCGCACGCTCTGCTGCACCTGCAAGCTCTTCGGCAGCACGCGCCTCGAGTTCGGCACGCATTGCCTCGATGCGATCGATGTTTTCTTTCGTTGCCAGCGCCGCCTTGCCCTGAGGCAAAAGGAAATTACGCGCGTAACCGGGCCGAACCTTGACCAGCTCACCGATGCCACCGAGGTTCTCGACTCTTTCCAGTAGTATGACTTCCATCATTTCACCTTTTTACTACAGTCAACGCCGAAGCAGACGCGACTTCAAATCAAACCAGTTATCGACGAACCCGAGGCCGGCTACCGCCGGTACCGCGGCGGGCATCGCCACAATCAATAAAACGTAAACGGCCACCAGCCAGAAACTGCCGCTAACCGCTGCAATAACGTGCGTCACCGCAAGACCCTGCAGCAGAAAACCGGTAACCAGCACCAAAGTCAGGTTTTCCAGCACCGTCAATCGCGTCAGGCCCGCGGCCACGAACACCAGGCCCGTTACCACGCCAACCACGACGCCCATCCGCAACGCCCTGAATTCCCGACCAAAAGCACCAGGCTCTCGAATGCTGGCCTGCCACCAGCGGGCGATGAACACCGCGCCCAGCGAGGTCAGCAGCGTTACGCCGCCGAGCAGGCCGGTTGCGATCCGGCTGGCCTCGTCGACCACGGCAGGCGCCACCTGTGCGCCCTGCGCCTCGATCTGGGTCGACAGCAGATCCTGCCAGAAACTCACGGGTCCACCCAGCAGGAAGACCAGCGCGACGGTTGCCGCGATCACTACGGTAGCCGCCTGCGCCACGAGCGATAATGACCGGCTACGCTCGAGCAAAACGGCCAGTGCCAGGGCCGGCAGCCAGTGCGCTACCGCAACGACCGTCATCACTTCCGGTTGGCCGCCAAACAGCTGGGGCAAAACCAGCATCAACGTCGCCAGGACCGCAACGGCTATTCCATCCGCCGGGCCGCGCGTCAGCACCGCGAGTGCAACCACCGCCTGGCCCAGGAGGCTCAGCGGCGACAGCAGCGGGTTCATCACCGCGACGAGCACCAGCGCGGCGGCGACCAGTGCGAGGCGAAACTGGCGCGCAACCAGCCATTCGACAAAGCCGTTCATCGTGATCGGCCGGGCGGCCGATTGCACTCAGTGACGGTCGCAGTACGGCAGCAGCGCCAGGTAGCGCGCCCGCTTCACCGCGGTCGACAGCTGACGCTGGTAATGCGACTTGGTGCCGGTGATCCGGCTGGGCACGATCTTGCCCGTCTCGGTCACGTAATTCTTGAGCATCCCGATATCTTTGTAGTCGATCTCATCAATGCCGTCAGCCGTAAACCGGCAGTACTTTCTGCGGCGAAAAAATCTGGACATCTCAGGCCTCCTCGGATTCGGTTGAGTCTGCTTTTGGCTCAGCGCCGCTATCGGCAACCGGCTCGGCAGCCGGCTCGGCAGCGGGCTCGGCAGCGGGCGATTCGTCTGCTGCAGGTTCAGCAGGCTTTTCGGCAGGCTTTTCGGCGGGCTTCTCGGCCGGCCTGTCGCCACGCTTGTCGCCCCGATCACCCCGATCGTCACGACGGCCGCGTTCGCGTTCCTTTTCTTCTTCCTTGGCCTTGGCCATCGGCGACGGCTCGGTCACGGCGTCCTTGCGGCGAATGACGAGATGACGCAGGACCGCATCATTGAACCGGAACGCAGCTATCAATTCATCGAGGACTTCTTTCGAGCCTTCGATGTTCAGCAGAACGTAATGAGCTTTGTGGACTTTGGCGATCGGGAAGGCCAGCTGGCGGCGGCCCCAATCTTCGAGCCGGTGAATCTGACCGCCCGCGGTCTCGATCATCCCGCGATAACGCTCGATCATCGCAGGCACCTGCTCGCTCTGGTCCGGATGGACCAGGAATACAACTTCGAAGTGACGCATTGTGTGCTCCCTCTGGATTAAAAGCCTCCCGCGTCGCCGCGGTGAGGCAAGGAGTCGGGCGGCCCTTCGGACCGGCCCTCTGCCCGCAGGCAGGACGGCGAATCTTACGCGAATCCGGGCCCGGACCGCAATCGCCCGCAAACCCGGCAGTTTCCTGGGCTAGCGAAGGCCTGGACGAGAAAGCTGTGGGGTCCGTTCCTCGGAGCCAATGCCGCCAGATTTCTCATGCAATCTGCCGGAAGCGCTGCTTATTCTGCCCCTCTAACGCTGCCGCAGGGCCTCGAAGAGGCAGACCCCCGCGGCCACCGAAACGTTCAGGCTCTCGACCTCGCCGGTCATGGGGATATGAAAGAGCTCGTCACAGTGCTCCCGGGTCAGCCGGCGCAAGCCCCGGGCCTCACCGCCCAGCACCAGGCAGAGCGGCCCACGCAGGTCGAGGTCGTAGAGGCATCGCCCCTCACCGGCCGCTGCCCCGTAGCACCAGATGTCGCGACGGGCCAGCCCACGCAGGGTCCGCGCGAGGTTGGTCACCCGGGCCACCGGGACCCGGTCCGCGGCGCCGCTGGCCACTTTGCGGACCGCTGCCGTGACCCCGACTGCCCGGTCGCGTGGCACGATCACCGCGTGAACGCCGGCGGCTGCGGCGGTGCGCAGACACGCACCGAGGTTGTGGGGATCCTGGACGCCATCCAGGACCAGCAAGAAAGGGCTGTCAATTCCATCGAGGAGCTGCTCGAGCCCGCGTTCATCCATGGGCGGCGCCGTATCGATATACGCCACGACACCCTGGTGACGGGCGCCGCCGCACAGCTGGTCCAGGCGCTGACGCGGCACCGTTTCGACGGGAAACCCGTGCTGCGCTGCCGCTTCGGTCAGCCGGGTCACCGCCGTGTCCTCACGGCCTGCCTGCAGGAACAGCGCCCGCACCCGGGCCGGCTCCTCGCGAACGATCCGGGTCACCGCGTGCATTCCGAAAACAACGTTATCGTTGTCCGGTTTCACCGTCGTCGGCCACCCTTGCCGGACCGGCGTTTCTGCTTTCCTTTTGCGCTTTTAGGCTGCCGATTTTTTTTCTGGCCGGCCAGTTCGAAGTTGATCTTGCGGTCTTCCATGCTGGCGCCGGTAACCCGGACCCGAACGCGATCTGCAAGCTGAAAAGTCTTGCCGGTGGCATCGCCTACGAGCCGGTGTCCGGTCGGGTCGTGCTGGAAGTAATCGTCCCCCAGCTCGGTAACATGCACCAGCCCTTCTATGTTGATTTCGTCCAGCTGCACGAAAAGTCCGAAGTTGGTAACCGAGCTGACGGTACCGTCGAACACGTCACCGACCTTGTCCTGCATGAACTCGCACTTGAGCCAGTCAATCGCGTCACGGGTCGCCTCGTCTGCCCGCCGCTCGGCCGCCGAGCACCGCTGGCCGAGGCTCTCCATCTGCTTGCGGTTGTAAGGGAATTTACGCACCCCGCCGCCACGCAGCGCATGCTTGATGCCACGATGGACGAGCAGATCGGGATAGCGGCGGATTGGCGAGGTGAAATGCGCGTAATTGTCCAGCGCCAGTCCGAAGTGCCCTTCACTGTCGGGCGAATAAACCGCCTGCGGCATCGATCGCAGCATGACTGTCTCGATCAGCTCCGCATCGGCGCGGCCCCGTGCAGCGCGCAGCACCCGGGCGTAGTGATCTGGCGTAATCGCCCCACGCCGGGGCATCCTGAGTCCCAGGGGCTGCAGAAAATCCAGCAGCTTTTCGCGTCTCGACTCTTCCGGAGAGTCGTGACGGCGAAACAGGGTCGGCAGGCGTTTGCGCCGCAGGAAAAGCGCGGCCTGTACATTAGCGGCGATCATGCACTCTTCGATGATCTTGTGAGCGTCATTGCGGCGGTAGGGTTCGACGCCGTGTATGCGCCCCTTGGCATTAAAGATGAACTTGACTTCCCGGGTCTCGATTTCGATGGCGCCGCGTTTCTTTTTCGCGGCCGCGAAGGCGCGGTACAACTCGTCGAGCACCTCGAGATCTTCGATCAGCGGGCCGATGCGCTCGCGAGCCTTCTTGTCGTCCTCGTAAAGCGCCGCCGCGGCCTCATTGTAAGTCAGCCGCGCATGCGACTTCATCACGGCCTCATAGAATGTCGACCGCGTAACTTTGCCGTCGCGGTTGACCAGCATTTCACAGACCATGCAGAGCCGGTCGACGCCCGGATTGAGCGAGCAAAGCCCGTTGGACAACGACTCCGGCAACATCGGGATTACCCGGGTCGGAAAATAAACCGAGGTGCCACGCTTGACCGCCTCATCGTCGAGCGCGTTGCCCGGCTGTACGTAGTGAGCAACGTCAGCGATGGCCACGTAGAGCCGCCAGCCGCTGGCGGTGCGCTCGGCGAACACTGCGTCATCGAAGTCCCGCGCATCCGCGCCGTCTATGGTAACCAGCGGCAGCTCGCGCAAATCGGTGCGGCTCCTGAGCGCCGATCGCGGGACCGAGTCAGGAATCTTGCCGGTTTCCTGCACGACAGACTCTGGCCATTCGTGCCGAAGGTTGTGGGCCCGAATTGCGATCTCCGTCTCGATACCCGGCGTATGATCGCCACCGAGCACCTCGATAATCGTGCCGACCGGCTGTGAATGACGGGTCGGCGGTTCGTCTATCCGGACGCTTACAACCTGGCCGGTACGGGCCCGCCCGGTGCGGCCCCGCGGAACGATGACCTGGTGGCTGATGGCGCTGTTGTCGGGAATTACAAAACCGACCCCGCTCTCGTGAAAGTAGCGGCCCACGACTTCATCGTTGGCACGGTCCAGCACTTCGACAACCCGCGCATCGAGCCGCCCCCGGCGCCGCGACGGCGTCACGCGAACGGCGATGCGGTCGCCGTGCATCACTTCGCGCATTTGTCGCGATGACAGGTACAGGTCCTCGGGCTCGTCGTCGTCCCGGCGCAGGAAGCCGTAGCCGTCGCGGTGGCCGATCACCGTACCGGTTACCAGCGGTACCTTGTCGATCAGGCAATACTGCCCTGCCCTGTTTCGGATCAGCTGACCGTCGCGGGTCATGGCACGAAGCCGGTTACTCAGCGCATCGCGATCTTCCTCATTATCGATTTCCAGCAACCGGAACAGGTCGTTGCCGCGTAACGGCACGCCCTTCTCGTGGAGCAGTTCGAGCAGGTACTCGCGGCTCGGCAGCGGACGGTCGTAGCGCGAGGCTTCGCGCCGGTGATGCCGGTCATCCTTGCGCCAGTCCTGGGTTTTTCTGCTTTTTTTCGGCATTTATCGTGGTCCTGTCTGCGATCCCGCGGCGACTTGAAAAGCGGCGGTTGTGTGATAAAGTTCGCGCCTTCCGTCGGTACAGCAACCGCTGTATCGCTCAGGCCGAGGTGGCGGAATTGGTAGACGCGCTGGCTTCAGGTGCCAGTGGGGGCAACCCCGTGGAGGTTCAAGTCCTCTCCTCGGCACCAGCTTTCCCGATCGTTCAGGAAAAAGGGTCTTCCAGCGCGATGGTCTCATTGCGGTCAGCACCCGTGGAAATGAGAGCAATCGGTACGTCGCACAGTTCCTGCAGTCTCTCGAGGTAACTGCGAGCCGCCTGCGGCAGCTGCTCGTAACGCGTGACCCCGGCCGTGGATTCGCTCCAGCCCGGCAGATCTTCGTAAACCGGTATGGCCTCTGCCATCCGTTCCGCACCGGTCGGCGGTGTATCGATCTCCCGACCGTCAACCTGGTACCCGACGCATACCCGCACGGTATCCAGGCCATCGAGAACGTCCAGCTTGGTCACGGCCAGCCCGCTGACGCCGTTGTTGATGATTGCCCGGCGTACGCTGACGGCATCGAACCAGCCGCACCGGCGCGGCCGGCCCGTCGTCGCACCGAACTCGGCCCCGACACGCGCGAGGTGGGCACCGGTGTCGTCGGACAGCTCGGTCGGGAACGGACCGCTGCCGACCCGGGTCGTGTAGGCCTTGACCACACCCATCACGTACTGCAGATAGGCCGGGCCCATGCCGGTACCCGTCGCAGCGCCCCCGGCCGTGGTGTTTGACGACGTAACGTAGGGGTAGGTGCCGTGATCGATATCGAGCATCGCACCCTGGGCTCCCTCGTACAGCACGTTGTGCCCGGCTACTGCGTGCGCATACAGCCGGCCGGTCACATCAGCACACATCGGTTCGATTTCTCTGGCCATCGCCAGGTAGTTCTCCAGGGTCTCCTGGAAGTCGACCGGCTCGGCACGAAAATAATTCTTGAGCACAAAATTGTGGTAATCGAGCGTCTCTCCGAGACGGGCCGCGAACTGTTCTCGATGCATGAGGTCGGCAACCCTGACCGCACGCCGAGCCACCTTGTCTTCGTAGGCAGGCCCGATTCCGCGACCGGTCGTGCCTATCGCGCGGGCACCACGCGCCGCCTCACGAGCCTGGTCGAGCGCGACATGAGACGGCAGGATGACCGGGCAGGAGGGGCTGATTCCGAGGCAGTCGCGCACGCCGATGCCGCGGCTTTCCAGCATCTGGATTTCCTCGAGCAAGGCCGGTGGCGACAGCACGACACCGTTGCCGATCAGGCATTCGACCTCTCGCAAAACCCCGGAAGGGACCAGGTGGAGTACCGTCTTGGCACCGTCGATAACCAGCGTGTGCCCGGCATTGTGTCCGCCCTGGAAACGCACCACGGCATCGACCCTGTCGGTCAGGAGGTCAACGATTTTGCCTTTGCCCTCGTCACCCCACTGGGTGCCTATGACAACGACGCTCTTGCCCATCCGTCAGGGTCCGGAGCTGTTGAGGTACTTGAAGAACTCGCTGTCGGGTTCGAGCACCAGCACATCGGACCCATTGGTCAGGGCGCGGCGGTAGGCTTCCATGCTGCGATGGAAGGAATAAAACTCGCGGTTTCGGTTGTAGGCGTTGGCATAAATCTCGGCTGACCGGGCATCGCCCTCACCGCGGATGCGCTCGGCATCGCGATAGGCCTCTGCCAGGATCACCGTGCGCTCACGCTCCGCTTCCGCCTGGATTCGCTCGGAGGTTTCCTCGCCCTCGGCACGCAGCAGCTTGGCGGTACGCCCACGCTCCTGGCGCATGCGATCAAAGACCGAGCCTGATACCTCAGGCGGCAGGTCGATCCGCTTGACCCGAACATCGACAATATCGACACCCAGCTGCTGCGCCACTGCTCGTGAGGCCACCAGCATGTTGTCCATCAACTCAGAACGCTCTGCCGAGACCACCTCCTGGATGGTGCGGTCCGCAAATTCGTCTTTGATGCCGTCGGTTACGATCTCGATCAGGCGGGCCGACGCCGACTCTTCGATACCGTTGAACGACCGGTAGTATTGCGCCGCATCGATAATCCGCCACTTGATGAAGAAATCGACCTCGACGAATTTTGTCTCGCCGGTCAGAAATCGTTCGGGCAGGTTATCCGACGTCAGGATACGGTCGGGAAACTTGCGCACTTCGTTGAAGGGGTACGGCAGCTTGAAATACAGGCCCGGGCTGTAATCAGTCTGCATGATCTCGCCGAATTTGAACCTGAGCGCAAGCTCTCGTTCATCGACGACAAACAGGCAGGTGAAACCCAGCAACACCAGCACCGCAATTGCAGCTATCACAATTCTCATCGCTGGGTCCTCGATCGGGAGTCGTTTCGGGTTCGGTCAGTCGTTGCCTCCTGACTGGCTTCTGACGAGCCGCCACGATTGCGGATTTCGCCGCCATCCTGACTCTGGCGGCTGCGCTCCATCAGCTTGTCTATAGGCAAATAAAGCAGGTTGCCGCCGCTTTCGGAATCGATAATTACCTTGGCGTTGGCGCCGTACACCTCCTCGACGGCCTCGAGGTAAAGACGCTGCCGGGTTACCTCCGGCGCTTTCTCATACTCTTCGAGGAGAGCGAGGAAACGTGCGGTTTCACCCTCGGCGTCGGCAATAACCCGTTCCCGGTATGCCTCGGCCTCCTGCATTTGTCTGGCGGCCGCGCCACGAGCGCGGGGGATAATGTCGTTGGCATAAGCTTCGGCGCGCAGCTGGAACCGCTCCTTGTCCTCGCGCGCCTTGGTAGCGTCGTCGACTGCCGGCTGGACTTCCGGTGGAGGCTGCGCATCGACCAGGTTGAACTGCGTCACAACGATCCCGGTCTTGTAAAAATCGAGGGTTTCCTGCATCAGCTCCTGAGCATCTTCGGCCACCTGGGGGCGACCCTCGCGCAGAATGAAGCTGGCAATATTTTCACCGATG
Organism: Gammaproteobacteria bacterium; assembly: GCA_024638445.1. GTDB lineage: Bacteria > Pseudomonadota > Gammaproteobacteria > Steroidobacterales > JABDKV01 > JABDJB01. The sequence goes on along the minus strand of JAHEKH010000063.1, from coordinate 6,401 downwards.
ACTTCACGAATGGCGCTTTCGGCTACTTCCTTTAGCGTCTCTTCAGGCGAGACGACGCTAAACAGGTAATCGCGGGGATCGCCCCGGCGATACTGCACGTTGCCTTCGATGAAGACGATGTTCTCGTCGCTCGTCAGCATCTGGTTGCGATAATCGAAGTTCTCGATCTGTGCCGTGTTGACCTTCTCAATCGTCTCGACGACGGGAATGCGGAAATGCAGACCGGGTGGTGATATCCGGTCGTAGGCACCGAGACGCAGCACCACGCCCTGCTCCGGCGCATCGATGCGATAGGCGCTCAGCCAGACCACCGCCACCAGCAGTACGACGAGGAACATCAGGAGCGTCGAGCCGGTTCCCGCCGGTGAGCCGCCACCGCGGCCACCGCCGCCAAACAGGGCGCTGATCCGGCGCTGCATATTGCGCACGAGTTCATCCAGGTCGGGTGGGCCCTGTTGCCCATTGCCGCCCCAGGGGTCGCGTCCTTTACCAGGTTCGTTCCAGGCCATTTTGCTCCGCCGTTAAGAAAACTGTCAGCCAGCCGCAGCGCCGGATTGTAGAGACCCGCCGGTTGGCGTACAAGAACTGCGCAACAGTTCGTCTGCGTCGATATCGGCGCCACTGCACAATTGCCGCAGCCGGCTCTCGGCGATCAGCACATCGACTTCCTGGCCACCGTCGTCCAGAGCGGCCTCGCGCCGAACGGCGCCCTCGGCAAAAAGCCGGGCCCGCAGCCGTCCGGCCGAAGGCGGCAATCGCAGCGTCAGCTGCCGTTTGCCGGCCGATAGCGATTCGGCGATCACCTCCAGCAGATCGTCAATGCCGCTGCCTTCGAGCGCCGATACCCAGACGCGCCGCACGCGTCCTTCGCTGTCCCGGTCAACGCGGGCAGGCTCGTCGCTGAGATCGCACTTGTTATACACCATGATCTGGGGAACGTCCGCTGCCTCGACCTGGCGCAGGGTTTCCTGCACCTGGACGATTCGTTCGCCGCGGTTCTCGTCGGCGGCATCGACCACGTGTAACAACACCGTGGCTTCACGAGTTTCCTGCAGCGTAGCGCGGAAGGCCGCAATCAACTCGTGCGGCAGATCACGGACGAACCCGACCGTGTCGGCAAGCAGTGCGTCGGGGCCCTGGGGCAGCACCAGCCGCCTCAAAGTCGTATCCAGTGTCGCAAATAGCTTGTCGGCGGCGTAGGTCTCTTCAGCGGTGAGCCGGTTGAACAACGTCGACTTACCGGCGTTTGTGTAGCCGACCAGGGAAACCACCGGCATCTCGGCGCGGCTGCCGCGCTGCTGGTCCCGCTGGACCCCGATCCGGTCGATGGCCGCTTTCAGACTGCGGATGCGGTTATTGATCAGCCGACGGTCCGTTTCGAGCTGAGTCTCACCGGGACCACGCAGGCCGATACCGCCCTTCTGTCGTTCGAGGTGAGTCCAGCCTCGCACCAGTCGTGTCGACAGGTGGCGCAGCTGGGCCAGCTCGACCTGCAGCTTGCCCTCGAAACTCTGTGCGCGCTGCGCAAAGATGTCGAGGATCAGACCGGTACGGTCGAGCACCCGGCACTTGAACAGGCGCTCGAGGTTGCGCTCCTGGCTGGGAGACAACGTTCGATCGAAAATTACGAGTTCCACATCGTGCAGCACAATGGCGGACCGGATTTCTTCAGCCTTGCCGCTACCGATGTAGTAACGCGGATCCGGCGCATCCCGGACAGCACTGAACTTCGCAACCGGCAATGCGCCGGCCGACCTGGCGAGTTCATCGAGTTCGGCTACCTGGTCGCGCGGAACTGCCGCGCCGGAACTGGTGTTGACGAGTAAGGCGCGCTCTCCGGCGCGTGGTCGTTCAAACAAATTGAGCGACTCCTGGCTTACTCACTACCACCGCCGTCCTCAGCGTTTTCGCCTTCAGGCATCGGGAGCCTGACGTTTCGTGCCGGAACCACCGTGGAGATAGCATGCTTGTAAACCATCTGGCTTACGCTGTTACGCAGCAACACCACAAACTGGTCGAAAGAATCAATCTGTCCCTGAAGCTTGATGCCGTTCACGAGATAGATCGACACAGGGACCTTCTCTTTTCTCAGGGTGTTGAGAAATGGGTCCTGCAAGGTCTGCCCTCTCGCCATAGGGGTCTCCTTATTTGATGGGTTTTTCTTGTCCGTTTCTGGCGGGCACGCGTTTGCATCCAGCGCAGCTCCACCCGCCGAAGCGGAGCGACAACAACAACTTGCATACTACTCGCCCCGGGCCGCCTGCACCACCCGGGCGGCAAGGCGTTTCAGCCGGGCCATGGCGCCCGGCCGGGCGGGGTCGATCCAGACCACCCCGGGTTCGGCGCGCAGCCAGGTCAACTGTCGCTTGGCGAGGCGTCGGGTGGCCACCAGGGCCGCCTGCCGGGCCGTCTCGAGATCGACCCGGCCGGCGCAGTAGTCCCAGAACTGCCGGTAGCCGACGGCCCGAATCGCCGGCAAGTCCGGGTGCAGGTCGCCGCGCCGGTACAACGTAGCCAACTCATCCAGAAACCCGTTTTTTATCATGGAGTTGAGCCTCTCCTCGCATCTTTGGTAAAGCGTCTCCCGCGACGGGCACCAGGCGACCCTGTACACGGTCTCGGCGGTCATGCCGCCCCGCCCCCTGCCCTGCAACTCGCTGATCGGGCAGCCGGTCAGCCGGTGGACTTCGAGCGCGCGCTGGATGCGCTGGGTATCGTTAGGGTGGATGCGCGCCGCGGCCACGGGATCGTGGGTGGCCAGCTGTTTATGCAGGGCCGGCCAGCCAAGCCGGGCCGCCTCGGCGTCGATTTCCGCGCGAATCTCCGGGTTGGCCCGTGGCAGCTGCGACAGGCCACGATCATAGGCACGAAAATAGAGCATGGTTCCACCGGCCAGCAGCGGAATCCGGCCGCCGTCGCGAATCTCCTGCGCCGCCTGCTGCGCCTCATCCCGAAAACGACCCGCTGAAAAGGTCTCCGTCGGATCCGCGACATCGATAAGCCGGTGCGGTGCATGCTCCAGTTCGGCAGCGGATGGCTTGGCGCTGCCAATATCGAGGCCGCGAAAGACCTGCGCCGAATCGACGCTGATTATTTCGAATGGAAATATCTCGGCAAGCCGGATCGCAACCGCGGTCTTGCCGGCCGCGGTCGGCCCCATCAGGAAAAACGCGACGGGCCTCAACGCCCGCGCAGGAACAGCCGGTCCAGTTCCGCCATCGTCAGGTGTGTCCAGGTCGGGCGACCATGGTTGCACTGGTCTGCACGCGGTGTTGCTTCCATTTGCCGCAACAGTGCGTTCATTTCAGGCAAGGTCATTTGCCGGTTGGCCCGCAGCGAACCGTGGCAAGCCATGGTAGCCAGCAGCTCGTTGCGGCGCTCGGCCAGACGTGCGGTGCTGCCATGTTCGACGATATCGGCTATCACATCGCGAACCAGTTGCTCGATGCCGGTGTCTGCCAGCAGCACCGGCACCTCGCGTACCGTCAACGTTGCCGGGCCGCTGCGATCCAGTACGAGACCGAATTCCCTGAACGCATCGGCATGACGCTCAGCGATTTCGGCCTCAGTTTCGGAAACCTCCAGCGCCATTAGCACCAGCAGGGGCTGTGATCGCACCTGGCCATTGTCAGCTTCTTCTTTCAGCGCCTCGTAAACAATCCGTTCGTGCGCCGCGTGCATATCGACGATGACAACACCCGACGGTGTCTGGGCAACGATATAAACACCGTGCACCTGCGCGACAGCGGTGCCCAGCGGATGATCCCGGTCGCCTGTGACAGGCGCAGGGGCCGGCGTTTCGTGCAGCCGGCGGTAGAGCCCGACCTGCTCTGCCACCGTTCCCTGGGCGCGTGATTGCATGTCCAGCGCCGGCTGGTGCCGGACCGGACCCGCAGCGCCCTCAGCGTGAAGCCGGGTCGGCGCCACGGCTTCGGCTGCCGGCCGTGTTTCTGCCAGCGCCCGCGATACGGTGTGACTGACGAAATCATGAACCGTGCGGCCGTCGCGAAACCTGACTTCATGCTTGGCCGGATGAGCGTTCACATCCACCTGTGCGGGATCCATAGTCAGGTAAAGCAGGTAGGCCGGATGCCTGCCATGGAAGAGCGTGTCACGGTAAGCGTGGCGCACGGCATGGCGCACCAGCTTGTCGCTGACCATTCGGCCATTGAGATAGAAGTACTGGAGATCGGCCTGACTGCGCGAAAAAGTCGGGGCCGCAATCCAGCCGTGCAGCCGCAGACCGGCCGCGCTGTAGTCGACGTGTATCGCACTTTCGATAAACGCATCGCCACAGACCGCCGCGACACGTCGCTCCTGTTCGAGCCGCCCCGCGGCGGCAGGCAGCCGCAGCGACTCGCGCCGGTTGTGAGTCAGGACCCACTCGACGTCGAAACGGCTCAGCGCGAGCTTGCGAAAAACCTTGTCAATATGGCTGAACTCGGTTTTTTCGGTGCGCAGGAACTTGCGCCTGGCCGGCACGTTAAAAAACAGGTCGCGGACGTCGACCGTGGTTCCCTCGGGGTGGGCCGCCGGTGCCGGCCGATCCAGCTCACCACCGTCCGCCATCAGCTTCCAACCGGATTTCTCGCCCGGCTGACGCGAGGTAACGGTCAGGCGCGACACCGACGCCATGGACGGTAACGCTTCACCGCGAAACCCGAGTGTCTGCACGGCATCGAGGTCAGTCAGGCTCGATATCTTGCTGGTGGCATGGCGGGCGAGCGCCAGCGGCAGCTCGTCGCTGCTGATGCCATTGCCGTTATCGGTAACGGCAATGCGGCGCACGCCGCCGCCCTCCACGTCTACCTTTATCCGTCCCGCGCCGGCATCCAGGCTGTTTTCCAGCAACTCCTTGAGCACCGAGGCCGGCCGTTCGACGACTTCGCCGGCGGCGATCTGGTTAACCAGGTTTTGTGGCAGCTCGCGAATAGGCATCCGCACAGAATAACCGACCGCGGATCGCCGCCGGTAGGGGAAATCAGTGTGGCAGCGGTATTGCCAGCACCTGGCCGACCCGGATGGAGTCGCCGCGGAGACCATTGGCCTGGCGCAGGGTTTGCAGGTTGACGCGGTAGCGTTCGGCAATCCCCGACAGTGTCTCGCCCCGGCCGATGATGTGCTCATGGCCTTGCGGGGTTGCTGCCCGCAGCTGAGCAAGCCGGGTATTGGGCGGTGCATGCTTCTCAAAATAGCCGCGGATTCCGCGCATCAGCGCGTCCGCCATTTTTTCCTGGTAGGCCGGATCGAGCAGGCGGCGCTCTTCGTCCGGGTTCGAAATGAATGCGGTTTCGATCAGGATCGACGGAATATCGGGAGACTTCAGGACCAGGAAATTCGCCTGCTGGACCTCCTTGCGCCGCAGCCGGTTCACTTCACCCAGCTCACCGAGCACCATGACGCCGGCGTTCAGGCTGGCGCTGATCGCGGCGTTCTGCGACAGGTCCAGCAAGACTGAAGCGAGCAACTGGTCCTTGTCGTCGAGCGACACACCGCCAATCAGGTCAGCCGAGTTCTCGCGTTCCGCCAGCCACCGTGCTGCCTCGTCGGTCGCCCCACTGGCGGACAGCGCATAAACGGACGAACCGTGAGCCCGCGCATCCTTGAAAGCATCGGCATGAATCGAGACAAAGAAATCTGCACGCTCATCGCGGGCAATCTTCATACGATTCCGATGAGAGAGAAAATAGTCGCCGTTGCGCGTCAGTACAGCGCGCATACCGGGCTGCGTATTGATGAGTTGCGCCAGACGGCGCGAGATATCCAGGACGACCTGTTTCTCGCGGGTGCCGCGCTTGCCGATGGCTCCGGGGTCTTCGCCACCGTGACCCGGATCGATGGCAATCAGCACGTCTCTCTGTTCCGGCTCGATTATGGCAACGGGTTGCGGAGCCTGGTTACCCTGCAGAAAAAGGTCCACCACCAGCCGGTGCCCGTAAACGTCATTGGGCGGCAGCACGACCGACCGGGGGCGCACGCCGCCCGCATCGAGATCCAGTACGACACGCAACTCGCCGCTTTCGCGTTCCCCGGTCCTGATCTTCCTGACGATGCCATCGCCTTCCGGCAGCGAGCTACCGGCCAGTGCCGCATCGGTCAGGTCGATCACGACCCGGCTCGGGTCGCGCAACACAAAGATCCGGTGATCGGTCGGCTCGCTGAGATCCATGACCACCCGGGTGCTGTCCGGGGCAGCCCACAGGCGAACCGCGTTGACGTCGACACCGGCCGCCGCCCAGGCGGGCAGCAGCGCGCAACAGATCAGCAGGGCTGGACAGGCTCGGCTCACAATTCGGGTACTTCCACCGTCTTTTGACGTAATCTAGCCTCAGCGGCGCCCGAATTTCAAGGTATTTCTTTGTAAAATAAGTAGCCTATCCGCTAAAGCTCACCCGTCTTGG
>JAHEKH010000062.1 GCA_024638445.1 Gammaproteobacteria bacterium | reverse complement strand
GTGTTCGAGGCCGGATGATGAACAGGGCACGGATTGAAATCAGCCTGGAAGACCAGCGGCTGTATCTCATGGAGAGCGGTGACCTCGCACAGGTATACTCGGTGTCGACCGCGCGCAACGGCCCGGGGCAGAAAAACGGCAGCGAGTGCACGCCGCTGGGCAGACATGTCGTTCGCGCCCGTATTGGCGAGGGCCAGCCGCCTGGTGCTGTTTTCGTAGCGCGGCGCCCGACGGGGGAAATTTTCCGGCCGGAAATGCTGCGGGAGTTCCCGGAGCGTGACTGGATACTGACCCGGATCCTCTGGCTCAGCGGCACCGAAAGAGGGCGCAACCGGCTGGGCGATGTCGATAGCATGCGCCGGTATATCTATGTCCACGGCACGCCGGATGAGACACCGATCGGCGTTCCCGGTTCGCACGGCTGTATCCGGATGCACAACGACGACATCATTGCGCTGTTTGAGCGGGTGGCCGTCGGAACGCCGGTCAATATCGTCAATGGGCCTGCGGGGCTGTGACCCTGGGCCCGCTCATGATCGACGTTGCCGGTCTGGCGCTCACACCCGAAGACCGGGACTTGTTGCGGCATCCGGCCATCGGCGGAGTCATACTCTTCCAGCGTAACTTCGAGTCGCTCGAACAGCTGCAGGCCCTGACGGGGCAAATTCACGACGTGCGTAAACCCCGCCTGCTGGTCGCCGTGGACCAGGAAGGCGGCCGTGTGCAGCGATTCGGCGAGCCTTTTTCCAGCCTGCCCGCGGCGGGCCGTATCGGCAGTCGCTACGACGCTGACCCGGTCGGCGGGCTCGAGCTGGCTGAGGACTGTGGCTGGCTGATGGCGTCGGAGCTGGTCGCCGCCGGGGTTGACCTGTCTTTTGCCCCGGTCGTGGATATCGACCGTGGCTGCTGCGAGGTCATCGGCGACCGGGCCTTTCATTCGAATCCGAAGACTGTGTCGAAGCTGGCGGCCAAGGTGATGGCGGGGATGCACGAGGGTGGCATGGCGGCGACCGCCAAGCACTTTCCCGGGCACGGGGCCGTGGCCGCAGACTCACATCTCACGCTGCCGGTTGACGAACGGCCGGCAGCCAGCATGGAAGACGACCTGGCGCCTTATGCGGCGTTGACAGCAAAGGGCCTCGACGCCGTGATGATGGCGCTGGTGGCTTACCCGGCGGTCGATGAATTACCGGCGTCGTTTTCGCGGGCGTGGATTCGCGATTGTCTGCGCAATCGGCTGGGTTTTGCGGGCGCGGTTTTCTCCGACGACCTGAGCATGGCCGGTGCGGCTGGTCTCGGCACTATGCGTCAACGCGCCCGTGCGGCGCTCGCCGCCGGCTGCGACATGATCCTGATCTGCAACGATCGCGAGGCGGTCTCTGGCACCGTCGACCGGATCGACTACAGCGACCCGGCGGGCCAGGCGCGCCGCGCGTCACTGCACCGGCGCCACCATGGCAGCTGGGAACGACTGCGTCGCTCGCCGCGCTGGGAAAAAGCACGCGAACGCATTGCCCGCTGCGACGAGCGGCCGGAGTTCAGGCTGGACGGCTGAAAGCTATTCGGGGCGGCTGATCAGCGCGATCACGCCAAACTGCGGGTGATCGAAATAATGCACTTCGCCGCTGCGCATCCGCCGCGCCTGCTCGAGGCGGTAGCTGGTGCCGGACCCGGGGTCCATCTCCAGGTCGAGTTCCAGGCGCAGGAAGCGTTCCAGCGAAACCCGGACGGTGCCGGATGCATAAGCGCCGCGACGGTTCCCTGCGACCGATACCACCGCGGCATCGTCGCGCCCGGCCACCGGCTGGCGCCAGCCATAATGAAGGACAGGTGACCAGTCCCGCGAGCCGAGTAATTCCTGGTTGATGGTGCCGAGCCGAAGCTGGTCCGGCGCCAGTGACGCAAATCGCCGACGGCGAATCTCGGTGCTGTCTTCCTCCTCACGCTCGACCTGCAGCTCAGAATCGTCGGGATTCAGGTGTCGAAACACGATGATCTCGACGTCGAATTCGGGGTCGGTCTCTTCCTCGGCAACAGCGGGCGCGGCAACCAGGACCAGCAGCGTCAGGACGAGATACTTCATCGGCTCAGTTTATACGATTCGCTTCCGGCTGGCGCTGCTGCTCCGGTCCCGCCAGCCGGCTCAGCAGTCGCTCGACAAAACCGGCGCGTTCGTCGAATTCCTCCAGGTCGAGGCTGAAACGCAGTCGCGATGGACCGTCCAGCCGATAGCGGTCGGGTTGCTTTTGTACGAGCTGAACCAGCGCGTGCGGGTCCAGGGTTGCGGCCTGGCCGTCGAACTCGAGGTGCCCGCCGCGGCGCCCGGCGACAATACGGGTTACGCCAAGGGGTCCGGCAGCGAACTTCACACGCGCAATCGTGAACAGGTTCTGCGCCTGCTCCGGCAGCAGGCCAAAACGGTCGATCATCTCGATCTGCAGGTCCCGGAGCGTCTCGTCGGACTCGGCGCCGGCAATGCGCTTGTACAGCACCAGTCTCATGTGTACGTCCGGCAGGTAATCGTCCGGCAGCAGCGCGGGGCTATTGAGCTCCACTTCCGGACCGCGGTGCAGCGGCTGCATCAGGTCGGGGTCCTCGCCCTTTTTCATGGCCGAGACAGCGCGTTCCAGCAGCTGGATGTACATGGAAAAGCCGATCTCGTATATCTGGCCGCTTTGTTCCTCGCCCAGCAGTTCTCCGGCTCCGCGAATTTCGAGGTCATGGGTTGCCAGCGCGAACCCCGCGCCGAGGTCCTCCGTGGATTCGACTGCCTCGAGCCGCTTGATGGCGTCGGCCGTCAGTCCCGCCCGCGGGGGCGTTACGAGGTAGGCATAGGCGCGGTGATGGGACCGCCCGACCCGGCCCCTCAGCTGGTGCAGCTGCGCCAGACCGAGTGAGTCGGCCCGGTCGATGATGATCGTATTGGCGGTCGGTATGTCCAGGCCGCTTTCAACGATTGTCGTGCAGATGAGGATATTGAATCGCCGGTGGTAGAAGTCGAGCATGACCTGCTCGAGCTCTTTCTCACGCATCTGGCCGTGCGCGATCTGCACATCGGCTTCGGGTACGAGTTTCTCGATCTGTTCGGCAATACGGCCGATGGTTCGCACCCGGTTGTGCACGACGAATACCTGGCCGCCGCGGTTGATTTCACGCAGGCAGGCCTCACGCAGCACCGCATCGTTCCATTCACTGACAAAAGTCTTGACCGCAAGGCGGTCGGAAGGCGGCGTGGTAATCAGCGACAGGTCGCGGACGCCGCCCATCGCCATGTTCAGGGTGCGGGGTATCGGTGTAGCCGTGAGCGTCAGGACGTCGACCTCGGTTCTCAGCGCCTTGAGCTTCTCCTTGTGCCGGACGCCAAAACGGTGTTCTTCGTCAATGACCACCAGGCCGAGGTCGGCGAACGCGATGTCGCGCTGTAACAGCTTGTGAGTACCTATCACGATGTCGACCTTGCCGTTAGCGAGTGCCTGTACCGTCTGGCTGTTCTCGCCACCCGTGCGAAAGCGCGACAGCATGTCGATACGCACGGGCCAGTCGGCGAAGCGGTCGCGAAAGGTTTGCAGGTGCTGCTGTGCCAGGAGCGTGGTGGGAACCAGGACCGCAACCTGGGCGCCGCCCAGGACCGCATAAAAGGCTGCCCTCAGCGCCACCTCCGTCTTGCCAAATCCCACGTCGCCGCAAATGACGCGATCCATTGGCCGGTCCGAACGCAGGTCGGCGAGCACCTGGTCGATCGCCGTGGCCTGGTCGGCGGTTTCCTCGAAAGGGAACCCCTGCACGAAGGCACGATACTCAGCCGGATCGGGACTGAAGGCCCGGCCCTGGCGCGCCGCACGTCGCGCGTAAACGTCGAGCAGTTCGGCGGCGGCATCGCGGATTCGATCGGCAGCCCGGCGCCGCGCCCGCTGCCACTGGTCGCCGCCGAGCTTGTGCAGTGGCGCCGCCTCGGGTGCCGCGCCGGTATAGCGGCTGATCAGGTCGAGCGCGTGAACCGGCACATACAGCTTGTCGCCCTCGGCATACTCCAGCGTCAGGAACTCGTTGCTCATCCCGGCCACTTCGAGCGTTTGCAGACCGACGAAGCGGCCGACGCCATACTCCTCGTGAACGACCGGGGCACCGGCCCGCAAGTCTGACAGGTCGCGAATGATGGCGGCCGGGTCACGGGTGGCCCTGCGTCTCTGCACCGCGCGCGAAGACTTTCCGAATAACTGCTCGCTGACAATGACCGCGAGGGCCGGATCCTCGAGCAACAGGCCGCGCTCCAGGTCGGCGACGAGGATCGCCGTTGCGGCATCGCTGGCCAGGAACCCGGCCCAGCTGTCGACCCGCACAGGCCGTAATCCGCGCGACTGCAGCAGCTCAAGCGTGGTTTCGCGGTGACCGGCGGATTCCGCCGAGAACAGGATCCTGCCCTCGAAGCCGGAAGCGAAGGCCTGTAGCGCAGCCGTAGGCGTATCGGCACGCGCCCTGATCGTCACATCCGGCGGTGAGCGGCCGGGAAAGTTGGTGCCGCCGGCCACGACCTTCGAGCCGCTGATAACGAGTCGCGGAAAAGACTCCAGCCTGGCAAGCACCGTGTCGAGACTGACAAACGCCTCGCCGGGATCGAGAATCTGTCGCTCCAGGTCATGAGAGAGCTGTTCGTGTCTCTGCGAAACCTGTGTTTCGAAGGCCGCGAGCGCCCCCGATGCGTCTTCGTCGAAGGCGACGACCGTGTTGTCCGGCAGGTAGTCGGTCAGTATCCCTGTCTTGTCAAAAAACAACGGCAGGAAATACTCGATACCGCCAGGCGTAATTCCCCCGGAAACCTCGCGATAGATTTTCGAGCGCATCGGGTCACCCTCGAATCGCCGGCGGTAGCGCTGGCGAAAACCGCTGATGGCTTCGTCGTGCATGGGGAATTCGCGGGCCGGCAGGATGCGCAGCTGCTCGTGGCGGTCGCCGGAAAGCTGGCTGGATGGGTCGAAGCTCCGGATGCTGTCAATTTCGTCGTCGAACAGGTCGATCCGGACCGGGCTGTCCGCCCCCATGGGAAACAGGTCGAGCAACGAGCCGCGAACCGCGAATTCGCCGTGCTCCATGACCTGCCCCACGTGCCGGTACCCGGCGGCATCCAGGCGCTTGCGCCACTCGGCGAGGTCGAAGCGCTCGCCAACCGCACAGACCAGCGTGTTGGCGGTGATGTAGTCGTGGGGTGGCAGCCGCTGAAGCAGCGTGCCGGCGGCCGCCACGACGAGCCCCTGGCGCAGGCCGGGCAGTCGCGCCAGCGCGTCCAGGCGCCGGGAAACGATATCCGGGTGGGGCGAAAAGATGTCATACGGCAGGGTTTCGAAATCGGGAAACTCGAGGACCGGGAAGTCGTCACCCACGAAAAACCGCAGCTCGGTCAGCAGCCGTTCGACCTGCCGGGCGCTGTGCCCGACCACCAGCACGGGCTTCGATTCCCGCCGTGCGGCCTCGGCCAGCGCGAGCGACCCGGCACAGCCATAGAGGCTGCCCCAGCGTTGCTCGCCGGAATCAGGCAGGGTCGAGGTTAACAGGGGCTGGGCCGGTCTCATTGACCAGACTATACCGGGGCCTGAAGGAGAATCGCGCCGTCAGCTGCGGCTGCGTTTCTCGACGGAATGAATAACCCGCTTGTATTCGAAGTAGACGATGAAATCCGGGTATTCCCAGCGGGTAATGGGCGGATCGCCGACCGGTGCCCGCCGGCTCGTGGGTGTGCCAAAGCTGGCCTCGACCGACTCCATGGTCATCCCCCGGGTCGGTATCGACTGGTGTGCATCCATGCCCGGCCGTTCATTCAGCAGGGTCTGGCCGATCGCGGTCGCCACGATTGCCAGGAGAGAGACCATGAGAATCGCGCCGGCAGGTTTCTTCAGCATTCCACGCCACTCGAATCAAAGGGGAGGGTGCCAATATAACAATCCCGGGCGGCTTCTCAATGGATTTTTGCAGATTGGAAATGCGGGCTATTTCTTAGGAATACAGTAAAATAAGTTCCTCAACGCCATGAAAAAAATAGATAAACCCATCCTGAAGCGCGTCGCCAGGCTGGCGGCCGGCACGGCCGGCCGGCCGGCTGATGGGCACCGCAGCGGCTGCCAGCGCGCCCGGCCGGGTGCGCCGGTTGTGGTTTAATCCGCCGATGTTCAGACCCCTCGAAGTCTTTGTCGGCCTGCGCTACCTCTGGGCAGAACGGCAGAACCGCTACGTCTCATTTATCTCGGGGATCTCGCTGGTCGGGATCGCCGTGGGTGTCGCGGCGCTGATCGTGGTGATTTCGGTCATGAATGGTTTCGGCAATGAGCTGCGCTCCCGCCTGCTCAGCCTCTCGGCACACGTGACGGTCACCGGAGCAGACGGCCGGCTGGCCGATCCGGCACCGGTGCGCGAGCTGGCCGCCGCGCAGCTGCGGACGGTCGACGCGGGCGCCTTTGTGGAGGGGCAGGGTCTTTTGGTCAACGGCGTGAACCTCAACGGCGTGGTCATACGCGGTATCGACCCGGGCCGCGACGGCCTCGACCTGGGCCAGGCTGTGGCGCCGGCGGTGCTCGACACGCTTCAGCCGGGTGCCAACCGCATGATCATGGGCGCCGAGCTGGCGCGGAAAACCGGCGTGATGGAGGATGACGAGATCACCGTCATGATTCCCCGTTCCAATGCCGCAGGCGCCATTGCGCCACTGCTGCGGCGTTTCCGGATCACGGGCGTATTCGAGGTCGGTATAGCCGAACACGATACATCGAGCGCCCTGGTCCATATCGCCGATGCCGCAGACCTGATGGGTCTCGCACCGGGTAGCGCGCATGGGGTACGCATCACGGTAGACGATGTCTTCGAAGCGCCCGGGGTTGCCCGCAGCCTGGCTGCCGAGCTGGGGCCGGATTACCGCGTCAGCGACTGGACCGAGGAGCAGACGAGCTATTTTCGGGCTATCAAGATCGAAAAGGCGATGATGTTTGTCATTCTGCTGCTGATCGTTGCGGTCGCCGCCTTCAATATTGTGGCGACCCTGGTGATGGTGGTCAGCGACAAGCGTACAGACATTGCAATACTGCGCACCATCGGCATGCGGCCGGGTGGCGTGCTGCGGATTTTCATGGTGCAGGGGACGTTGATCGGCCTGATTGGCACATTGATCGGTTTCGTCGTTGGTGTGCTGTTGGCGCTCAACGTCGAATCGCTGCTGCCACGCGCCGAGGCGCTGTTAGGCATCAACCTGCTGCCCAAGGATCTTTATTACATCACGTCGGTGCCGTCCGACCTGCGCTGGCCGGAGGTCGGGCTGATCGTGCTGGCGGCCTTTCTGCTGTCGGCCCTGTCGACGATCTACCCGGCGCGGCGTGCAGCCGCTACGCCGCCTGCCGAAGCGCTGCGCTACGAATGAGGGGCTTATACGAATGGCAGGTTGGTACCCGCTATGTGCGGCCACGTACGCGTACCGGTTTTGTCTCTTTCATTTCTGCCATCTCGATGCTGGGTATCGCGATCGGCGTTGCGGTGCTCATCATCGTGTTGTCGGTCATGAACGGTTTCGAAAAAGAGCTTCGTGAGCGCATCCTGGCGCTCGCATCGCATGCAACGATTACCGGCTTCGACGATACGTTGCCGCACTGGCAGTCGGTACGGGAGCACGCCCTGGAAAACGAGAAAGTCGTAGCCGTCGCGCCATTCATCGAGGGTGAAGGCATGCTGGTCAACGGTGACCGGCTCAACGGCATCCTGGTGCGTGGCATGGATCCGCTGGCGGAGCGCGACGTGTCGGCGCTGGAGGGCCTCATGCAGTCGGGCAGTCCTGCAGATCTCGAGGCCGGCCGCTACCGGGTGCTGATCGGTTCGGCGCTCGCCGAGTCACTGGATGTCGGGGTGGGTGACACGGCGATCCTTCTAATCTCGAAGGCCAACGTGACGCCGGCGGGCATCGTGCCGCGGATGCGGCGCTTCACGGTGGTCGGTATTTTCGAGGCGGGGATGCACGAGTTCGACCTCGGGCTGGCGTTCGTGCATTTGCAGGATGCGGCGCGACTCTACCGGCTGGGCGATTCGGTCAGCGGCGTGCGTCTGCGCTTCGCGGACATGTTCGAGGCGCCACGTGAAGTGACCCGGATTGCCCGGGAAATGGGCGGGGGTGTCTACATCAGCGACTGGACCCGCAAGCATGCGAATTTTTTCCGATCCATCCAGCTGACCAAGACCGTCATGTTCGTCATCTTGCTGCTGGTGGTGGGGGTGGCAGCATTCAATATCGTTTCGACGCTCGTCATGGTGGTCAGGGACAAGCAGGGCGATATCGCCATCCTGCGAACCCTCGGTGCTTCGCCGCGCAGCGTCATGGGAATGTTCATGATCCAGGGGACATTGATTGGCGCAATGGGTACACTCGCCGGCGTGATTCTCGGGGTGGTCGGGGCATTGAACGTCGAAGCGATCGTGCGCTGGCTCGAGGGGGTACTGCGTACCGACCTGGTTTCCCCGGAAGTCTATTTTCTCAGCGACCTGCCGGCACGCATCCAGCTGACCGATGTAACCAAAATCGCGTTGACGGCATTTCTGCTGGCACTGGTTTCGACCGTTTTTCCGGCCTGGCGGGCGGCGAAAACACGCCCGGCGGAAGCACTACGCCATGAATGACGCCAATCACAACGAACCGGTCCTGCGCTGCGTCGCGGTAACGCGGAGCTTTCCCCAGGCCAATGGCCGCCTGGAGGTGCTGCGTAACGTCGAACTGGAGGTTCGGCGAGGCGAGCGGCTGTCGATTATCGGCGCGTCGGGCAGCGGCAAGACCACGCTGCTGCAGATCATGGGCGGGCTGGACGAGCCAACCTCGGGAATAGTCACGATCGACGGGCGCGATATCAGCGCGCTGGACGAGGCCGCGCGTGGCCTGATGCGCAATGAGCTGATTGGTTTCGTCTACCAGTTTCATCACCTGTTGCCTGAATTCACGGCGCGCGAAAACGTCGCCATGCCGTTGCTCATTCGCCGCATCCCGGTGGCCGAGGCCAGCAGCAGGGCGGCGCGGCTGCTGGAGCGGGTCGGCCTGGGCGAACGGCTCGATCACAAGCCGGCGCAAATGTCCGGCGGCGAACGTCAGCGTGCCGCGGTGGCCCGGGCGCTGATCACCCGGCCAGCGCTGGTGCTGGCCGACGAGCCCACCGGGAACCTCGACGGACGCACCGGCGCGCGGGTTTTCGAGACCATGCTGGAGCTCAACCGCGAATTCGGCACCAGCCTGGTCGTCGTCACGCACGACATGCGTATTGCGCGGCAAATGGACCGCGTCCTGACGCTGGAGGATGGCGCGCTCGCCCCGGCACAGGTCTGATAAGTGGCGCTGACTGCCAGTTAACCGGCTGGCAGTCGATACCCGCATTGCGCAGCCTGTCGCGGTGCCCCGGTTCTCCACCTGCGCAGCGTTTTTTCTCGGTGGCGCGACCCTGCTGCTCCACCTGCCGCGGTTGCCACACCCGGCGTTGACCCTGCTCGCCATTCCCGTCATCTCGGCACTGGCCTGCCGTTACCGGCTCGTAGTGCCACTGGCGGCGCTGACCGCGGGTTTTGCCTGGGTTCAGCTGCATGCTGAAGGTCACCTCGCACAAAGACTGCAGGGCGGCGCGATCGACCGGCAGGTGGTCGCCGTGATCACAGGCCTGGTCCGGCGCCAGGGCGATCGTCTCGATATCCCGGTGGTGGCCCGTCTCGATCGGGGCCGCGCGGTAAAGCTGTCGCTGCGCTGGTATGAGTATCCTGCGGAAAGGCAACCGCCGCGACCGGGGCAGCGATGGTTGTTCACCGTGCGACTGAAAGTACCGCGTGGCAGCGCCAATCCCGGGTTGGGTTACTGGGAAGACCGGGCTTTTCGCGAAAGGATTGCCGCCAGCGGTTACGTGCGCGAGGCACGTCGCCTGACCGTTCCGGGGGAAGGCCGGTCAGCCCGTCTTGCGGCATTTCGCGACACGCTGTCGCAGCGGATAAAGACAATCCTCGAAAAACGCGAATCGGCACCGCTGGTGCTGGCGCTCGCGGTCGGTGACCGCCGGTATCTCGGTCCCGTGCACTGGCAAACGCTTCGTGATACCGGCCTCGCGCACCTGGTGGCAATCAGCGGTCTGCATATCGGGATCGTCGCCGGGCTGGTGTACCTGGCGGCGGCGATGGCTTTCAGCCAGTCACAGCGTGGCACGCTGGCCGCCTGCCTGGTCTCGGTCGCTGCGGCGCTGTTTTACGCCGCCCTTGCCGGATTCGCACTGCCAACCGTCAGGGCACTGGTCGGTGTGGTGACCTGCCTGGCATTGCGGGTTACGCGTCGCCGGGTCGATCCGTTCGCTGTGCTGTCCGTGGCGTTGGTCGTCGTTCTGTTGCTGGATCCACTCGCCCCGCTGGACCAGGGCTTCTGGCTTTCGTTCGGCGCTGTCCTTGTCATTCTGCTGTTTGCCCGGGCCCGGCCACGAGCCGCATTGTGGAGGCTGCAGCTTGCGCTCCTCGCCGGCCTGGTGCCGCTGACAGCGGCTTTTTTCGGCCAGGTCGCGCTGGCGGCGCCGTTGGTCAACCTGCTGCTCCTGCCGCTGTTCAGCGTGCTGCTGATCCCGGCCGTCCTGGCCGGATCGCTCGCTCTTCTGCTGCACGTGCAGGCTGGCGCAGTGCTGCTGGTCGCTGCGGCGGCCGTTCTCGACCGGGTCTGGCCGCTGTTGACGCGTCTGGCGGGGCAGCCGTGGCTGGTCTGGACGACAGGCCCGGTGACCGCGCTCGAACTGGCGCTCGCGGTTGCCGGGGCGCTCGTGCTGGTCGGCGCACGTACGGGAGCCGTGCGGTTGCTCGGGCTTGTTTGCCTCCTGCCGTTGCTGGCCAGCGGTGGTGGCACGATCAGGAGCGGCGGCTTTACGGCAACGGTGCTGGATGTGGGGCAGGGGCTGGCGGTCGTCGTCCGCAGCCGGCGGCACACGCTGCTCTATGACACCGGTCCGCGCTGGCGCAACGGTGACGCGGCTACGCGAATCGTGGTTCCCTACCTGCGAGGATATCGGTTGCCCCAGCCCGACCGCATCGTCGTCAGTCATGGCGATGCCGACCACGCCGGCGGGCTGGAAGCATTGCAGAGTGCTTTTCCGGGTGTTCGGGTTTCCGGTGCCGGTGGCCATCCCTGCCGGGCGGGCGATCGCTGGTGGTGGGACGGCCTGGCGTTCGAGATCCTGCATCCACCCGCGGGTCACGCCGGCTCCGATAACGACGCCAGCTGCGTGTTGCGAATCACCGGTAGCGGGGGTTGCCTCCTGCTGACCGGCGATATCGAAGCGGAAGTTGAGCTGGCCCTGGTGAGCGAACAGCGTGACAGGCTGCGCTGTGAGCTGCTGGTCGTCCCGCACCATGGCAGCACGACATCCTCGTCGACACCGTTTGTACGCGCTGTGGCTGCCCGGGTGGCTGTCGTGTCGGTAGCACATGGTAATCGCTGGGGGCTGCCACGCCCCGAGGTTGTGCACCGCTGGCGGCGGACCGGTGCCATGGTAGTCGATACGGCCAGCGCCGGTGCGGTCGGGCTGGTCATGGACCCGGACGGCGGAATTGGCGTCGTAATGGAGCGTTGTCGTGTCCGGCGATTCTGGCGCCCGCCGTGCATTGATCCTGCCGGAGACGCTGTTATTGGGCTGTCGCGGCAGTTCAAGTACTATGGGCGCGTTTTTGTGTCAGGACGCGTATCCGGTGCCCGCAGCGTACCGACTGCCCGAGGGTAACTATGTTTGAAATTGTCAGAGCCGGTGGCTGGCTGATGCTGCCCCTGGTGCTCTGCTCGATCGTGGCCGGCGCAATCATCGTCGAACGGCTGTGGACCCTGCGTCGCAAGCGGGTCCTGCCAACCGACCTGGCCGCCAAGGTCTGGTACTGGGTCGAAAAAGAGCAGCTCGACGAGCGGCACATTCACGCGCTGCGCGACAGTTCGCCGCTGGGGCAGATACTGGCTGCCGGACTCAGCTCACGCCATGGCGATCGCGAAGTCATGAAAGAGAGTATCGAGGACACGGGCCGGCACGTGGTGCACGAGCTGGAGCGATTCCTCAACCCGTTGGGAACCATCGCTGCCATCTCGCCGTTGCTCGGTTTGCTCGGAACGGTGATTGGCATGGTCAAGGTGTTCAGCGCGATCCAGGCTCACGGGGTCGGTAATCCTACCGTGCTGGCTGGCGGCATCTCGGAGGCACTGATTACGACCGCAGCCGGCCTGTCGGTCGCCATTCCTGCGCTGATCGGCTACCGCTACCTGCGCGGCCGGGTCGATTCGCTGGTTGTGCAGATGGAGCAGGAGGCAATCAAGCTGGTGGAAACCCTGCACGGCGGCGACCGTCGCGCGCGGAGTCGCGACGCGTGAACCTACGTGCCCGCCAGGCCGAGGACCCGGAAGTCAACCTGACGTCTTTGATCGACGTCGTCCTGTTGCTGCTGGTGTTCTTCATGGTATCGACCAGTTTTGTCCGCGAATCGGAGCTCAAGATCGAGCTGCCGCAGACGACGGAGGCGGGTCCGCGAGAGGAAAGCATCGCCGAACCGCTGGAGATCACGGTGACCGCGGAGGGCGGCTACCTGCTGGACCAGAAAGAGTTGATCAACAGCCGTCCGGATACACTGCGCCGGGCCATCATCAGAACCTATGGCGATGACCGTGATCGCCCTGTTACGATCAGGGCCGATGCGCGTGCGTCGCACCAGTCTGTCGTGACCGCCATGGATGTCGCCGGCCGGCTGGGCTTCGTCAGCATCAGGATCGCCACAGTCAACGAGGGCCCCTGAACGGGCCACGTCCCGACCGGAGATACGCCTTTGAACCCTTCGCTGATTCTGCAGGCGCGCTGAGGCCCCGGTGCTGTCGATAATGCAATCAGATGCCGGCCAGATTTACCGCCGGCTCCTCGGTTATGCCAGGCCGTACTGGCTGCTGTACTCCGCGGCGATCCTGGCCATGGTGGTTTATGCGGCCACGGATACCGGTTTTGCGGCGCTGATGCGGCCGCTGCTCGACGGCAGCTTTATCGAAAAGGATCCCGAGACCATTCGCATCATACCGGTGCTGATGGTGACCCTTTTTCTCGCGCGTGGTCTTGCCGGTTTCGTCTCGACCTGGTGTCTGAACTACGTCGGGCGCAAGGTGATCAAGACATTGCGCGGCGAAGTCTTCGACAAGTTCCTGATGCTGCCGACCGCGGTGCACGACAAAGCGTCGACAGGTGTCATGCTGTCGAAGCTGACCTACAACATCGAGCAGGTCGCCGAGAGCACGACCAATACCATCACCGTGATCATTCGCGACACGCTGACGATCATCGGCCTGATCGGCTGGATGTTTTATCTGAACGTCGAGCTGGCGCTGTTCATTTTTCTCGTCGGGCCGCTGATCGGCTGGCTGATGCGTTACGTCAGCGTGCGCTTCAGGCGCTACAGCCTGCGAATCCAGGATTCGATGGGCGATGTGACGCAGGTGGCCGAAGAGGTGCTCTCGGGGCACCGGGTCGTCAAGGTCTTCAACGGCCAGGAGTACGAAAGGGCACAGTTCGAAAAGGTCAACGAACGCAACCGGCGACTGTTCATGCGGATGGTCGCGGTGCGGGCAATCAGCATTCCGTTGATTCAGCTGATCGCGGCATTCGGGATGGCGGGCATTGTCTTCCTGGCAACCCGGCCCGAGATGCTGGAGGAGCTTACGGTCGGTACTTTCATTTCCTTCTTTACCGCGATGCTGATGCTGATGGGGCCGCTGAAACGGCTGACCAACGTCAACGCCAACCTGCAGCGGGGTATCGCCGCCGGCAAGAGTATTTTCGAGCTGATCGACCTGGCCGACGAGTCTCCCGGTGGTGACCGTCCGCTGGACCGCGCACGCGGCAGTATTCGCTTCGATCGCGTCAGCTTTGCCTACGACGAGGACAAGGGCAACGTTCTCAACGACGTCGACTTCGAGGTGCAGGCGGGGGAAACCGTCGCTTTCGTGGGACGCTCCGGCAGCGGCAAATCCACGCTGATCAGCCTGCTGCCGCGTTTTTACGATGTCGACGAAGGCACGATTCTGATTGACGGGCACGATGTGCGCGAATACCGGCTTGGCGATCTGCGCCGCCAGATAGCTCTGGTCAGCCAGGACGTTACGCTGTTCAATGACACGATTGCCCGCAACATCGCCTATGGCCTGGACGAGGTCAGCGGCGATGCGGTGACGGAAGCCGCACGGGCCGCTCATGTCCTCGAGTTTGCCGGCCGCCTGCCTGAGGGCCTGGAGACCATGGTTGGCGACCGCGGCGTGCTGCTGTCCGGTGGCCAGCGCCAGCGCGTGGCGATTGCCCGTGCGCTGCTGAAAGATGCGCCGATACTGATCCTGGATGAAGCGACATCGGCGCTCGATTCCGAATCCGAGCAGCATATCCGCCAGGCGCTCGAGGTGCTGATGGAAAACCGGACCACGCTGGTGATTGCACATCGCCTGTCGACGGTAGAAAAAGCCGATCGCATCGTCGTGCTCGAAGACAGCCGGATCGTCGAGACAGGGACTCATGCAGAACTGCTGGCCGGTCGCGGACAATACGCGACCCTGCACCGGATGCAGTTTTCTGACGAGCCTGCGGTGTGACGCTCGAGCGCTGGCTGCTCGCGGCCTGGTACGGCAAAGGCGCCGGTGGCTGGATCCTGGCGCCTCTCGGCTGGCTGATGCGATTGCTCGGTGCCCTGCGACGGCTGTCTTACCGGTCTGGCCTGTTGCCGCGACATTCCGCCGGTGTGCCGGTCATCGTGGTCGGCAACATCACCGTGGGCGGGACCGGGAAAACACCGTTGGTCATCTGGCTGGTCGAACGCCTGCGGGAGGCAGGCCTGCAGCCTGGCGTGCTGACCCGGGGATATGGTGGCCGGGGCGGGCGATTCCCGCTCGCGGTCAACGGCGACAGCGATCCTGCCGTTGCGGGCGACGAGGCCGTGCTGATTGCGCAAAAGACCAGGGTTCCGGTGGTGGCCTCGCCCGACCGCGTTGCCGGCGCCCGGCGGCTGGCCCGTGACGGAGCCAAAGTCATTGTCTGCGACGATGGTCTGCAGCACTACCGCTTGCGGCGTGACTTCGAGCTTGCCGTCGTGGACGGTGCGCGGCTATTCGGCAACGGCCGCCACCTGCCGGCAGGTCCGCTGAGGGAGCCACCGTCCCGGCTGGACCAGGTCGATGCCGTCGTCGTAAACGGCGATTCGACCCTGTTGCCGGGCGCGTCAGGGATGACCGTTACCGGCGACCGGGCGGTCAACCTGCTGACGGGCGAATCCCGTGCGATCGCGTCCCTGGCGGGGGAGCCTGTGCTGGCGGTGGCCGGGATCGGCAATCCACAGCGCTTTTTCGCCATGCTGGAGCGCCACGGCCTGATCATCGAACGGCGCGAGTTTGCCGATCACGCACGCCTGTCGCCCGCTGACCTGGCCGGTCCGGGCCCCGTGCTGATGACGGAAAAAGATGCGGTAAAATGCCGGACATTCGCTACGGAGAAACACTGGTATGTACCGGTCGCTGCGAAACTGGATAAGTCGTCCGAACTCTGCGAACGCATTGCTGCGTCGACGGGACTGGTTCTGAATGGATGAATTGAACCGTCATTTTCGCGTCGTCATACCGGCCCGGTTCGAATCGACCCGGCTGCCCGGCAAGCCGTTGCGCCGGATCGCCGGCAAGACCATGCTCGAGCACGTTTACGCAATCGCAAAGGCGAGCGGTGCCGGCGAGGTCGTGATTGCAACTGACGATGCGCGCATAGTCGAAGCCGCAAAGGGACTGGGTGCCGACGTGGTATTGACGGCAGCCGATCACCCGTCGGGCAGCGACCGTATTGCCGAGGTTGTCAGCCTGCGTGGCTGGACCGGTGATTCTGTCGTGGTGAACGTCCAGTGCGACGAGCCCTTGTTGCCGCCGCAGCTCATCGACCAGGTGGCTGGCTGTCTCAGCGAGGAGGGCGATCTTGCAACGCTCGCGGTGCCGCTGTCGGCAGACGATCCCTTCGACGATCCCAATGTCGTCAAGCTGGTAATGGACGGCCGGGGCAGGGCGCTCTATTTCAGCCGCGCCCCGATTCCCTACCACCGCGACGATCCGGCAACCCCGCGCGGCATGTACCGTCACATCGGCCTGTATGCCTACCGGGTCGAGTCTTTGCTGCGGCTGTGTGCCCTGCCGCCTTGCCCGCTGGAACAGACCGAACGCCTCGAACAGCTGCGCGCACTGCATGCCGGTATGCGTATCGATGTCGACGTCGCCAGCGCACAACCCGGTCCGGGTGTCGATACGCCGCGCGACCTGGAAATCGTCGAAAACCTGATGCGGGTGGCAACATGACCCGGATTCTTTTTGTCTGCATGGGCAATATTTGCCGCTCGCCGCTGGCGGAGGGTGTGTTTCGCCAGCTGGCTGAGGCGCACGCCGGGCTGGAGCTGGAAATCGATTCGGCCGGGACCCATGGCTACCATGCCGGCGATCCGCCCGATGATCGCGCAATTGCTGCGGCACGGCGGCGCGGTGTCGATATCTCGAAGCTTCGTGCCCGCAAGGTGCAGGACCAGGACTTCAGGCAGTTCGATCTCATCGTCGCGATGGACCGGCAGAACTTCCGGGTGTTGTCCCAACAGTTCCCGCGGTATTCCGACCGGGTGCGGCTGCTGATGGACTATGCCGGAGAGCGCAAGGCTGATGTGCCCGATCCGTACTACGGCGGAATGGAAGGCTTCGAGCACGCCCTCGACCTGATCGAGCGCGGTGCCAAGGGGCTGCTGGACTCGCTCAGCGAGCCCGACCGGCCGCGCTGGCGGCCGCTCGAGTTCTAGCTGTCGCGCCGCCCGGGGCCCGGGCGATCGTCGCTGGAAGACCACACCGTGTAGCTTTGCCCGCTGTCCTGGGCCGCCGCCGGCTCTTTCTTCGGCTGTGAGGGTTTATCCGAAGATTGTGACTGGCGAGGCTCCGGCGAAGAGGCGTCACGTTGCGGTGCCGGGTCACCCCCGGACGGCCGCGTGTCGCGCTGTTGCGGGTTGTCATTGCCCGACGGACGCTTGTCGCGCTGCGGGTTGTTAC
The DNA here is from genome assembly GCA_024638445.1 of Gammaproteobacteria bacterium. Lineage (GTDB taxonomy): Bacteria > Pseudomonadota > Gammaproteobacteria > Steroidobacterales > JABDKV01 > JABDJB01. The sequence goes on along the minus strand of JAHEKH010000062.1, from coordinate 228 downwards.
GGTTTGATCGCGAACCACCGCCCGCATTGCCCGAGCCACCGCCGTCATTACCGGACGATTGTTGTCCGCCGGCGTTACCTGCTCCTGCGTCCGTATTGCCGCCGGTGTTACCGCCAGCGGCCTGGTCGCGGCCACGACGGTTTCTTCCGTCGCGTCGTCGGTCATTCAGTCGAGCTTGTTGGCGCCGCCCTCGGCCACGAGCTTGGTCGCGGAGAAGAGTGACTCGAA
>JAHEKH010000166.1 GCA_024638445.1 Gammaproteobacteria bacterium | reverse complement strand
GTGAAACGAATTATCCGGGTCGGCAGCTGTGGCACCGTGAACGCGGCAACCCGGCTGCGTGACGTCATCATCGGCATGGGCGCCTGCACGGATTCGGGCGTTAACCGGATGCGCTTTGGCGGTTACGACTATTCCTGTATTGCCAGCTACGCGCTGCTGCATAACGCAGTCAGGATTGCGGAAAGCCACGGTGCGCCTTACCAGGTCGGCAACCTGTTTTCCGCCGACCTGTTCTATACGCCCGATACCGCGATGTTCGACACGATGGAGAAGTACAACATCCTAGGTCTGGAGATGGAGGCGGCAGGTCTCTATGCGCTGGGCGCCGAACACAACGTCGATACGCTGGCGTTGTGCACCGTGAGCGACAATATTCGCACCGGGGCTGCGCTGACGTCTGAGGAGCGGGCGTCGACTTTTGACGACATGATAAAGATCGCCCTGGAAACGGTGGTGGCCAGTGTCTGACGGCGCGCTGCATATCGAACCGTCGCGGCTGCCCGATCTGGACCGGGTGCCCCGCGTCGACGAGGTTGGTGTCGGCGAGCGGGTCAGCCGATTCTGCAAGCGCAGCATCAAGAAGGACTCGAAGGTCCAGGCACTGAAGCTGGCGCTCAGCATGATCGACCTGACCACGCTGGAGGGCCAGGATACGCCGGGCAAGGTTCGCCAGCTTTGTCAGAAGGCCATTCACCTGCATGACTCCATGGAAGGCTTGCCGCATGTCGCCGCCGTCTGCGTCTACCCGACCATGATCGGCGTGGCGAAAAAGGCGCTGGAAGGCTATGACATCGGACTGGCCTCGGTTGCGACCGCATTTCCCAGCGGCCAGGCGCCGCGCTCGGTGAAGCTGGAAGACACCCGCATGGCGGTGGCCGAAGGCGCCGACGAAATCGACATGGTGATTTCGCGCGGTGCGTTTTTGCAGGGTGAATACGGGCTGGTATTCGATGAGATTGCAGCAATCAAGGAGGCCTGTGGCGAGGCTCACCTGAAGGTAATACTGGAAACCGGTGAACTGGGCACGCTCGACCGCGTGCGACGCGCCAGCGTTCTGGCCATGCATGCCGGTGCCGACTTCATCAAGACCTCCACCGGCAAGATCCAGCCGGCGGCGACAATGGAGGTTACCCTGGTCATGCTGCAGGCGATTCGCGACTTCTACTACGAGACGGGCCAGCGTATCGGCATGAAGCCTGCGGGCGGAATCTCGAAGGCCAAGCAGGCCATTCAATACCTGGTCATGCTTCACGAGACCCTGGGCAACGACTGGATGACACCGGACCTGTTCCGGTTTGGCGCCAGCTCGCTGGCTAACGACATCCTGATGCAGCTGCAAAAGCAGCAGACCGGCGTGTATCAGTCAGACGACTATTTTTCCAAGGACTGAGCGATGAGCAGCACCAAACTTTCTTTCGACGGCGGCTGGGAGTATGCGCCGGCACCACAGGACACCAGTCACATCAGCCTGGATGATCGTTACGGGCTGTTTATCGGCGGTGAATTTGTCGAGCCGTCCGACGGCCGGTATTTCGATACGATCAATCCGGCTACCGAGCAAAGCCTGGCATCGGTCGCCAGCGCCGGTGACAAAGACATAGACCGCGCGGTACGCGCTGCACGAAAGGCCTACGAGGGACCGTGGTCGAAGATGTCGGCCGGCGACCGGGGCAAGTACCTGTTCAGGATCGCCCGCATGCTGCAGGAACGCTCACGGGAGTTTGCCGTGATCGAATCACTCGACGGCGGCAAGCCGATCCGTGAGTCCCGCGACATCGACATCCCGCTGTCGGCCGCACACTTTTTCTATTACGCCGGCTGGGCCGACAAGCTGGACTACGCTTTTCCCGGACGCGATGCACGGCCGCTCGGTGTGGCCGGCCAGGTGATTCCGTGGAACTTCCCGCTGCTGATGGCGGCCTGGAAGATTGCGCCGGCGCTGGCCTGTGGTAACACCGTGGTTCTGAAACCGGCGGAAACCACGCCGCTGACCGCACTCAAGCTCGCCGAGCTGGTTCGCGATGCGGGCCTGCCGCCGGGCGTGGTGAACATCGTCACCGGCGCGGGCGAGACGGGTGCTGCCCTGGTGAATCACCCGGGCGTCGACAAGGTGGCTTTTACCGGTTCGACGGCCGTCGGGCGGGCGATCCAGAAAAGCCTGGCGGGCACAAATAAAAAATACACCCTCGAGCTCGGCGGCAAGGCGGCTAACGTGATTTTCGCCGATGCGGCCATCGACCAGGCGGTCGAAGGGATCGTCAACGGCATCTTCTTCAACCAGGGGCATGTCTGCTGTGCCGGTTCGCGCTTGCTGGTGCAGGAGTCGGTCGCAGACGAGGTGATTCAGAAACTTAAGGACCGGATGCAAACGCTGATCGTCGGCGACCCGCTCGACAAGAACACCGATATCGGTGCCATTAACTCGAAGGCGCAGCTCGAACGAATCGAGTCGTATCTCGGCCTGGGCCGGGAAGAGGGCGCCGAGATGTACCAGGGCGGCAGCGCCACCCCGGAAACCGGCTACTGGTGCCGGCCCACCCTGTTCACAGGCGTTTCGCAATCGAACCGCATCGTGCAGGAGGAAATCTTCGGGCCGGTGCTGGCGATCCAGACGTTCCGCACGCTGGAAGAGGCCCTGACGAAGGCAAACAACACGCCTTACGGGCTGTCGGGCGGTGTCTGGACCGACAAGGGCGCCAAGATCTTCAAGATGACCCAACAGGTTCGCGCCGGTGTCGTCTGGGCCAACACGTTCAACAAGTTCGACCCGACCTCGCCCTTTGGCGGCTACAAGGAAAGCGGTGTCGGCCGGGAGGGTGGCCTGCACGGCCTGTCGGCGTACGTCAGCCTGGAGGCAGGGCAATGAGCGCCAAAGCCAGCGACAGCCGTTTGCCGGTTGCAAAAACCTACAAGATTTATATCGGCGGCAAGTTTCCGCGTACCGAGTCAGGCCGCTATTATGCGTTACGTGACGGAGACGGCGACGTCATCGCCAATGTTTGCCAGGGCAGCCGCAAGGATTTTCGCGAGGCGGTCGTCGCCGCCCGGGCGGCGTTCGGCGGCTGGTCGTCGGCCAGCGCCTACCTGCGCGGGCAGATTCTCTATCGCATCGGCGAGATGCTGGAGGGACGCCGCGCGCAGTTCGTCACCGAACTGACCCAGCAGGGCGTCAAGGCGAAAAAAGCCGAGGCCGAAGTCGATGCCAGTATCGACCGGCTGGTCTATTTTGCCGGCTGGGCCGACAAGTACCAGCAGGTGTTCAGCGCGGTTAACCCGGTCAGCTCGTCGCATTTCAATTTCTCGGTGCTCGAACCGACCGGCGTGGTAGGCATACTGGCGCCGCAGGGCTCGGGACTGCTGGGGCTGGTGTCGAACATCGCGCCAGCTATCGTCGGCGGCAACACCTGTATCGCGCTGGCCTCGGAAACGCGTCCGCTGTGTGCCATCAGCTTTGCCGAAGTCCTCGAATCGTCTGACGTGCCGGCCGGGGTCGTGAATATCCTGACCGGTTCGAGCGCCGAACTGGCCGAGCACTTCGCCTCGCACATGGACGTCAATGCCATCGTGTACTGCGACGACGCAGACGGGGAGGGGACGCAGATCCAGGAGCTGGCGGCCGGCAATATCAAGCGGGTCATTGCCCGTGTCGGGCTGAACTGGAAAGATGACAGCAACGAGAACCCGTACCTGATCGCCGATACTCAGGAAACCAAGACCACCTGGCACCCGATCGGGCGGTAGCCGATGGAGTGGGTCGAACCCGTCGCAGCCGTTTTCGGGCTGCTGGCCGTAATACTCGTCGTCCGCGAACACGCCTGGTGCTGGCCGGCCGGCCTGGTGCAGGTGATCCTGTACGCCTGGGTCTTTTTCCAGGTCAGGCTGTATTCGGACTTTATCCTCCACCTGGTCTACGTCGTTGTGCAGCTTTATGGCTGGTACCACTGGCTGCATCCGGGTGCGGGCCGGAGTGAACTACCGGTAAGCCGGCTGAGCGCCACCGCGCTGGCAGGTTGGGGAGTGGTCGCGCTGGCGGGAACCGCGGGCTGGGGATGGCTGATGGCGGCGACCACCAATGCGGCGATTCCCTATGGCGATGCCTTTACTACCGCGGCCAGCCTCGTTGCGATCTGGCTGCAGGCGCGTAAACGAATCGAGACCTGGTATTTCTGGATCGCGGTCGATATCGTGGCAATCGGTATCTACTACGTGAAGGCGTTGTACTGGACCGCCGGTCTTTACGCGATCTTCCTCGTGCTGTGTGTCATCGGCCTGTTTGCCTGGCGGCGTTCGTTACGCGAGGCAGCC
>JAHEKH010000165.1 GCA_024638445.1 Gammaproteobacteria bacterium | reverse complement strand
TCCCGGCCAGGCGCAGGAACTCCTTCGCGGCATTGCTCAGGTGGCAAAGAAGGGCGGCGCCCTGCTGATCGGTGTAGACCTCAAGAAAGACCCCTCGATCCTCGAGCGCGCCTACAACGATTCTTCCGAGGTTACCGCCGCATTCAACCTGAACATGCTGACGCGGATGAACCGGGAGCTCTATGCCAATTTCGATATCGATGCCTTCGAGCACCGTGCCACTTACAACGAAGAGAAGGGGCGAATCGAAATGTACCTGGTCAGCCTGCGTGACCAGTCGGTCGAAGTGAACGGTGAGTCTCTGCATTTTTCCAATGGCGAGCACATTCTCACCGAGTGCTCGCACAAGTATTCGCCGGAAGAGTTCGCCAGCCTGGCCGGTCCGGCCGGACTGGAGGTGGCCAGGGTGTGGATGGACCCGGAACAGCTGTTCAGTGTCCAATACCTCGTCTGCAAGACCTGACCAGGACGCGGTTCCTGCAGCTGTCGTTTGGATTGGCTGTTTGGTGACTTACTTCCCCCGGAACCAGAAAGAAGTGCCGGCAGATATCTCGCGCGATCCTGGATCACCAGGAATCGCCGTCAGAAACTAGCCGGCGTCCGGGTCGACATAGCCCTCGGGCGGCGCGGAACCCTCGCCAAAGAAGAACTTTTCCATTTCACCTTCGAGGAATTTACGGGCTTTCGGCTGGAATGGCGTCAGGCGATTTTCGTTGATCAGCATCGTCTGGTGCGCGAGCCAGCGTTGCCAGGCCTCACGGGAGACATTCTCGAAAATACGCTGACCCAGCTCACCGGGGTACGGCGGCCTGTCGAGACCGTCAGCCTCGGCACCGAGTAATACACACTGAACTTTGCGCGACATCGAATTCCTCGCAGAGCCCGGCCGGCGACCGGGCAGGTGCGCATTCTACGGCTTTTGATGACGCAGGTCAGCAGCAGGTGCGACAGGGGCCGGACCGACGCTGCAGGAAACCAGCGCCGCGCAATTCAAAAAAATGGTGTTGCCGATCGCTAGCCGAGTTTACTCAGCAACGCGGTTACCGGGGCCGCCAGCCCCACCTCGGCCGGGCTGGCCGGGTCGTACCACAACTGGTCTTCGTCGTCGGCCACGACTGTAGCGCTCACGGTGAGACGCAGCGGCGTGATGTCGAGATCGAAGTGGGTGAAGCTGTGACGGTAGACGGGCCAGGATTCCACGGCCATCGGTTTGCAGCCAAGGCGACTGAAACACCAGGCCTGTGGTGTGTCGTTTTCGGGGATTTCGGGCAACCCCCATAAACCGCCCCAGATACCGCTTGGCGGACGGCGTTCCAGCAGCACACCGCCAGGACTGACCGCCAGCACCATGCGCGCCTCGCGTACGCGCCGCGTGGCTCGTGGCTTGCGTCCCGGGTAGTCGTGTTGCTCACCCGCAGCCCGGGCGGCGCAATCTGACTGCAGCGGGCAGTCGCCACAACGCGGATTTCGCCGCGTGCAAAGGGTTGCGCCCAGGTCCATGATTGCCTGCGTGTATTCCGCGACGTGTTCTTCGGGCGTGTGTCTTTCTGCTGCATCCCAAAGTATTTTTGCTACGGCGCTGCGGCCGGGCCAGCCGGGAATCGCCTCGTAACGGGCAAGCACCCGCTTGGCATTACCGTCGAGGATCGGGTGGCGTTGCCCGAATGCCAGCGCGAGGATTGCCCCGGCGGTAGACCGGCCTATTCCAGGCAAACCGAGCACGTCGTCGTACCACTGCGGGAATTGCCCGCCGAAATCCGCAACGATCGTTTGTGCCGCGCGATGCAGGTTACGGGCGCGGGCGTAATAACCGAGTCCCGACCACAGGTGCAGAACCTCGTCGACGGGCGCAGCGGCCAGCGCCGTGACATCCGGAAAGCGACCGACAAACCGCTCGAAGTAGGGGATGACTGTGGTCACCTGCGTCTGCTGCAGCATCACCTCGGAGATCCACACCCGGTAGGCCGTGGCCGGCGTTTGCCAGGGCAGATCGTGGCGGCCGTGTTGCCGGTGCCATGGGATCAGCCGGGCGGCGACTGCTGTCATTGTTGGTCTTCCACGGCGGCCTGCTCGAGATTGACCAGCGTCGCGGCGACGCGACGACGCAGCACGTTTCGGACCAGCGGCGGACCGATGACCGCCGGAATCCAGAAACCGGGCTCGATCTCGGTCCGGTACACGATCCGTGTGCCGCCGTCCGCCTCGCCCAGCTCCCAGCTCGAACGCTCGTAGCGGACATCGCCGTCATCGGCGGGAACGACGACCGCGACAATTCCAACCGGCGGTGTCTCCTCTACCCGCTCGATGCGGTCGATCTTGCGGCAGAAAAACACCACACAGCCGGCCAGCCGGGTGTAGACCAGCGCGCTGTTGTCATCCAGCCGTTCCACCAGCCGGCTTTCGAGGATGCCCTTGTCGAGCCGTTCCAGGGCATCGTAGTCGGTGATCACGCGGTAGACGGCGTCGATAGGCGCCTCCACCATGACTTCGCCCTCCAGCCGGTATCGCGGGCCGTCTTTTTCGATGGTGACGTGATCAATCTCGGCGGCCAGGACGGCCAGCGGCAGCAGGAGCAGCCAGGCTGCGCGCTCAGGGCGCAGCGCTTTCATCGACCGTCTCGTTCGCCAGGACCTCGATCCGGTCGGCGGCGGTTTCGCCGCGGCTGCGGAGCTTGGCCCGGATAATCATGGGCCCGAGCACCGGCGGAATCCAGAACGAGGGACGAAACTCCATCGCGTAAATCATCGATGTGCCCTCGCCCTCCGGTTCGAAGCGCCAGTGGGCCACGCTGTATTCGACGTCGCTTTCCTCGGGTATTGCGGTTGCCACGATGTCGGTAGCCGGGGTGAGTTCGAGCCGCTCGACGCGTTCGATCGTCGTACAGAAAAAGAGCACGCAGCCCTCGGCCTTGCTGTACACCCTGCCGTTGCCGTTCTCATCGCGCTCGAGGTAGCGGGTGTCGGTGAAGACGTTCGAGATCCTGTGAAAGCCGTCGTAATCGGACAGGATTTCAAACACCGCAACGGGCGGCGCATCGATGTAGGTTTCGGAAGCCACCTTGATCAGGCCTTTCTCGCGCTCGACCGTGAGCTGGCGAATCTCGGCCGCGCCGATCGCCAGCGGGAACAACAGCGCCAGGATCAACAGCGCTCTAGCCACCGCCAAAGATCCCTTTCAACTTGTCTTTGAGCTTCTTCTCGAGGGCGTCTTCAATTTCCTCTTTGCGTTGCTCGATGGCCTCTTCGGCGTTCGCACCCTCGGCGCCAATACGCTCGGCGAGCTTGCGTTTCGCAAGGTCGGCCAGGATGGCACCGGTATCGATGCTGACGCTGGGCGCAGATGCCTTTCCGGCCACCTTGATCGGGATGGATATGCCGACCAGTTCGTTGACCCCCGCATCGAGATCGGGCCGGTCGACGATGTCACCGGTAAAACGGAAATTGAGATCCTGCGTCAGCAGGTTCACGCTGCCGGCACCGCGTACCTTCATGAATGGCAGCACCATGCTGATGTCATCACTACGCATGACGCCCTGATCGATGGTGGCCGTTCCGTTGAGATCGGCAAAACGGGTGCGGTTCTTGTCGGCCGTGTCCGGTGCCGGCTCGCCCTTTAGCACGGCACGAGCGCGACGCACCTGGTACCACAGGTTGGTGCCTTCGTATGCGCCTTCGGAAAATCTGAACACCGCGTCACCGCCGGCATCGGCCGTGATCTCGGTTGACGTGTTGCCGCGGCCGGTGACGGTGATGCGGCCGCTCAGCATTCCGGACAGACGATCGGTATCGAGCAGGTCCTTGCTGAACGGTCCGAACTGCACGCCATCCAGCCTTTCGTTCAGAGACAGCACCGGGACATCGGCCGACGCATCGAGGCGCACATCGCCCTGATAAGTCCCGCCATACAGGCTGGCGCTGGCCGGGTGCACGCGGATATTGCCCCTGTCGGCCCTGATGCCGACATTGACATTGCTGCTCTTCAGCCCGACCAGCGTCATGGCCCCGATCTTCAGCGTGCCGTCCAGCGCCAGCTCGCGCAGCGCTGCAGTGGGCACCTCGATCTCCGCGATCCCGACAGCATCGCCCTCCGCGGCCGCTTGTTCGGCGGGCGCCCGGTAGCGATCGAGGTCAACGTCGTCGGCGGTGAGATTGAAGCGGGTAGTGCCATTGGCCAGCAGCGTGACTGCGCCTGTTACGGCAGTCTGGTCGATCCGTGCATCGAGCTTCTTCAGCCCTATGGCGTCCTCGTCGTAGCTGGCTTCCGCGCTGAAGGTGGCTGCCTGCAGCGCCGTGGGATCGGCAGTGACAATGGTGTC
>JAHEKH010000061.1 GCA_024638445.1 Gammaproteobacteria bacterium | reverse complement strand
CCTGCATCGACAGCAGTAATAGCGACAGTAATTTTGTCACTGTCGGGCACCCGAACGGCTGGAAGACCATTTATCACCACCTGAAACAGAACTCGGTGGTCATAACTGTCGGCGATATCGTCGAGCCCGGTGACACGCTGGGTGTAGTGGGCAGCTCCGGTTGCTCGACGGCACCGCACCTGCACCTGGAGACCCACGATCCTGAAGGCATCGTCCGCTCACCATTTGTCGACGGCCTGTGGGATAGCCCACCGCCCTACGATACGCCGCTGGGTTTCATGGATGCGACGATCTACGATATGGCGATCGCTGATATCGACATGATCAAGGATCCGCTCCCGAATGCCACCGTGGTACCGGAAAACGGAACGCTGGGCACCGGGCTGTCCATTGCCGGTGGCGACGTTGGCGATGATATCGAACTGTTTATTATCGATGTCGCTTCCACGCTGGAAATCGCATCGTTCCAGATTGGCATGCCGGCCGATGCCCGGCACACCTACTGGATCTGGAACCGTTCGCTCGCTGGTCAGCCGCAGGGCGACTACCAGCTACAGGTCTTTTTGAATGGATCACTGTCGTACACGCACGACTTCGAGATCGGGCCGGCTGAGCAACCGTTCCAGCAGGTGCATCACAGCGTTCCGGCCGCCAGCTATCAGAGCCTGTTCAACGACATGGTCGGCGACGGCTACCGGCTCGTCTGGATCGATGGCTACGATGTCAACGGCTCGACCTTTTTCAATGCCATCTTCGACCAGAGCGTGGTCGCGAGCTGGACATCCGCTCATGGTCTCGACGGCACCCAGCACCAGGATTATTTCGATGCCGAAGTGCAGGCGGGCCGCCGAATGGTTCACATCGACAGCTATCTGCAAAACGGAGAGATTCGTTACGCATCGATATTCGTCGACGAACCGGGCACCGCCTGGGTGGCCTACCACGGAGTCAGCCTGAACGATCACCAGTCGCTGTTCGATACCTATGCAGGCCAGGGCTTCCGCGCCAGAATTATCTCGAGCGTGCAGGCCAACGGCGTACAACGATTTACGGCGCTGTATGACCAGGAAGCGGTCGGCGGCTGGGTTGCGTTGGCGAACCTGAGCAGCGCTCAGTACCAGACCGAGTTCAACAACCAGGTCAACGCCGGACGCGTGCTGGCCTATCTCGATGGGTACACGCTCAACGGCTCCCCGGTTTTCAGCGCCATCTGGAACGATCTCGCTCCGACGAGCTGGGCCGCGCAGCACGACATCAACGCCGCCCAGCTGGACGATGCTATCGTCAACTGGACTACAAATTTCGGCTTAAGTACCCGGATCCTTACCGGCTACGACAACAATGGTGTCGCCAATTTCGGCGGTATGTGGTCGAACTGATGCGGCTCCGGTTGAACTTGCAGACGGAGTGGACCAGAATCAGGGGACCGGACGGGTTTGACACACCTGCCGGCAACCAATAACGACAAAGACAGAAAAAAGTGAGGGGAAAGACAATGAACGGTATCCGTATCGCCGTATTCCTGACGGCTATAGTTTGCGCATTCCCATTGAGCGCCAGGGCTTCCCTGATTGACGGGTTCGGCATTGAGGACGGCCCGACACTCCTCACGCAGTCCCTGCTGGTCGCCTACGATGTCGATTCAGACACGCTGTTCATCCGCGGCTTCAACGCCAGCCTGGACGAAGGAAACGGAGACCGGTCGGTCGAGGGCACCGGCGTGGCGGTCGCGGTCGACCTGTTTTTCGGCCGCGGCGGTGCAACGCTCGGCACGTTCCAGATCGCCGGGACCATCCTGTCCATGGGCTATGACTCCGGTCTCCTGCTCAGCGGCGAGATCACGAACTTCGGCTTTCCCGAGTTCGAGGAATCCGGTGGCGTCGATACCAACATCCTGCAGTTCGCCATCAACATCACCGGTGGCGATGCCGCCGGCCTGTTTGGCAACGAGCTCGCGTTTCTCGTCAACGGCACCGGCTTCCCCGGCGGTTTCGGCGCCGACTGGGTCAACGACGGCAACGGTTCGGGCCTGGCCGGACAGCTGGCGCCGGTCCCACTGCCGGCCACTGTCTGGCTGATGCTCTGCGCCCTGGCCGCCCTGGGGAAGAGACGCCTCAAAGCCTGAGCAGCACCGGTTGGTGAACATTGCGCGGGAGCAGCTTCCCGCCGCGATTCCCGTTTGCTAAGCGTTTCGCAGGGTTGATCGCAGCGGAAAGCCGCTTCTGCGACGCTGATCTCAGCGGGCGAGCCTGAGACGCACCAGCGGATTCGGTGTCAACCATGTGATCGGAATACACCCAGGGGAAATGGTGCCGGAGAGTGGATTCGAACCACCGACCTACGCATTACGAATGCGTTGCTCTGCCAGCTGAGCTACTCCGGCACGCAGAGTGCCTCTACCCGGCGCGCGCGAGTATAGGAAATACGCGAAGCAGCCGCAATTAGCTGGCGTTGTGGACTCGGATCAGCACTTCGGCACCACTGGCGACGGTCCCTTCCGGCGCCTGGGGCAATGCTGCAAACGTCACATCCTCGGTAGCGATATCGGTCAGTTCACCGGTATCGATATTGAGGAAATGATGATGCGGCGTTGTCGTGGTATCGAAGACGGTGCGCGTGGCATCGGCGTGAACTTCCCGCAGGAGTCCATTGTCAACAAACAGCCGTAACGTGTTGTAAACGGTTGCTTTTGACACCCGGTTGCCGCGTAGCGCCAGTGCCTCCATGACCTGTTCGGCGGTCACGTGGCGGGCCTGGCCCAGCAGCACCGAGGCGATCTCTCGCCGTTGCCTTGTTGCACTGATCCCGTGCTCTTCGAGCACGGACATGATCGAGTCCGCGTTGTTATTGGCATCAAATTGGTCCATAGACCGATTATAGGCGATTCTCAGCGTCGTATGAGACTGAATCTAATGCACTTTTTCTTTTTAACAGCCGGTCCGCCAGCAATTCTGCCGAGGCCGGGGCCAGGTTGATGCCGTTACGGAAATGGCCGGCATTGATGAAAAGACCCTCAACCGCCGGGTGTTCGGCGATGATCGGGGCACCGTCACGACCGGGCCGCAGCCCCGCCCACTGGCCGGCCGGCGTGGCATCGGCGAGTGTGGGCGAGAGGGTGGCGGCAAATTCTGCGAGCCCGGTTCCTGCAGGCACCGTCGTTGTGGCATCGAAGCCGGCCTTTTCCACTGTGCTGCCGACCAGGCATACGCCATCGGCTCGCGGAATGAGATAGCGGTCGCCGTGAATGACCATGTGACGAAAGACCCCCGGCTCCAGCGCGTACCACAGCATCTGGCCACGCACCGGCACAATGCCCGTGACATCGAGCGGACCCAGCAGGCCGGCGCTCCAGGCGCCGGCGGCAACGACAACATGGGTTGCCGCATGGAAACGTCCGGCGGCGTGCACACCGCGCAGGGTGTCGCCGGCAATAGCCAGCCCGGTCACCGGCGTGTGTTCGATCAGTTCGACACCGCGTCGTTCGAGGTCCTGCACCAGCGCGGCTGTCAGCCGCGGATTGCGCAGCTGCGCCAGCCCGGGTAAACGCAGCGCCGACTGCCAGCGGTGGTCCAGCGCCGGTTCATGCACCCGGACTGAATCGCCTTCCAGGGCGAAGAGCGGCTGCCCGCTGCGCTCACTCCACGCAGCCGCCGCCGGGTCGAGCGCTTCGTCGAGCAGCAGCACGCCGCATTGGCGGTATTCGATGTCGATACCCGTTGACTCGGCCAGCTCGCGGGCGAGTGCCGGGTAACGGGCCTCGCTGCGCAGCGCCAGTGCTTCGACTTCCGGTGTGGCGCCCCAGGGCGGAATCGGCGAGAGAATGCCACCGCCGGCCCGGGTGGATCCCGCGCCGGCGGCGCCGCGGTCGATCACGCAGACACGCAAACCCGCGGCGCTGAGTTCACGCGCCGTCATCAGGCCGATCACCCCGGCACCAATGACAATGACATCGTGGCTGCTCATGGCCGCACAGCCTACTCGATTGCCCGGCATTTCGCGCCATGTTGCCGCGAAACGGAGATTGCCCGCCGCGGTCATGCGGCATAGCCTCGGGGCAGGGTCACGGACGGCCTGCAAGCAACAGGGACGTTGCCCATGTTCCGGCGCCGGGCCGCCTACACGATCACCGAACTCCTGCTGACGCTCGCGGCGGCCGGCATCCTCGCCGGTATCGCCGGTCCGGTGCTGCACGACCAGGTGGCCGCCGCACGCGGCAGGTCGGCCACCAACCAGCTGGTTGCTGCGATACACCTGGCACGCAGCATGGCCATACGCCGGGCGCGCGAGGTGGTGATCTGCCCCGCTCCGGACTGTGCAGCGGATGCACGGTGGAACGACGGCTGGCTGGTGTTCGTCAACGAAGACGCCGACCGGCCGCCACGACGCGACGATGAAGAGACCGTGCTACGGCGGCAGAGCGCGATGCCAGGCGTTTCGATCACCGCAAACCGTGGCTACTTTGTCATCCGGCGGGTCGGGCTGCGCAGCACCAACGGTACGCTGACCGTCTGCGACAGTCGCGGCGCGGCGCACGCCCGCGCCGTCATCGTCAGCTATACGGGGCGGCCGCGGATCGCTCGCAGCCGGCCCGACGGAGACCCGCTGCAGTGCTGAGCTATCGCGTAACACCTGTCAAAAAGCGTTGCTCGCTACCGTTCGTCCCGTCCAGGCGCCCGGTTATCGGCAAAAGACCGGAAAAAAACGCGGACGCCCTACACTACGTGGCAGAACCTGTCGACAAGGGTCGGAGATATGCCACGGGGATTTACCTTAATCGAGTTGCTGTATGCGCTGGTCGTCGCCTCACTGGTGCTGGCCATCGGTGCACCGACGTTCACCAACGCGATCAAGAATCGCACGATGAACGGCGCGGTCAACGAAATGGTTGCCTCGCTACAGCTCGCGCGCAGCGAAGCAATCAAGCGACGCCTGCCGGTCAGCGTCTGCAAGTCCACCGATCCGGCAGCGGAAAGACCCGGCTGCTCGACGGGCGGCGGCTGGGAAAGCGGCTGGCTGGTCTTTGTCGACGATGACGGCAACGGCGCCCGCGCAGGCACCGAAGACATCCTGCGGCAGCAACGGGCCGCCGGCGGGTCCGTGGTAATCAGCACACCGTCCGACCAGCCCATGCAGGATTTTCTGACTTACCTGCCATCGGGCTTTCCCAATATGGGCAGCCTTGACGCCGCCGGCGTCCTGCTGTTCTGCGACGACCGCGAGAGCAACAAGACCGGCCGGATCATCAACATTCCGCAGACCGGGCGCCCGATGGCGACTCCGGTGAGCGAACGAACTGACCTGCAGGTGACCTGCCAATGACGAACAAGCAAACCGGTTTCACCCTGATCGAGGTGCTGGTGGCGCTGGTGGTCCTGTCCATCGGCCTGCTGGGTATCGCGGCGCTGCACATTGACGGCGTCAGGACCGGCTATTCGGCGCTGCAACGCACGCATGCCGTCAACCTCGCGGCCGACATGGCAGACCGGATACGTGCCAACCCCGCGGGCGACTACGATGTCGGCGCCGGTGCCGCAGGCGCGCAGCCGGCCACGGTGTGCGCCGACACGGTTGACGGCGAAGCGCCGACCAACTGCTCGCCGGACCAGATGGCCGCTTACGACGTGTGGGAATGGCGTACCGCACTGGAGCCGTCTTCTGCAACGGGCCTGCCCGACGGCCGCGGGCAAATCGACATCGACACGACGACCGATCCGGATTCCGCGGTGATCACGGTCTCCTGGACTGACAAGGGGGCGCCGTACAGCTATCGCCTGACGGTGCAGCAATGATGCGCGGTGCAAATGAAAAAGGCTTCAGCCTGATCGAGCTGATGGTTTCCATGACGATCGGTATCGTCCTGATCGGTGGCGCGGTATACGTCTTTGACGAGGCACGCGCCACGCTGAACGTCAACGACACGATTGCGCGCATGCAGGAGAACGCACGCTGGGCGCTGGACGTGCTCGAACCCGACATCCGCCTGGCCGGCTACTGGGGCCGCCACACCAGCGGCCAGGTTATCTCCGGCAGCGCAACCTCCGGGTCGACGCTGGGCGCGCCGGTTACCGGCGACTGCGATACCAACTGGGCCATCGACGTCGCGACCAGCCTTGCCGCAACGAACAACGAGGCACCGGACTGGGACTGCATCGCTAACGACGACTACCGCGCCGGCAGCGACACGCTCGAAGTACGCCACGCCAGCGGGCAAATCATCGAGACAGCCGACCTGGAGACCGGGCGCATCTACGTCCGCACCCACGAAGCCGGGCTGGGCGGATTGTTTGCCGGTTCCGCGCAACCGCCGATTGCCAATGGCCAGAACAACGCGCTGGTGGCTCATGCTTACCATGTGCGTCCCTACACGTTCAGCGACGCCAACGATACGCCCGATGACCGGCCGTCGCTGCGGCGCCAGGGCCTGAGCGTCGTTGGCAACGCGCCAACGGTAGTCGACCAGGAAGTGATTTCGGGGGTCGAGGACCTGCAAGTGCAGTTCGGCATCGATCCCAACGGCGATGGCTCGGTCGACCGCTACGTTAACCCCGATAACGCGGTGCTGAACACCAACCCTCGAATACTCGCGGTACGAATCTGGCTGCTGATGCGTGCCGATTCACCCGAAGTGGGTTTCAGCGATGACCGCACCTACCGCTACGCCGACCGGGAATTTACGCCGGCCGGCGACGAGGCCCGGTTTCGCCGGCTGCTCGTCTCACGAACCATTTTTCTCAGGAACGAATCGATTACGGAGGGCGCATGAACACTATCGCGTCGAGACAAAAACAACAGGGTGCCGCACTGATCGTCGGCCTCGTCCTGCTGATGATCCTCACTCTGCTGGGGGTGACCGGGCTGAGCACCGCCACCCTCGAAGTCGCCATGGCCGACAACATGCAGCGGGGCCAGTATGCGTTCCAGGGCGCCGAATCGGCGCTGGTATCGGAAATGCGGGCGGCACCGGCCCAGGTCAACCTGGACGGCACCGAGGCACGTGGCCAGCTGCTGCGTGACGATATCGCCTATTCCTACAGCGATGCATCGGGCAACACGATAGTCGATGTCGCGGTCGATACGACCTTCCAGGACTACGTCAGTGATTTTGGCGAAGCCTCGCAGGTGCATTTCGAGAGCCGTGGAGTGGCGAGGACCCCGGCACGGGGCGCGCAATCGATCCAGCGCGCCGGTTATTTCGTTCTGGCCCCTAATCCCGACGCACTGTGAGCCGAGGAAAGATCATGAAAACACTGTTTGTCATCCTGGCCATCCTGGCGCTGACCCCCGCGCTGCAGGCACAGACCCTGGTCAATCTCGAGGAAGCCGCCGAAGTGGAGAGCCTCGAACTGCGGCTGGACAGCAGCGGTTCGGGCACGGTTTACGCGCGGGCATGTGACTACTGCGATCTGCTGGCGTTACGCGTCAACAGCCGCACCGAAGTGCGTCGTGGCCGTGCGTTGATCAGTCTCGAGGAAGCGGGCCGGGTCCGTGATACCGGCGCCACGGTGCTGTTCGACCCTGCAACGCTGCAGGTCACGCGAATTATCTTCTGGAAATGAACGCGATGAATACAATGAAAAAAATGCGTCTCAAGACGGCCGGGCTCGGGTGCGGTTTCCTGCTCGGTCTTGCCTCCGGCACGCCCGTGCTGGCTGACGATACCGAGATCCTCATTGGCGCCCAGCTAAACCCGGGCCAGCCCAATATCCTGTTCATCATCGACACCTCCGGCAGCATGGACAGCGAGGTTGTCGTGGGCGTCGACTACGACCCCAATGCCCAGTACAGCGGCAGCTGCGACGAAGACCGCCTGTTCTGGATCGAAGAAGGCACCGGCACAATCAACCTTCCGGACTGTCGCTTCAATAACTACGTTCAGCGCAATGCTTTCCGCTGCTCGACCGGCCGCACCGTACTGGCGGAATCCGGACATTATCGCGATCGCCTGGCCCAGTGGGACACCACCCTGGAACCCCCCTCGTGGACCGAACTGGTGCGCGCATCCTCCAGCGAGGAAACCGATGGCTCGATCCGCTTTACCGAATGCGAAGCCGACAACGGCAAGCATGGCGATGTCGACGGTATTTTCTATCCGGCCGATGGCGCCGCCGGACCCTGGTCCAGCAACCCGGACGACGGCATCAACTGGGACCAGCGCGGCAAGGAATACACCGTCTATACGGGGCACTACCTGAACTGGATCGAGGAATCCGGAACCGACACCACGGTGTCGACGCGTATGCAGGTCGTCAAGGACGTCGCCGACGATGTGCTGTCCAGCATCAGCGGTGTCAATGTCGGCCTGATGCGTTTCTCGACCAACGCCGAGGGTGGCATGGTGCTCCAGGAGATGGTGCAGATCGAGAGCGGCCGTTCGGAGGTCCTCGACGCCATTAACTCCATGACGCCGTCGGGCTCGACGCCGCTTGCCGAGACCCTGTACGAGGCCGGGCAGTACTTTGCCGGGCGTGAAGTCGATTTCGGCGCCGCCTCGCAGGGCACCGGCGGGACAATCCAGCCCTCGGTTGCCGAATCGCAGGACGGCTCCGGCAACTACCGCAGCCCGATCACGCTGCAGTGCCAGCGCAGCTATGCCGTGGTGCTGACCGATGGCCTGCCCACCGGTGACACCGACGCCGATATCAAGATCCAGGGGCTTCCCGGATTTAGTGAAAACATCGGCAGCTGCACCGGCAGCTGCCTCGACGAGATGGCCGCCTATCTCGACGTCGCCGACCTGCGCAGCGGGTCGGGTTTCAGCGGTGACCAGGACGTGCAGACTTTTACCATCGGTTTTCACACCGACCAGGAGTTGCTCGAAGACACTGCAACCGGCACGGTCCCGGTATTTGACGCCGACGGCAACCCGGTGCTGGACGAGAATGGCGAACAGGTGACCCGCCCGGGTTATTTCATTGCCGACGACCCGGACGAGCTGGCGAACGCCTTCCAGGACATCATCGCGGCGATCCAGGCCGATGGGGAAGTCTTTTCGGCACCCTCGGTATCGGTCGACGTGCAAAACCGGCTGACCAACCGTGAGGATATTTTCTTCGCACTCTTCCAGCCGCCGGCCCGTGGAGAGAAGTACTGGGAAGGCAATCTGAAGAAATACCGGCTCGGCCGTCCCGCCGGAGATTCTACCGGCACCCCGCAGATCCTCGACGTCAACGGCCGTGCCGCCATCGATGAGAATGGCGAATTTGTCGACGGCGCTCAGAGTTTCTGGTCGCTGATGCCAGACGAAGGCATCGTGGCCGAAGGCGGTTTCGTCGAGACGCTGACTGCCAACCGGCGCGTCTATTCGAATATCACCAGCGGGCAGCTCACGGCGAGCTCCAACGAGGTCCACGAGCGCAACAGCAATCTCACTGCGGAGCTGCTGGGGGTCGACCCGTCAGACCGCGACGACATCATCCGCTTTGCCCGGGGTCTGAACACCGACGGCACGGTGCGCCAGGCTATTGGCGACCCGCTGCACAGCGAACCGCTGGTCATGGCGTATGCCAATGATCGCTTCGCGCTATTTTTCGGGACGAATGACGGCTACCTGCATGCACTCGATCCGGAATCCACGCTGCGCGGCGATACCGATCTCGAGCATTTCGCCTTTATTCCGCGCGAACTGCTGGCCAGCCTGGATGACATCAAGGCCAATCCGCCGCAGCAGCAGTTCAACGCGGTGAAGGGCTATGGGCTGGATGGACCGGTAACCGCATGGATCGACGAGACCAACAGTAACCGTATCGTCGAGTCCGGGGAGCGCGCCTATCTTTATATCGGCATGCGGCGCGGTGGACGCAACTACTACGCGCTCGACGTTACCGACGTCGACGCCCCGCGCCTCGCCTGGACGATCACCGGTGGCACCGGCGATTTCGTCGAACTGGGCCAGACGTGGTCGGCTCCGGTCGTTTCAACCGTCAACTGGCAGGGCGCGGAAACGAATGTCCTGTTTTTTGCCGGCGGCAACGATACCAACCAGGACGCCCGCGACCTGCCCTCGTCCGACGACGATATGGGTCGCGCAGTCTACATGGTCGATGCCGAGAGCGGCGAACGCCTGTGGTGGGCCAGTATTCGCGAAGAGGCAGACCTGACGCTGCCGGAAATGACCCACAGCATTCCGTCCAGCCTGCGGGTGATGGATACCAACCAGGACGGTATCGACGATCGTATCTATGTGGGCGACACCGGTGGCAAGGTCTGGCGCTTCGACATTAACAGCCAGGGCAACGGCAGCATTTCCGGCGACCTGTTTGCCGACCTCGGGGGTCGGGGCGAATCGGGTAACCGTCGCTTTTACAGTCCGCCCAGCGTGACCCGGATCACCGACGAACACTTCGGAAATTTCCTGACGATATCGATTGGCAGCGGCCACCGGGCTCACCCACTCGAGACCGAAGTGGATGACATGTTCTTCGTGATTCGCGACCGCAACATCTTCGCGCCGCCGGTCAATCCCACGACGCAACAGATCAGCTATCCCGATCCTATCGGGCTCGACAACCTGCTGAACATCACCAACAACGTCGAGCCGAGCATCAACCAGCTGGAGAACCGCCAGGGCTGGTACCTCGAGTTCCAGCCGGGCGAGAAATCACTGTCGTCAGCGGTCAGCGTGCTCGATAGGCTGTTCTTTACGACCTATATCCCGACTGCGCCGGAGCCGAGCTGTCAACCGGTCAATGTGATTGGGTCAGGAAGGCTGTACACGATCGATATCCTGTCAGGCACACCGGTCAACTATGCAGACTCACCGGTGCCCTCCGACCGGTATAGTGACCTCGAACAGGGCGGAATTCCGCCGACACCCACCCTGGTGTTCAGCGACCCGCCGCCGTGCCCGGACTGCGATGCGGATGATCGCCCCGTCAGCGAGATTACAATGATGATCGGAACCGAGGTTCTCGACCCGGTCATTAACAACATTCCGCGCCGGACCTACTGGGTGCAGGAGGAAATCGACCGGTGAACAGGAACAGGGGATTCACGCTGATCGAGATGCTGATCACGGTCACGATATTGATCATTCTTGCGGCCGTCGCTATACCCAACTATCGGGGTCACGTGCTGCGCTCGAATCGCAGCGACGCCATGGCCGCGCTCATGCGGATTGCCGCCGCCCAGGAAAAGTTCTACCTCCAGAACAACACCTATACGAACACGCTCGGCACCGACGGACTGAACATCGAAACGACCAGCGCGAACGAGCACTTCAACCTCACAGTGCGGGACGCCGATCTTGCGGGTTTCGTGGCGGAGGCAACGGCCACCGGCAAGCAGACCGCAGACGAGAAGTGTGCGTTTTTCAGCATCGACCAGGCGGGTAACCGTTTTGCGAAAAGCGACACGGATGCTGACACCACAGGTCTCTGCTGGCGTTAGTCAAACGGTGCTGGACGCTGGTGGGGCGTCGAGGTAGCCGCTCACATGCGGCGTGGCGTCAGGAGTTGCGTGGGCTGACGTCGCGTCTCAGGGATTCCAGCCATTGCTGGATGATTGCGGAAGTTACCCGCTGACTTCCAGCTGTGCGGGATACGGGGGTCAGACCCGGGATACCTGGGCGGCTGCTGAGAGCGGTCACCACCTGCGCCAGCTGCATGGGCTTGTCAGCTCTCATGATTCGGTAGTCTCCCGCCTGTAGCTGACCACGACATCCTGCTTGGTATCGCCCAGGGAGAACACCGGGCTACCGGCCAGTCTTGCGGGCTGCTCTGGCCGCGCTTCAGTTTCGACGGCTTCCGACATGGATCCGTTGCGAAACCAGCGCGCCAGCAGTTGGCGAAGACCGAAGTGGGATACAGACATTGGGGCGGATTTCTCCCTGAACTGGACGTCAGGAAGTATAGGAAAGCCCCGCCTAACACGGTGTGTGCCGGTTCACAAATCGATGTTTAACTTAATGTGGCACGCGCTGGACTCATTCCGGAATAAAGCCCGCGTGCCGCTTAAAACACCTGAGAAACTAAGTGGATTCGGGTGGTTTCGGCTGCCGCCGTGCATCCAGCAGCGTATCGATTACCAGCAGCACCGCACCGACGGTAATGGCACTGTCGGCCACATTGAAGGCGGGCCAGTAGGCGTCGTTGTAATGCGCGTGAATAAAGTCGACGACGTAGCCGTGAACCAGCCGGTCAATCAGGTTGCCGACAGCGCCGCCGAGAATCAGCGCAAGACCTGCAGCGAGGGTTCGATTCTGCGGCACCCGAAGTCGCATTATCCACACAGCAATCAACACACTCACCGCGAGCGCCAGGGCCACAAAAAACCAGCGCTGCCAGCCTCCCATATCGGCCAGAAGGCTGAAGGCCGCACCGGTGTTGTGCAACCGGGTAATGTCGAGAAATGCGTTGACTTCGACCCGCTGACGATAGACGAAACTCTCGACGATGTACCATTTCGACAGCTGGTCGGAAACGATCACCAGCAGCGATGCGATGAACCAGCGACGCGCGTTGCGGCCCTGCGTCGTAACCTCGTTCATGCCCACCGCCGTGCCTCACCCGCCCCGTCGACATTGTCGGCGCACCGTCCACACAGACTCTCGTGATCGGCGTTGCTGCCGACATCCTCGCGCCTGTGCCAGCAACGCCCGCACTTGGCGTGTTCTGACTGGCTGACGGAAATCCACAGGCCTTCCGGACCCTCGTCCGCGGCCACAGCGTCGCCGGGTTTGCCGGCTGCCGGATGCAGACGGGCGTAGGACGTGATGAGCAGGAACCGCAGTTCGTCGCCCAACGCGGCAAGCGCCTCTTGCAGGTTGCCGTCGCAGTACAGGTCGACCTCGGCCGCCAGCGACGAACCGATATCGCCTTTCTCGCGGGCCCGCTCCAGCTCACGGTTGACCGCGTCGCGTACGCCGATCAATTCGCTCCAGTCGGTGTCACCGGGGTCGACTTCGGGCTGATCCTGCCACAGAGACAGTAGCACCGACTCCTCGCGCGCACCGTCCGCGGGCGCCGGCAGCGCCTGCCAGATTTCCTCAGCGGTAAAACTCAGTATCGGCGCCAGCCAGCGAACCATCGATTCCGCAATGTGATACATGGCGGTCTGCGCCGAGCGCCGGCCAACGCTGTCAGCGGGCATCGTGTAGAGCCGGTCCTTGATGATATCGAGATAGAAACCACCCATATCCACCACG
Source organism: Gammaproteobacteria bacterium (assembly GCA_024638445.1). GTDB lineage: Bacteria > Pseudomonadota > Gammaproteobacteria > Steroidobacterales > JABDKV01 > JABDJB01. Next base: position 4,479 of record JAHEKH010000061.1, on the reverse strand, counting down.
CAGAAGTTGTGAATCTTCTGGTAAATCAGGTGAAACTGGTAGCTACGATATGCCTCCAGCACCTCGGCCTGCAGCGCTGCGGTGCGTGCAAGCGCCCAACGGTCCAGCGCCAGCATGTCGCCGGGGGCGACCTTGTTCTCAGACGGGTCGTAACCGTGCAGGTTGCCAAGCAGGAAACGCGCCGTATTTCGCATTCGCCGGTAGGAATCGGCCGTCCGCTTGAGAATTTCGTCGGAGACCGTCATCTCGCCGTGATAGTCGGCCGCGGCCACCCACAGGCGCAGCACATCGGCACCCAGTGAGTTGGCGATTTTCTGCGGCTCGACAATGTTGCCGACCGACTTCGACATCTTCCGGCCCTTCTCGTCGACCGCAAAACCGTGGGTCAGAACCCCGCGATACGGGGCATGGCCATTCATCGCCACGGAGGTCAGCAATGAGCTCTGGAACCAGCCGCGATGCTGGTCAGAACCTTCCAGGTAGAGGTCCGCCGGCGATTCGAGCTCGTCGAATATCGCGCTGGCCGCATGATGCATGCAGCCTGAGTCGAACCACACGTCCATCGTGTCTGTGACTTTCTCGTAGTCTTCGGCGTCGTCACCCAGCAGTTCCTGCGCATCCGCCGCCTGCCACACGGCAAACGTATCGGGCCCCTCCTCACCAATGCGTCCCGCCAGTATCTCGAGGATCTCCACGGTACGCGGGTGCAGCTCGTTGGTTTCGCGGTGTACGAAAACGGCGATCGGCACGCCCCAGGCGCGTTGGCGGGAAATACACCAGTCCGGCCGCCCTTCGACCATCGCCTCGATGCGCTGCTGGGCCCAGTCAGGGGTCCACGCCACCTGCCTGATTTCATCCAGCGCGGTCCGACGTAACCCTTTTTCGTCCATGCTGACAAACCATTGCGGTGTGGCACGGAAAATCAGCGGTGTCTTGTGCCGCCAGCAGTGCGGGTAGCTGTGCTCGATGGGCTCCAGTTTCAGCAGCGCCTTGTGCTCTTCGAGTATCTCGATAATCCGGTCGTTGCCCTTGTAAACATGGAGACCGGCCACGAGCTCGATGCCGGGCAGAAAGCAGCCGTTGGCCCCGACCGGGTTATCCAGCGGCAGGTCGTTGGCCAGTCCTGCGGCAAAGTCTTCCTGGCCATGGCCCGGCGCCGTGTGCACCGCCCCGGTACCGGCATCCAGCGTGACATGGTCTCCCAGGATCAGCGGAACCTGGCGGTCGTAAAACGGGTGCTGCAGCAACAGCCCGTTTAGCACGCTGCCTGCCCGGTTACCGAGCACCCGGTAATCGCTCGCACCAAAACGGGACATCACGCGGTCGACCAGGTCGGCGGCAATCACCATCCGTTCGGCGCCATTGCCGACGTCGCAGCTGACCAGCGAGTATTCCAGGTCTGGATGCAGCGCGACGGCCTGGTTGCCCGGCAGGGTCCAAGGGGTCGTCGTCCAGATCGGCACGGACAGGGCGCCCTCGCCCGCCGGTTCGCCCCAGGCGGCGGCAAAAGCGGCCTCGTCGACGACCGCGAAACGCACGTCGATACTCGGCGAGCGCTTGTCCTGGTATTCCACCTCGGCTTCGGCCAGCGCGGAGCGGCAATCGAGACACCAGTGCACCGGTTTATAGCCCTTGTACACGTGCCCGTTGGCGATGATGGTGGCGAGCGCACGCAGCTGCTCCGCCTCGTAACGCGGCAGCATTGTCAGGTACGGGCGCTCCCAGTCGCCGAGCACGCCGAGCCGCTTGAAATCGACGCGCTGCTGTTCGACCTGTTTCATCGCATAATCGCGGCAGGCCTGGCGGAACTTTAGTTTGTCTTCGAAACGGCCTTTTTTCTTTTCGACCTGGTGCTCGATCGGCAGACCATGACAATCCCAGCCGGGGATGTAGGGCGCATCGCGACCGTCGAGCGTATGAAACTTGACGATGATGTCTTTCAGCACCTTGTTGACGGCATGACCCATATGGATCTTGCCGTTGGCATACGGCGGCCCGTCGGCCAGCAGGAACTTCGGCCGGCCCTGCGACGCCGCGCGGATCTTCTGATAGAGACCCTCGCGCTCCCAGGTCTCCAGCCAGCCCGGCTCACGGCCCGGCAGGTTGGCCCGCATCGGAAACGCGGTCTGCGGCAGGTTCAGCGTCTGCTTGTAGTCTTTCTTTGTCTTGTCTGACACACGAATAAGCCTGAAAAACGAGCGAGCAAGATTACCACGCCACAGCCGCTACGAACCCCCCGCCCGACCGGCGAGTATGTCCCGGGCGCGGGCGGCATCCCGATGCATCTGGCGCACCATCGACTCGAGATCGGGGAAGTGTTGCTCCTCCCGGAGCCGCTCGATGAAAAATACCTCCAGGTAGCGGCCATAGAGATCGGTTTCGACATCGAACAGGTGCACCTCCAGCAGCACCTCCTGGCCATCCACCGTCGGCCGGCTCCCCAGGCTCGCAACACCGGGCAGCAGGTCGTCACCGGCGCCGGCGACGCGCACGGCGAACACGCCGTGTAGCGGCAGCACCGGCCGGTTCGGTGGAATATTGGCCGTCGGAAAGCCCAGCTCCCGGCCGAGCTGGCGGCCATGCCTGACCCGGCCGGCCATGCTGTAGTCCCGACCGAGCAGCTCCCTGGCCCGGGCCAGGTCAGATTCGGCCAGTGCCGCGCGCACCGCGGAACTGCTGACCCGCTCCCCGCCGACACGAAACTCGGGCGTGGCAGCCACTCCGAAACCGCGCTGTTCGCCGAGCCGGCTGAGCAGCTGAAAATCCCCTTTCCGCTGGTGGCCGAAACGGAAGTCTTCGCCGACGGTGACCTGGCGGGCGCCCAGCCCGTCGACCAGAAGCCCGTCGACGAAATCCGTCGGGCTCATCGATGCCAGCCGACGGTTGAAATGGACACTGAGCACCCGGTCCACACCGCTGGCTTCCAGCAGCGCAAGCTTTTCGCGCAGCGTCGTCAACCTTGCCGGCGCACCGGGTCCGAGAAAAAACTCCAGCGGCGTGGGCTCGAAAATCATCACCGTGGCGGGACAGCTCAGGGCACGACTGTGTTCGACCAGCTCGGTTATCACCGCCCGGTGACCGCGATGCACACCGTCGTAGTTGCCGATGGTCAATACACAGCCGTGGTGTCGTGGACGAAGATTGGCAATTCCGCGGATGAATTCCATCAGGACACCACGACCGAACGACGTAACTGCACGGGACGAAAGCCGATCGCGAAAAGGGCAGCGAGGTAAACCGCGCCACCGGCCAGCACACAAAGCGTGAGCCGCATGACCCGCTCCATCGCCGCTGCGCTGATCCACCAGTCGAGCGTGCCGGCGAGGTAATACAACACAAAGGCCATCGCAATATTGGCCACCAGGTATCGCAGCAGCAAAGGCTGCCAGCCGTCGCCGGGGCGGTAGACCTCCCGCTGGCGCAAGCCGCGGTAAAGCAGCCCGGCGTTAAGCAGCGCCGCCAGCCCGGTGGCCAGCGCCAGCCCGGCATGGGGGGCCACAAACCCCATCATCACCATCGGCACGACCAGCGATAGGTTCAGGAGCACGTTTGCCATCATCGCGATAACGCCGATGCGAACGGGTGTGCGGGTGTCCTGGCGGGAAAAATAGGCCGGCGCCAGGACCTTCACCAGCGCAAAACCGAGCAGTCCGATTGCATAGGCCATGAGACTGTAGCCCGCCATGCGCGTGTCGCGTGCGCCGAAATCACCGTACTGGAACAGCGTGCTCAGCACCGGACCGGCCAGCATGAACAACGCGACGGCTGCCGGCAGCATCACCAGCAGCATGACCCGCAACGCCCAGTCGATGGTGCCGGAAAACGCGGTCATTTCCTGGCGCGCAAATCGCGCCGACAGGCCCGGCAGGATCACGGTCGCCAACGCAATACCAAAAACGCCGAGCGGGAACTCCATCAACCGGTCGGAGTAATACAGCCAGCTGATGCTGCCCGTCTGCAGCCACGATGCGATGTGCCGGTCGATCATGAGGTTGAGCTGGGCCACCGATGAGCCGAAGATTGCCGGCAGCATGAGCACGAAGATCCGTTTTACGCCTTCGTGGTTCCAGCCCCAGCGTGGCATCGCCAGCACCCCCGCACGCGCCATGAACGGCACCTGGAAGCCCAGCTGAACGATGCCGGCCACGAACACCGCAAACGCCAGCGCCATCACCGGCCGCTCGAGCTGTGGGGCCAGCGCCACGGCGCCGGCGATCAGGCACAGGTTGAGCAGCACCGGAGTAAACGCCGGGACGGCGAAACGACCCAGCGTGTTCAGCACGCCCGCAGCCAGGGCGGTCAGCGAGATGAACAATAAATAAGGAAAGGTCAGCCGCAGCATGGCCACGGCCAGCCCGTACTGCGCAAATGCGCTGCGCTCTTCGATGGTGTTCAGCGCGTCATCCATGATGCGGACACCGAAACGGGAGAGAAACGGTCTCTTGATGCCGTAGCGCCGGAACTTCACTTTTTCGCCGA
>JAHEKH010000060.1 GCA_024638445.1 Gammaproteobacteria bacterium | reverse complement strand
CGGCCTGGAAGCCGCTCCTGCACAGAATCTCCCCGGGCTGGCGACAACCTCAGCGAGAGAGCTGCCGGTGCTTTCCTTTGGTGACGTCAGATCCTCGGCACCAAAGGGAAGTGCCGGCAGCTCTCTCGCCCAATCTTGGAACAACACCCCAGCCATCGCGACCTGGAAGCCGCTCCAACGAGGAATCTCCCCAGGCTTGCGACAGCCCCAGCGAGAGGGCTGCCGGTGCTTTCTTTTGGTGACGTCAGATCCTCGGCACCAAAGGGAAGTGCCGGCAGCTCTCTCGCGCAATCCCGCAACAACACCCCAGGCACCGCGGCCTGGAAGCCGCTCCAACGAGGAATCTCCCCGGGCTGGCGACAACCTCAGCGAGAGAGCTGCCGGTGTTCGTTTTTGGTGACTATGTTCCCTCGGAACCAAAAATGAATGCCGGCAGATCTCTCGCGCAATCCCGGCACAACACCCCAGGCATCGCAGCCCGAAGCCACTCCCACACGAAACGTGCTGCAACGCTTATTGGGAGTCGCCGCCGAAAAGCCCAAGGTCCCCCAGCAACGACACCAGCGCAAACCCCACCGCCAGCAGACAAACCACCATCATCCAGATCGGCAATTCGTAGTGCCAACAGGCAAACGCCCCCATCAACGGAACCCCGATAAAGACCCCGTCCATCCAGAATCGCTTCAAAAACCCCATTACCCCGGACATTACCGCCTAAAGATAGGCCAGCACCGGCACAATCGCGAAACTAATGTACCGATCCCGATGGGTCCGGCTCCCCGCCCTGCAGGAGACGCGCCACATCCACCCGGTCAAAACGGCGTTGCCGGTTGCAAAACTCACAATCGACCTCGACACTGCCCCGCTCCTTCAAGATTGATTCCAGTTCCGCCTCTCCCAGCGAGCGCAGGACCGTTTCGATACGCGACGAGCTGCACGAACAGCTGAACCGCACCGCGCGGCTGTCAAAGAGCCGAAGGTCATCTTCAGAGTACAGGCGCCGCAACAGCTCGCGGTGCGCAAGCTCCCTCAGCTCCGTGCCGGTCAACGTCTCCGCCATCAGTCGCACCCGGTTCCAGTCGTCGTCGGACGACACCGCGCCGGGCATGCGCTGCAACAGCAGGCCAGCGGCTGTTTCCCGGTTCGCATCGAGCCAGATTTGAGTGGGCACCTGTTCCGATGTTTCAAAATAGCGGGTCAGGCATTCATCGATCGAGCCACCCGATACCGGAACCACACCCTGGTACGGCTGACGCCGTTTATCCGACTGGATCGTGATCACCAGTCTTCCGTCGCCGACCAGGCCCGCAAAGTCTGTTTCCGGCAGCGGGTCTTTCCAGCGCGCGAGGCCGCGCAACTCGAGCTGGCTGGTGCACTGTGCAACCAGCAGGCCCAGCGGACCGGCACCCTGCAGCTGCAGCGTCATCTTGCCGTCAAACTTGAGTGTCGATGTCAGCAGCGCCGATGCGGCAAGCACCCGGCCGAGCTCGGCGGACACTGCATCGGGATACCTGTGCCGGCGCAGGACCTCCTGCCACGAATCATCCAGGTGTACGATCTGGCCACGAACGGCAAACGCCTCGAAACTGAATCGCTGAAGAGTGTCGCGTGCTCGCATTGCTCAGGAGGAGAGTTTTTTCCTGAGCAGTTCGTTGACCTGCTGCGGATTGGCTTTGCCCTGGGTTGCTTTCATGACCTGGCCGACAAAGAAACCAAACAGTTTGTCCTTGCCGGACCGGTACTGTTCGAGCTGCGCAGGATTAGCTGCCATCACTTCGTCGATAATGGTCTCGATCGCTCCGGTATCGGTGATTTGCCGCAACCCGCGGGATTCAATCACCGTGTCGGCGTCGCCCTCGCCGGCCCACATGGCCTCGAAAACCTGCTTCGCAATTTTGCCCGAAATGGTCTTATCGACGATTCTGCGCAGCAGCCCTGCCAGCATCGCGGCATCGATGCGACTCCGGGCTACGTCCAGCCCGTCCCTGTTCAGCGCTCCGGAAAGGTCGCCCATGACCCAGTTGGCGGCAAGCTTGGGCTCACCCCCGAGCCCATCCACGACAGCCTCGAAGTAATCCGCCATTTCCCGCGTGGCTGTCAACACCTCGGCGTCATAGGTCGACAGTCCGAAGGAGTCTACGAAACGCTGCTGCTTCGCACCGGGCAATTCCGGTAGTGCCGCTTTCTCGGCCTCCACAAAGGCCGGCTCGATGACCAGCGGCAATAGATCGGGGTCCGGAAAGTAGCGGTAGTCGTTGGCCTCTTCCTTGGAGCGCATCGATCGTGTCTCATCCCGATCCGAGTCGTACAGACGGGTTTCCTGGACTACCTTGCCGCCTCCCTCTATGACATCGATCTGCCGCTCGATCTCGTGGTGGATTGCTTTTTCGATAAACCGGAACGAATTGAGGTTCTTGAGTTCGGCGCGCGTCCCCAGGGTCTGTTCACCGCGCGGACGGATCGAGACGTTCGCATCGCAACGCAGCGATCCCTCCTGCATGTTGCCGTCGCAGATTTCCAGGTACTGGACCAGCGTGCGCATCTTCTTCAGGTAGGCCACAGCCTCCCCGGCCGAACGCAGCTCGGGCTCAGACACGATTTCCAGCAGCGGCGTGCCGGCACGGTTCAGGTCGACACCGGTCATGCCGTGAAAGTCTTCGTGCAGCGACTTGCCGGCATCTTCCTCCAGGTGCGCGCGCGTGATCCCGATCCTCTTGGTGGAGCCGTCTTCGAGCGTGATATCAAGGTGACCGCCCTCCACCACCGGCAACTCGTACTGGCTGATCTGGTAACCCTTGGGTAGATCCGGATAGAAGTAATTTTTCCGGGCAAAAATCGAGCGCGGTGAAATTTTCGCATCGATTGCCAGTCCGAAACGCACGGCCATCCGAACGACATCCTTGTTCAATACCGGCAAAACACCGGGAAAACCCAGGTCGATCGCGCAGGCCTGGGTATTCGGTGCCGCGCCAAAGGCTGTCGAAGCACCGGAAAATATCTTGCTGCGGGTTCGCAGCTGGGCATGCACCTCCAGCCCGATGACAACTTCCCAATCCATAGCCTCAGTAACCCTCCGGCATACGCCGGTGCCAGTCTGTTGCACCCTGGTAACGATGCGCTATGCCCAGCAGCTGCGACTCCTCGAAGTGCCCGCCGACCATCTGCAGCCCGACGGGCAAGCCTTCGACCAGCCCGCACGGCACGGACATCGCCGGCAGCCCGGCGAGGTTTGCGGCAATCGTGTAGATATCGTTGAGATACATCGTGATCGGGTCATCCGTCTTGTCGCCGATACCGAATGCCGGTGTCGGCGTTGTCGGCCCCATGACGACATCGACCTTGGTGAATGCCTTGCGGAAGTCGTCTGTGATCAGCTGTCGAACCTTCTGCGCCTGCAGATAGTAGGCATCGTAATACCCGGCCGACAGCGCGTAGGTTCCCGTCATGATGCGGCGCTTGACCTCGGCGCCAAATCCCTCGCCACGGCTGCGCCGGTACAGGTCGAGCAGGTCGCTCACCCCTTCCGCCCGGTAGCCATAGCGTACACCGTCAAACCGGGACAGGTTGGACGAAGCCTCCGCCGGTGCGACGACATAGTAAGTCGGCACGGAAAGCCCGAGATGCGGCAATTCCACGTCCACCAGCGTGGCGCCCAGCCCCTCCAGCACGCCAAGCGCGTCGCGCACGGCTGTCGCGACGTCCGGATCGAGACCCTCCTCGAAGAACTCACCCGGTACGCCGATGCGCAGGCCGCCCAGGTCGGCCGCGGCGATATCGCCGGCATAATCGGGCACCGGGCGATCGACGCTGGTCGAATCGTTGGCGTCGAAACCCGCCATCGCGCCAAGCACGTGCGCGGCGTCCTCGGCCGACAGCGCGAGGATGCCGCCCTGGTCGAGGCTGGAGGCGAAAGCGATCATGCCGAAACGGGAAACCCGGCCATAGGTCGGTTTGAGACCCGTGATACCGGTCAGCGCCGCCGGCTGACGAATCGAACCGCCCGTATCCGTGCCGGTCGCAACAGGCGCCAGGCGTGCCGCGACCGCCGCGGCCGATCCGCCCGATGACCCGCCCGGCACGCGCGATTCGTCCCACGGGTTCTGGCACGGCCCATACCAGGAGGTTTCGTTGGACGAACCCATGGCGAATTCGTCCATGTTCGTTTTACCGAGCAAAACCATGCCGGCGGCATCGAGACGCTGAACGACGGTCGCGTCGTACGGCGATTTGAAATTGGACAATATCTTCGACCCGCAGGTCGTCAGGATTCCCCGGGTGCAGAAGATATCCTTGTGCGCCAGGGGGATGCCGGTCAGCGGCCCGGCCTCGCCCTCCCGGCGCCGCTGGTCCGCGGCCCGCGCGGATTCCAGCGCCTGCTCCGGCAGGACCGTGATAAAAGCATTGAGGTCGGCATGCTGCTCGATTCGCCCGAGATAGTGCCGGGTGAGTTCCTCGCTGCTGTATTCGCCGGCGGCAAGGCCGGCTGAAAGCTCTGACAGGGTGCTGGCGTGAATGTCCATTTATTTAATGTGTCGCCCGGGTCACTCGATGACCCGCGGAACCAGGTAAAGACCGGCCTCTACCGCCGGGGCGTTCTGCTGGAAAAGGTCGCGCTGGTCAGCTTCCGAGACGTCGTCTGCCCGTAGCCGCTGGTGCATATCCAGCGGGTGGGCCATCGGGGTGACGCCGTCGACTGGCGCGGCGGCCAGCTGTTCCACGAAATCGATGATGTTCGAGAGGTTCTCGACAAACCCGGACATCTCTTCATCGCTGATTTCCAGCCTCGCCAGCAAGGCTATTTTCTCGACTTCTTCGCGTGTAAGTGACACCGGTGCTGCCCCTGCGCCTCAGCGGGTTTTTTGAAGCGCGCTATCATACATTGCGCCTTGCCCATTGTCGCCCCCGTTGCTAGATTAGGGCGTTTTTTACGGTCACCCCACGGATCCTCTCCCGGCATGCTCAAAAACCTAAAAGGTTATTTTTCCAACGACCTTTCGATCGACCTGGGCACAGCGAACACGCTGATCTATGTGCGTGGCCGCGGCATCGTGCTCAACGAGCCCTCAGTCGTTGCGATACGCGAAGAAGCCGGACGCGGCGGAAAGTCGATCCAGGCGGTGGGCATCGAAGCCAAAAACATGCTCGGCCGGACCCCCGGCAACATCACCGCCATACGGCCGCTCAAGGACGGCGTCATCGCCGACTTCGTAGTGACCGAAAAAATGCTCCAGTACTTTATCAAGCGTGCGCACGGCAGCCGTTATTTCCGGCCCAGCCCGCGGGTGCTGGTTTGCGTTCCCTATGGCGCGACCGAGGTAGAACGCCGTGCCATTCGCGAATCGGCTGAGAGCGCAGGCGCCCGCAAGGTCTACCTGATCCAGGAGCCGATGGCCGCGGCAATCGGTGCCGGCATGCCCGTACACGAGGCGCGCGGATCCATGGTGCTCGACATTGGCGGCGGCACGTCGGAAGTTGCGGTCATTTCTCTCAACGGCATTGTGTACGCAGCGTCGGTGCGAGTCGGCGGCGATCGATTCGACGAAGCAATTACCAACTACGTTCGCCGCAACTACGGAATCCTGATCGGCGAAGCAACCGCCGAACGAATCAAGCACGAAATCGGTTCGGCCTACCCCGGCGAAGAGGTGCGCGAAATTTCCGTCAAGGGCCGCAACCTGTCGGAGGGCGTTCCGCGCAGTTTCACGCTCAACAGCAATGAAATCCTCGAGGCGCTGCAGGAACCGCTGCAGGGTATCGTCGGGGCCGTCAAGGGGGCGCTCGAACAGACACCGCCCGAACTCGGCGCCGACGTTGCCGAGCGTGGCATCGTCCTGACCGGCGGCGGCGCCATGCTGCGCGACCTCGACAAGCTGCTGATGGAGGAAACCGGCCTGCCGGTGGTGGTCGCCGACGACCCGCTGACCTGCGTGGCGCGGGGTGGCGGCCGGGTGCTCGAGCTGATGGATGAGCACGGCGCAGCTATGTTTGCGCTCGACTAGGTGGTCTCGCCGTCTTGCTGTTGCGTGTAAACTGAGGCGGCCGCTGCCTGTGACCGCCTCCCGTGATCGACCTGCGACAATCTGAATCCAAGCCCCTCTTCCTTCGCGGCCCGACGCCTGCCGTTCGCTGCGTGCTGCTGGCGATCCTCTCGATAGTATTCATGACGCTCGATATTCGTGCCGGGCACATGGACGCGATCCGCAGCTCGATATCCGTCATGCTGCACCCGGTGCGGCTGGCGGTCGATCTGCCCTTTGCGATGACCGAATGGATTGGCGAAAGCCTGACCCTGCGGCGCCGGCTCCTCGCCGAAAATGAAAGACTCCGGCTGGAGAGTCTCGAAACGGCCGCCCGGCTGCAGCGCTTCGACGCCCTGCAGGCGGAGAACCGCCGGCTGCGCGCACTCATGGAATCCTCGGCGCGGGTGGCCGACCGGGTACTGGTCAGCGAGATCATGGCGGTCGATCTCGACCCACTGCGGCAGCGGATCGTCATTAACAAGGGCTCGGTGCACGGAGCCTACCGTGGCCAGCCGTTACTCGACGCCAACGGCATCGTCGGCCAGATCACCCACGCCAGCCCGGTCAGCTCCGAAGCGGTACTGATCAGCGACGCCAGTCATGCGGTTCCGGTCGAGGTCAACCGGAACGGCTTGCGCACCATCGCGGTTGGTACCGGAGAAGCCGAAAAACTGAGTCTGCCGTTTCTGCCGAACAACGCCGAGATCGTCGAGGGCGACCTCTTGATTACATCGGGCCTCGGCGGCAACTTCCCGCCCGGCTACCCGGTCGGCGTGGTCACCCGCGTAACACGGGATCCCGCCAACCCCTTCGCGACCGTAGAAGCGCGACCGGCGGCTGCGCTGAGCCGGAATCGGGAGGTACTCCTGGTGTGGTCCACCAACGAGCAACCCGCATCCGAACCCGTGACCCAGCGGGAGCCCGACGATGAATGACCGTCTGTGGCCTGCAGTCCTGCTGTCGTTCCTGGTCGCGCTGGTGCTGACACTGGTGCCGCTGCCGGCGGTGCTGCAGCCCTGGCGGCCGTCGTGGATTGCACTGGTGGTGGTGTACTGGGTTCTCCACGAGCCGCGCAGCGTCGGGCTGTTCAGCGCCTGGCTTGCGGGACTCATACTCGACACGCTGCGTGGCGTACTCCTGGGCCAGCATGCGCTGGCGCTGGTCATTGCCGGCTTTATCGCGCTGCAGTTTCACCTGCGTATTCGCGTCTTTCCGGTGGGTCAGCAGATGGCCACGGTATTCATGCTGATTGCGGTTTACGAGTTCTTCCTGTTCTGGGTGGACGGTGTGACCGGTGAGCCCTCCAGCAGCTGGCGCCGATGGCTGAGCGTAGTCAGCAGCGCCGCGGTCTGGCCGCTGGTCTCAGCGACAATTCACAGCTGGCGGCGTAAACGGCACGCCAGCCAGGCAGTCTGACAATGCGGCTCGGTGGCCTACAGCTAAAAGACCATTGGCGCGAGCAGCAGGTTTTTACCAATCGCCTGCTGGCGGCTGGCGTGGTGATTGTGCTGCTGCTGATGCTGCTGGTGCTGCGCCTCTCCTTCCTGCAAATCGTGCATCACGATCACTATCGCGAGCTGTCGAAAGGCAACCGGATTCGTATCGAAGCCGTGCCGCCTACCCGCGGCCTGATATTCGACCGCAACGGCATCCTGCTGGCCGAGAACCTGCCGGCCTACCAGCTCGAAATGGTGCCGGAGCAGGTGGAGGATCCGGACGCGACGATCGAGTCCCTGCACGAGCTGGGCCTGGTCCGTGCGGAGGACCTGCCGCTGGTACTCGAACAGGTTCGCAAGCGCCGGCGATTCGATTCGATTCCGCTGCGCTACCGCCTGGCCGAAACCGAGGTTGCCCGGTTCGCGGTTCAACGACCGCATTTCCCGGGTGTCGACATACGCGCGCGCCTTGCCCGTCACTACCCGTCCGGCCCCCTGGCGGTACACGCGGTCGGTTACGTTGGCGCAATCAGCCAGGAAGACCTGCGGCGAATCGATGACAAGGCCTATTCGGGGACGACGCATATCGGCAAGATCGGCATCGAGCTGGCCCTGGAAGACCGGCTGCACGGCAACGTCGGGCATCAGCAGGTCCTCGTCAATGCACAGGGGCGATCGCTCCAGACCGTGACAGGGGTAGCGCCCCAACCCGGACAGGATGTCTATCTCACGCTCGATGCCGGGCTACAGGACGCCGCGGAACGTGTGCTGGCCGGATCGCGCGGCGCTGCAGTCGCGATTGACCCACACACCGGCGGCGTGCTCGCCCTCGTCAGCGCCCCCGCCTACGACCCTAACGACTTTGGCGTTGGTCTGACCCACAGCCAGTTTGGCGCCCTCGCCGGCGACAAAGACAAGCCGCTGTTCAACCGTGCGCTGCGAGGCAACTATCCGCCAGGATCCACGATAAAACCGATCCTCGCGCTCGCAGCGTTGCACTACAACACCCGCATCGCGCAAGAGGAGTTGTTGTGCCCAGGCTATTTCATGCTGCCCGGCGACGATCACCGTTATCGTGACTGGAAGAAGGAGGGTCATGGACCCATAAACCTGTCCAGCTCGGTAGAACAGTCCTGTGACGTCTATTTCTATGAGCTGGCGCTCGAGCTGGGCATCGACCGGATGCACGAGTTCATGAGCTGGTTTGGTTTGGGGCAACCGACCGGTGTCGATATCAGTGGTGAAAAATCCGGCCTGATGCCGTCCCGTGAATGGAAAAGGTCGGCCTTCAGCGAACGCAGCGAACAGGTCTGGTTTCCCGGTGAAACGCTTATCACGGGGATCGGGCAGGGATTCATGCTCGCAACTCCACTGCAGCTGGCGCACGCAACTGCTGCGCTGGCGACCCGTGGCAAGCGTTTCCGGCCGCGGCTGGTCCAGGCAATCCGTGACCCGCTGACCGGAAGCATCGTCCACAACCCGCCGGTCCCGCTCGAACCGGTTCCGGTCAGCAACCCGGCCTACTGGGATGCCGTAATCGCTTCGATGACCGACGTCGTGCACGGGGAACGCGGCACCGCCACCGCCATTGGCCGCGGAATCGACTACCGGATCGCCGGCAAGACCGGTACCGCGCAGGTCTTCAGCATCGGCCAGGAAGACGAATACGATGCCGAGGAGGTCGATGAACGCCTGCGGCACCACGCGTTGTTTGTTGCATTCGCGCCCGTCGACCGGCCCGAGATCGCGCTGGCAATTCTCATCGAGAATGCCGGCAGCGGTGCATCGGCGGCGGCCCCGGCCGCGCGCACCATGCTCGACGCCTGGTTTGCCGGGCCAGGCGAAGGCGTCGTGACGGCCCGGGGAACGATGCCATGATATTTGCCGACGGCGAAACGTTCCGGGAAACGCGGCCGCTGGGCGTGGTCGGCCGCGGACTGCGCCGGGCCCACCTCGATGGTCCGTTACTGCTCGCCCTGGTGCTGACTGCCGGGCTTGGCATGATTGTCCTGTACAGCGCTTCAGGCCAGGACAGTGGAATCGTATTGAAACAATCGATTCGTTTTGGCGTTTCGCTGCTGGCGCTTTTTCTCGTCGCCCAGGTGCCACCGCATTACCTGCGTCTGTTTGCGCCCTGGGCCTACCTCGGCGCGCTGCTGCTGCTCGTGGGCGTGCTGGTCACCGGTGATATTGGCAAGGGCGCACAGCGCTGGCTCGACCTGGGTCTCATACGGTTCCAGCCCTCCGAGATCATGAAGCTGGCGCTGCCGCTGGCGGCTGCCTGGTATCTCCATCACCGACCGCTCCCCCCTACCCTGCGGTCGGTGCTGGTACTGGCAATGTTCGTCATGGTGCCGACGGTGCTGATCGGCATGCAGCCGGACCTCGGCACGGCCCTGCTGATCGCCGCCTCGGGAATCATCGTGGTCCTGCTGGCCGGCATGAGCGCCCGACTGATCGCGGTGACCTCCGTTATTGGTATCGGCGCAGCGCCGGTGCTCTGGATGTTCATGAAGGACTACCAGCGACAACGGGTGCTGACATTCCTCAATCCGGAAACCGACCCGCTTGGGGCCGGTTATCACATCATCCAGTCAAATATCGCGATCGGCTCGGGCGGCGTATTCGGCAAAGGCTGGAATAACGGCACCCAGGCACAGCTCGAATTCCTGCCGGAACGCTCGACCGACTTCATCTTTGCCGTGCTGGGCGAGGAGTTCGGCCTGCTGGGCATCCTGGTCCTGCTGGGAATCTACCTTTTCATTATCGGGCGTGGCCTGCTCATTGCAGCACAAGCCCAGAATACGTTTTCACGCCTGCTGGCCGGTGCAATCAGCCTGACGTTTTTTGTTTACGTTTTTGTAAACGCCGGAATGGTCATCGGGCTGCTGCCGGTCGTAGGTGTGCCGCTGCCGCTGGTCAGCTACGGCGGCACCTCGATGGTGACCCTGATGGCCGGTTTCGGTATCCTGATGTCAATCCAGACCAACCGGAAACTATTGTCGACGTGAGAATTCTACTCTGCCTGGCTTTCTTCCTCGTCCCGGCAATTGCCACCGCATTCGACCCGCTACAGATCAACAAATTTGCCGACGAAGTCGTGAGCCGTCATGCGCTCGACCGCGACTGGGTCGTCGAAACGCTGGGCGAGGCAAAGCTGCAACAGTCAATACTCGATGCCATCAGCCGGCCGGCGGAAAAGACCCGGCCCTGGCACGAATACCGCGCCCTGTTCATCAACGACCGCCGCATCAACGACGGCGCGGCCTTCTACCGGGAGCACCGCGACACGCTGGAGCAGGTCGCCACGGAATGCGGCATTCCCGCGGAAATCATTGTCGCAATCCTCGGGATCGAAACCCACTACGGCCAGCGGGCCGGCAGCTACCGCGTCATCGATGCGCTCAGCACCCTGGCGTTTGCCTATCCGCCGCGTGCCGCGTTCTTTCGGAGCGAGCTCGAGCAGTTCCTGCTGCTTGCCCGCGAGCACGACGTGGACCCCGTAGCGGTCGAAGGCTCCTATGCCGGCGCCATGGGCGCCGCCCAGTTCATCTCCAGCAGCTACCGCAGGTACGCGGTCGATAGCAGCGGCGACGGCAGCATCGACCTGTGGTCCGACTGGCGCGACGTCATCGGCAGCGTCGCCAATTATCTGCACACGTTCGGCTGGCGCCGGCACGAACCGATCACCGAAATGGTCGTCATCGAATCCGCTCTGGCCACACCGTTTATCGGTGAAAAACTCGAACTGGACCGTAGCCTGGGCGAACTTCGCCAGGCCGCGATCCCGGTAACGGCAGAGGGTGGTGACGATCAGCCGGCGATGCTGTTCGAGCTCGAAGACACTGACGGCCCTGTTTACTGGGTTGGCTACAATAATTTCTACGTGATTACCCGCTACAACCGCAGCCGCATGTACGCCATGGCGGTGCACGATCTTGGCGCTGAAATCGCCAGCCGGGTTGCGGCGCGATGAAGCGCGCCTGCTGGCTGGCGGCGGTGGCTGTTGCCGCCGGCTGCGTCGGGGGCGGACGCCTGCCGCCAGCTGATACCAGCCCACCGCCGCAGCCGAATCCGTCGATTGACCGGTCCGCCAAGACCAATCCCTACAAGGTTTTTGGTCAGACCTACTACCCGATCAGCGATGCTACCGGCTACCGGGAGCGTGGGGTCGCCTCGTGGTATGGCGGGAAGTTTCACGGCAGATCCACCGCCAACGGCGAGCGCTACGACATGTACGCAATGACCGCTGCGCACAAGACCCTGCCGCTGCCGACCTGGGTCCAGGTCACGAACCTGCGCAACGGCGCCAGCGTAGTCGTCAGGGTCAATGATCGTGGCCCGTTTGCGAAAAACCGCCTGATCGATCTGTCGTATGCCGCGGCCCAGAAGCTGGACATGGTCAGCGATGGCACGACCCTGGTCGAAGTTTCGGCGATCGGGCCGGCCGCCCTCCCCGGGCCAGCCGAACCGGTTGCCGTTGCCGTCTCCGGGCCAGCCGAACCAGTTGCCGTTGCCGCCCCCGGGTCAGCCGAACCGATGGCCGTTGCCGCCCCCGAGTCAGCCGAACCGGTGGCCGTTACCGCCCCCGAGTCAGCCGAAACAGTTGCCGTTTTCGTCTCCGGGTCAGCCGAACCGATGGCCGTTGCCGCCCCGGCGCCGGTCCTACCGGTTGACACCACCGCAGCGGCTGACCGGTCTGTATTCGTCCAGGTCGGCGCGTTTGGCGAGTTGCCCAATGCCCAGCGGCTGCGCTCAACCCTGTACAATGCCGGCATAGACGAGGTGCACTTGGCGGACGGCAATATCGACGGCGTACCAGTCTACCGGGTTCGCATCGGACCGGTTCGGGGAGTCGACGAGTACGATGCCCTGGTGGTCCGGCTCGATGAACTCGGCATCCGCGACTCCCACCTCGTCACCGAGTAAATATGAATGCGGCCCGCGGCCGCCTCCATTGCAGGATCTGAAATGCGACTGACCATCTTGTTGCTGTTTTTGCTTGCCGCACCTGTCGGTGCGCTGGATGTGCCGGTTCCGGCGCCACCGCCGGTACCAGGCACCTCCTACTACCTCGTCGATTTTCACAGCGGTCACGAAATCGCCGCAAAAGAACCGGACGTGCCCGTCGAGCCCGCCAGTATCACCAAGCTCATGACCGCCTACATCGCGTTCAGCGGCCTCAAGAACGGCAACCTCACCCTCGACGAAGAAGTCACCGTGAGCAACAAGGCATATCGTGCTGTGGGTTCGCGGATGTTTATCGAGGAACGCAAGCGCGTTTCAATCGAAGACCTGCTGCAGGGCATGATCGTTCAGTCAGGCAACGATGCAAGCATCGCCCTGGCCGAGCACATTGCGGGCTCGGAAGAGACCTTTGCTGAACTGATGAATCAGTACTCCGAGCAGCTCGGACTGGAGAACACCCGCTACAGCAATGTCACCGGGCTGCCCGCGGAAGATCACTACTCGACTCCGCGAGACGTCGCGCTACTCGTGGCCGCGATGATCCGCGAGTTTCCCGAATATTACCGCTGGTACTCGCAGCGTGAATTTACCTACAACGACATCACGCAGCACAACCGCAACACGTTGCTGTGGCGCGACAGCAGCGTCGACGGCGTCAAGACCGGTCACACCGACTCAGCGGGTTACTGCCTCGCGGCATCGGCCGAGCGCAGTGGCATGCGACTCATCGCCGTTGTCATGGGCACGCCCAGCAAGCGTGCGCGCGCCGACGCTGCGCAGGCCCTGCTGAACTACGGATTTCGATTTTACGAGACGCACTCGCTTTACGACGCCAACGAACCAATCTCTTCGGCCCGGGTCTGGAAGGGCGACAGCGCCGAAGTCCCGCTCGGCGTACGCGACCAGATCTACGTGACCATCCCCCGCGGTCACTATGACTCGCTGAAAGCGGAGATGGACCTGAAGTCGATTATCGTCGCACCCGTCACGACGGAAGACGCGGTTGGCAATGTCCGCGTCAGCCTTGGCGATACGGTGCTGAAATCATCCGGACTATTTCCGCTCGAGAACGTCGACTCCGGGAACCTGTTCCGCCGCGCAATCGACGAGGTCAGGCTTTGGTTCGAATAAACACACCGCTGCCGACGGTCTGGCTCGACGGCGACTTTTGCCAGCTGGCGGAAGCCCGGATTTCGGTTCTCGACCGGGGTTTCCTCTACGGCGACGGCGTTTATGAAATCCTGCCGGTCTATGGCGGCCGGCCGCTCGGACCGCAGCGTCACATCGACCGGCTGCTGGCCGGGCTGGCAGCCATCCGGATCGACGACCCCGGGGGCGGTGCGGCTGGCTGGCAAAGCCTGATCGAGGCCCTGATCGAAGCTAACGGCGGCGGCGATATTTATGTCTACATCCAGGTAACCCGCGGTGCGCCGGCCAATCGCGATCACGCTTTCCCGGCTGGCGTGGAGCCGACGGTATTCATGATGTGCGCGCCGATGCCGGCCCTGGCACCCGCGCTGATCGAGCAAGGCGTCGCGGCGGTCACCCGCGAGGACAGCCGCTGGGCGCGCTGTGACATCAAGTCGATATCGCTACTGGCAAACGTCCTCCTGCGGCAGGAAGCGGTCGAGGCCGGTGCGGCCGAAACTATCCTTTACGCCGGAGACCTCGTTACCGAAGGATCGGCCAGCAGTGTATTCGTCGTCGCCAATGGCGCAATCGTCACACCACGCGACGGTCCGGAAATCCTGCCGGGCACCACCCGCGACCTCATCGTCGAGCTGGCGCGTGAGGACGGCTTATCCGCAGCTATGGGAGAGATCAGCCGTACTGACCTCGCCAACGCCGACGAGGTCTGGCTTTGCAGTTCGCTGCGCGAAGTCCTTCCCGTCACCCGCCTCGATGACACGCCGGTTGCCAACGGCCAGCCGGGCCCCGTATTCGGTCGTGTGCATGCGCTGTACCAGGACGCCAAGCGCGCGCTCGCTCAACCGGCATGAACGATACGCTGCTCGAGTTTCCCTGTGACTTTCCGCTGAAGGTCGTGGGGCGCCAGACGGACGCGTTTCGCCAGGCTGCCGGCGAGATCGTCGAGCGCCATGCGGCGAGCACGCCGGAGGCTTCGGAGCGGCCCAGTCGCGATGGCCGTTATATTGCGCTCAGTTTTTCGATCCGTGCCACCAGTCAGCAACAGCTGGATGACATTTACCGGGAGCTGAGCGCCTGCGAACTCGTGCTGTTTGTCCTGTGACTGCAACGCTTCCCCGCCTCCGTGAACTGGGCCGCCGGGACTACGAACCGGTCTGGCGCGCCATGCAGGCATTTAATGCGGCCCGTGACGAGAACACGCGCGACGAAATCTGGTTTCTCGAGCACAACCCGGTTTTTACGATGGGGATGAATGCCGCTGCCGAGCACCTCCTCGCGCCAGGCGATATTCCGGTTTTCGACATCGACCGTGGCGGCCAGGTGACCTATCACGGTCCGGGCCAGCTGGTCGTCTACCCCCTGCTCGATCTTGCCCGGCTCGGGCTCGGCGTGCGCCCGCTGGTCAGCGCGCTGGAACAGGCCATCATCGGCACCCTCGGAGATTGTGATATCGAGGCGGTCGCCCGGGCCGACGCACCCGGCGTCTACGTCGACGGCGCGAAGGTCGCGAGCATCGGCCTGCGTATCCGGCGCAACTGCTGTTATCACGGCCTGGCTTTCAATGTCGCTATGGACCTGGAACCCTTTGGCCGAATCAACCCCTGTGGATTCCGCGGGCTGGCCGTCACCGATGTCGCCACCCTCGGCGGGCCCGGCGAGGTCACGGCCGTACGTGACCGGCTCGTTGGCCGCCTGCTGGCCAATCTGGGCTACAATGCGCCCCCCGAAATCAGCTTCGATGGAAGCCCGGACACCCTGGAAGCCGCTTCATGAGCAATACACCTCCGCGCCAGAGACTGGAGCCCGGCCGCAAGATGACCGCAGCCGAGAAGATGGCGCGCATACCGGTAAAAATAGAGACAACCGAGCGGCCGCCCCGCAAGCCGCCGTGGCTGCGGGTCAAATCACCGGCAACAACCGCCGTAGCGGATCTGAAAAAGATACTTCGGGAGAATCGCCTGTACACGGTGTGCGAGGAAGCCTCGTGCCCCAATATCGGCGAGTGCTTCGGCAAGGGAACCGCCACCTTCATGGTGATGGGCGACATCTGCACCCGCCGCTGCACCTTCTGCGACGTTGCCCACGGTCGCCCCTCACCGCTCGATGCGGATGAGCCGGCAAACCTGGCCCGGACAATTGCGGCGATGAAGCTTCGTTATGTCGTCATCACCTCGGTAGACCGCGACGACCTGCGCGACGGCGGTGCTGCACATTTTGCCGATTGCATCGGTGCCGTCCGCAGCGCCTGTCCGCAGACCCGTATCGAGGTGCTGGTACCTGATTTTCGCGGCCGCATGGACAAGGCGCTCGATGCGCTGGAGCGCGAACCACCCGACGTGTTCAATCACAACGTCGAGACCGTGCCACGACTCTACCGGGCCGTACGACCCGGGTCGGATTTTGGCCACTCGCTGGAACTGCTGGCACGTTTCGGGGAACGGCACCCCGATTCCCCGACCAAGTCAGGCGTAATGCTGGGACTTGGCGAGGAGATGGACGAAGTCATCGAGCTGATGCGGGACCTGAGGAGACATGACGTCGACATGATCACCATCGGGCAATACCTGCAGCCCAGCCGGCACCATCACCCGGTGCTGCGATTCTGGACTCCGGAAGAGTTTGCCGAGCTCGAACGCGTCGGCTATGAGCTCGGTTTCTCGCATGTCGCCAGTGGACCGCTCGTGCGCTCCTCTTACCATGCTGACCTGCAGGCAGAAAACCTATTGTCATCAGACAGCTGAAATATTAAAAATCGTTAATGTAAAAGATTATTGGCGAATCGTAGTATTCCGCTTGCAAGTCCCTATAATCCTCCCCGTGCCGCTCATCCGGCCTCAAAAAACTGAGGCGTCAATAGCGGGCTGAACAGGATTCTTAGCTGAATCCACATAGGGAGACAGGCTGACAAACAGCCTTCCTTTTTTGGGGATACCCGGAGGTATTTTTAGATGAACGTACGTGCAATCAGCGTACTGCTCGTGTCCGCTTTCGCGCTGACGCTTGCCGGCTGTGCCAGTCAGGGCACCGGCAGCAGCTCCAGCGCCACCGCGGCAGCCAGCAGCTCGGCCAATGCCGATAAGATCAGTGAACAGCAGCAGAAGATCTCGATGCTCGAGTCCGAGCTGCGCAACAAAGACCGCCAGGTTGCAAGCCTGTCGACCGACCTTGAGAAGGCACAGATGTCTTCCAGCGCCGGCGGCAGCAGCAGCATGGGCTCTGCCGGTGGCGCAGGTTCTGACCTGTTTCCGCCGAACCCGCGTCCGGGTGAGTGCTATGCACGGGTGATTATCCCGGCCCAGTACGAAACCTCGACGAAACGCGTGCTGAAGCGTGAAGCTTCCGAGCGCATCGAAATCGTCCCGGCCAAGTACGAGTGGGCCGAAGAGCGCGTGGTCATGAAGGAAGCTTCGACCCGTCTCGAGACCATCCCCGCCCAGTACGAAACCGTCACCGAGCGTGTCCTGGTCAAGCCAGCCGGCGAAAAGCTGGCGGTAGTTCCGGCCGAGTACAAGACCGTCACCGAGCGTGTCATGGTTACGCCCGCTTCGCAGCAGATTGTCGAAGTTCCGGCTGAGTACAAGACGGTTACCGAGCGTGTGCTCGACTCCCCGGCCCGCACCGAGTGGAAGCGTGCTACCGGCCAGGGCAGTGGCGCAGGCGTTGGCTTTGGTGGCGCAGCCGCCCAGGTCCAGCGGTTTGACGACACCGACTACAAAGTGCTGAGCACCCGTACCGAAGACACTGGCGAAGTGATGTGCCTGGTCGAGATTCCGGCCACGTACAAGAGCATCCAGAAAACGGTTCTGGTCAAGCCGGCCACGACGCGGACGGTTGAAATTCCGGCCGAGTACAAGACGGTCGAAAAACGTGTCCTGGTCAAGCCGGCCGCCACCCGCTCGATCCCGACCGAGCCGGTCTACAAGACCGTCGAAGTCACCAAGCTGGTCAAGCCGGCCACCACCCGCGAAATCACGATCCCGGCCGAGTACGGCACGGTTAAAGTGAAGAAGCTGGTGTCCGCGGCCTCCGAGCGCCGCATCGCCATCCCGGCCGAGTACGAGACTGTCACCCTGACGGCGAAGGTCTCGGACGAAAGC
>JAHEKH010000059.1 GCA_024638445.1 Gammaproteobacteria bacterium | reverse complement strand
CCGGCCCAGTTACTCTCGGCAGTCCTGCTCGCTGGAGCTGCCTTCGCCAGATTTTCCGTCTGAGAAAAATGAAAAATAAACAGAGTGAACCCATTCGCGATGCCCGGCCCGGCGATTATCCGGCCATCGTCGCTCTCAATCGTGCCGAAGAGCGGTGGACCAGTCCGATGGAAACCGCGGACTTCGAAGAGCTCGCCGCGCTGGCTGACTATTTCAGGGTGATTGAATCAGGCGGCCGGATTACGGGCTTTCTGCTCGCGATGCGTGAAAGCGCAGCGTACGACAACGTCAACTTCGACTGGTTTCGAAGCCGCTATGACCGCTTCGTCTATGTCGATCGCATCGTGATCGACAGTGGCCATGCCGGCAAGGGCCTGGGCCGGCGCTTTTACGAACACCTTTTCGGCCACGCACGCAGCAACGACGCGCAGCGCGTCGTGTGCGAGTACACGTTTGAGCCGCTCAATGAAGTATCGCAGCGGTTTCACGCCAGCCTGGGATTCATCGAAGTCGGACGGCAGGTGCTGCACAATCGCGGCAAGACCGTCTCGATGCAGTGCCGCGAACTGGCGGTCGGCGATTGAACACCTTGGCCGCGATGAGGTCCCAATGAGTAAGTGGAGAATCAAGAAAGGTGCCGGGCTATGCGACTGATACCATTCTACTTTCTTTGCCTCGTTTCGGCCGTTGTAGCTGCGGAGACGGGCGGTTTTTACGCCACGCTGGATGGCTGCAACATGTCTGAGGCCGGCGGCGAGTGCCGGATCAGCTGGACCGCGCCAGCCAAGCTGCCATCGAATATTTTTGTCGAACGTTTCGAGCGTCTCGAGACCAGTGACTGGCACCGGGTTGCAGCCGCAGCTTCGAAGACCCCGCGCCGCAGCGAGCCGGTTCCCGGCGGGCAGCTGTATCGTGTCGTGGCCTGCAGCGCGCCGGAATCGAAAGACTGCGTTGCCTCGACCGCGATCTGGGCGCCGGCCTTTCCGCCGGACGTTTCAGGATTTCCGGAAACGGTAGCGCTGGGCGGCAAGGACAACCCTGATGGCGGCGTTTCGAAGGGACTGAGCTACGCCGGACAGCAACAGCAGCACAGCGTGTACCTCGTCGAGCGGCTGGTAAATTCCATCGCCGACCCGCGCCGGCTGCCGCCAATGACACCGCCCCTGGTCGATCCGTTCAAATTCAGGGACCCGGACCTGGCGGCGCGCGCCCTGATGTCCCATGACCCGACCGAAGCTGAAATCATGCACTTTGTGATTTACGGGCAGTATGAAGGACGGCGTCGTCATGGCCATTAACGTCCGCCAACCGGCCGGAACAAGCGTTGATCAATGAGCGATTACCTGTGACTGTACGCAACATGCGTCTGGCCGCACTATCGCTCCCCATCCTGCTGTTTGCCGCCTGTGCGGTGCAGCCGGTATTTGAACCACCGCCGACCATTACCACTGAATCGGCCGACGGAGTGACCGTCCACGGTGAGCGTTTTTTCGGCGACCTCGGTCCGGACGCGCCGCTGGTGTTGTTGTTTCACCAGGGCGGCTCCAACGGCCGTGGAGAGTACGCGCAAATTTCCGGCTGGCTCAATGCGGCCGGCTATCGCGCCATCGCCTGGGACCAGCGGGTGGGCGGCAGCCTGTACGGCAGCAGCAACCGCACCGCCGCCGGCTACACCGCGCCGGTGGGTCTGACGTATTGCGACGCTTATCCGGATTTTCAGGCGGCACTCGACTATGTGATCGACAATCGCATTGCGAACGAGGTCATTGTCTGGGGCAGTTCGTACTCGGGCGCGCTGGCGTTCCGGCTGGCGGCGGAGAATTCACGGACCGTGCACGCCGTTATCGCCTTCTCACCCGCTTCGGGTAAACCCATGGCCGGCTGCGAGGGCCGCCAGTGGATCGATGACATCAGCGGTCCCGCGGCCGTCTTCAAGCCGGCCTCGGAGATGGCAAGACCCGGCGCCGACGAGCAGCAGCGCCTGTTCGAGGCTGCCGGCATTCGTTACACAGTTGTCGATAACGGCGTTCACGGCTCATCGATGCTGGTCGACGAGCGCGCCGGCCACGACATGAGCGCCACTCGCCGGAGCGTGGCCGACTGGCTGGTTTCTGTGGCCCGCTGATCCAGCGCCTGGCTGCGGGTTAAACTCGACTGCAGTGTGATGCACGTGGTGATGCGATGAACCTGCCCTCCCTGAGCGAGATGCTCATTCTCCTTTCCGTGGTTTTCGTGATCGTGATCGTATACCGGGTGATCCGGCACGGCGGCGTGCGCGGCGCGTTGTACGGTTCGCAGGTGGTGCGGGAAGTCGGCACGCTGGAGCTGGGCAAGATCGCCGGTGCCAAGACCCGTCTCAACGTGATGAAGCTCGAAAACGGCAACACCGTCCTGGAAATCGCCCAGAGCACCGCGCTGTCCCGCTCCATCCAGGGCGTCCCGGTCGATGCCGCCAACGTAGACCGACTGATCACCCTCCTCGAACAATCCCGCAATTCCGTGGGAATTCCGTGACAGTGACCTAATTTGCAAACACAGGCATCGGCATTTCCGGTAGCGGGAGGTGCGAATCAGGTCACTGTCACGGAATTATTGTCCCGGGATTGATGGCGGGACGTATTCCTGGAATGAGACGACCAGGGCGCTGGGGCCGGCGTGCACGCCCAGCGCAGTGCCGATGCGGGTGAAGATGAGCTGGTGACGGTTGGGCACGGCCGCTTCGATCAGTTCACGCAGCAGTACCGCATCGGGCTCGCAGTCGGCATGGCCGATGGCCACCCGGTAAGTCTTCTCCGGGTCGATGCGCTTCAGGAGAAAACGCGCGAACTTTGGAATGACATCGCGGCGGCTGAAGATCACGCCCGCCGGTTTGACCAGCCCGTCGCGCAGGCCCAGCACCGGGGTCAGCCGCAGCAGGTCGGCGATCGTCTTGACCCGCTTGTTGACCCGGCCGCCGCGCACACCGTATTCGAGTTCGCGCAGCACACAGTAGGTCTGCGTCAGCGGCATCATCTTCCCGATCCGGGCGACTACCGCGTCGCCGTCGTAGCCGGCCTGTGCCGCTTCGGCGGCGTCGATAACCAGCAGCCCCTGGCCCAGCGAGGCGGTCAGCGAATCGACGACATGAATTCGTTCGCCACCCTCGAGCGAGTCGGCCACGTTTTTCGCCGCCTGCCAGGTGCCGCTGGCGCGGCTGGTCACGTGGATCGACACGACGTCGCGATAGTGCGACTTCAGGTATTCGAACTGGCGCCTGAAATCGCCGGGTGCAGGCTGCGAGGTGGTGGCCGCCTCGGGTTCGGTGCGCAGCCGGTGGTAAAGCTCCTCGGCGGAAATTGTCACCTTGTCGAGATAGCTCTTGCTGCCGAAGTGCACGCGCACCGGCGTCATGTAAATGTTCAGCCGTTCGAGTTCGTCGTCGGGCACGTCGCCGGCGGTGTCGGTGGTGATCACCACGCTGCGATGCTCGGCGTGGGCCAGGTCCTGCTGGCGCGACATGTCGTCGGCTTTCTCGCCACTGACCGTGCCGTGGCGACGGGCGCGTTCGAACACCCGCTCGGGTTCGTTGGTGTGGATGTGAACCCGCATCTTGGCGTGACTGCCGGCCAGCACCAGGCTGTTGCCCAGTTCGGTGACGTCCTCGCGCAGCTTGCGCCGGCTGATGGCGCTGCCGGTGACCAGGCACTCGGTGCAATAGCGATACCGCAGGTCGATGGCCTCGCCGGCGGCCATCTCGGGTGCCAGGTCTTCCAGCGCGGCGGTCAGTGCCGCCGGGTCGCCGTCGGCGCCGTCGTGCATCAGGGCCGCGATGCCTTCCAGCAGGTCCACCAGCCCCGCAGCCCCCGCATCGACGACACCCGCCTTGCGCAAGGCATCGAGCTGCGAGGTGGTTTTCGCGAGCGCAACACGGGACCGTTCGAGCGCGGTGTCGAACAGCACCGCCAGGTCAGTCGCACCGCTGTCATGCGTCTCGTTGATTGCGGCTGCAAAGGCATCCAGCACCGTGAGAATCGTCCCTTCCACCGGCTCGCTCATCGCCTCGCGGGCATAGGTTGCTCCGGCCTGCATCGCTTCGCTGAATGCGGCGGCCTCGAGCCGCGGCAGCTTCTCGGCGTGGTCCGCCATGCCCTGCAGGCATTGTGCCAGGATGGCGCCGGAGTTACCGCGTGCGCCGTCCAGTGCCGCGTCGGCGACCCGGATCAGCAGCCGGCCGATATGTTGCGGCACCTCACCGCTGACAACGGCCAGCACGGCCTGAACCGTCAGCGCGAGGTTGGTGCCGGTATCGCCGTCGGGAACCGGGTAAACGTTGATCTTGTTGAGTCGTTCCTGGTCCGCCAGCAGCCGGGCGATGCCGGCGCGCAGGGCACGCGCCAGTCTCGGTCCGTCGAGGTAGGCAATTGAAGCGTCGGTGTTGGTTCGGGCGACGGGCTCGATCATCCGGCCAAAGCATACCGCATATGTGCCGGAGTTTATTTGCTACTCGGGTGCCAGCTCGAAGCGATGACCACGAACATTGAGTACAACGCCGCGCGGAGTAATCGTCTCGACGGTGCCGCCTTCGTCGAGTGCCTCGCCTTCGCGGTACTTGCGGTTGTTGACGAACACAAAGCGCCGCGCCGGCTGGTCAGCAAACACGTGGATATCGAGATGCAGTTCCGGCAGCTGTACGCGGTTGGACAGCACCATGTCTTCGTAGCTGGGAAATCCGCTGCCGGCCGGTTGCGTTGCAGCAGTCGCGGGTACATTCGTCAGCGTGCGAGCCGGCGTGTCACGGGTGTCGAGCGGTTCGGTCGAGTAGGTGACATTGCCGGGTGCGACCGCTGGCGCAGCACTATTCGTCGCCGGTGTGTTGCCCGTCCGGCGGGACGCGCGGCGCGCCACTTCGTCCAGCGGCCGTACTTCGCGTTGCGCCGGAACAGCGACTTCGGCCAGCGGGGTGTCCGCACCGACCCCAGAATAAACCGGCGGTGGCACCGCGACGCTCCGGGTATCAGTCAGCGGGACCGCCGGCTGCGGATCTCGCAGCAGGACCACCGTCGCCAGGGCAATCAGCGCAACGCCGCCAAGCAGGCCCAGCGCCGTTCGTGGACTGACCAGCGGCGTGGCCTCGGGCTCTGCGATTCCGTCCAGCGCGTTGTCGGCCGTGACCGGCTGCGGCTGGTGGCCACGCTGGGATTCGGCACGGCGCAGGGCGTCGAGAATAAACGACATCAGTCCTGTCCCGACAGCCGGGGTTCACCGGTGTTGCCAATGACGTTATTCAACGCGATCAGTGTGTGCACGCCCGCCTTGCCGTCGACCTCGAGCCGCAGGTCGCGCTGGAATTGCCGCACCCGGTTTGCCAGGTCCTGGTCGTAGTAGCTCGAGGCCTTCACGGGGCCGCCCTGGATCTGCTCGAGCTGTTGCCGCAGCCAGCGTACGCCGTCGCTGCGCACCCCGGGCACCATCAGGCTGTCGGCCAGCGGGTTGGGACGCCACACCAGCAGGTACTCGCCGAACCACAGCTCGTGCACCTCGCGCATCGGAACGACATAGCGCGTGCTGCCGAGCATCACGTGTGCACGGTTGCCCTCGAGACGTTCGACGACGACCTGGTGGGTGTCGCCACCGGGCGCGACCAGCGACAGGATTGCCGGACGGTCGAGCTGCTGCAGCAATTTCCAGGAACCCACCTGGAACTCGCACTTGAGGTTGCGGCTGCGTATCTGTTCGCAGGGCGGGCCACGCCGCGCATCGAGATTGACGTCCCAGAGGCGCAGCAGTGAGCGCATGGCGGCGTCGGTGCCGGTGAGATTTCCGGCGGCGGCCAGCAGCTCGTTCAGAGACCAGCGGTTCGCGGCGGCAGCTCCCGTATTGGCAGCAGTCGCGCCGGCGGTCCGTATGGGCGCCGCGCCACGCAGACTGCGGGACAGCTGCAGTCCCGGTAACGGTTCACCGCCGTCATCGAGCGACAGCGTGCCCGTCAGGGCACCGAGATCGACCGGGGCGGAAGCCGCGACGGTTTCGGCTGCCGGCACATCGTCGCCACTGCGCGTACCCAGCCAGAAGGCGCCGAGTACCAGCGCCAGCAGTCCGATGCCCGCCGCAATTCCCGTGGCGGGTATTGCCGGCATGTCCGGCAGGCGTGAGCCGATTGTGGCCGGTACGGGGTTGCCGCTGACTTCCGCCGCCGCTGCGCGAACGATCTGGCGAGTGACTTCGGGCTTTTCCTTCGTGTAAGCGCCAAGCAGCGCCCGGTCGCAGATGACATTGATCAGGCGCGGCACCCCACCGGAGACGTGATGCGCTTCGGCCAATGCACCGGACCTGAAAACCGGCCGTTGCGTACCGGCGACTTCGAGACGATGACGGATGTAGGCGGCGGTCTCGGTTTTACTCAGGTTAGTGAGGTGGTAACGACCGGTAATCCGCTGTGCGAGCTGGCGCAGGTCGTTGCGCGCCAGCGTCTGGCGCAGCTCGGGTTGCCCGACCAGGATGATCTGCAGCAGCTTTTGCTTCGACGTTTCCAGGTTGGTGAGCAAACGCAGTTGTTCGAGCACGTCGGCATCGAGGTTTTGCGCCTCGTCCACCAGCAGCACGGTATGGCGCCCGGCCGCATGGGTTTCCAGCAGGTGCTCGTTGAGCCGGTCGACCAGCTTCTTGATGCTGGCATCGTCACCGGGGCCTTCGACATGCAGTTCGTCGAAAATCGCTTCGAGAAATTCCCGTGCCGACAGCCGCGGGTTGAGGATTACCGCCAGGTCGATGTCTTCGGGCAGCCGCTCCAGCAGGCTGCGGGTCAGGAGTGTCTTGCCGGTGCCGACCTCGCCGGTCAGCTGGATAAAGCCGCCGCTCTCGGTGACGCCATAGAGCAGGTGCGCGAGGGCTTCGCCGTGGCGATGGCTGAGATAGAGGTACTGCGGGTCCGGCGTGATGGCAAACGGTTTTTCCCGCAGCCCGAAATACTGCGTATACATAGGCCGGCTCTGGACTCAGGCTCCGTGCTGGACCCCGGATTCTACCACCTGCCGGGCTATCCGCCGCGGCGTATGCTGTCGTCGCCGAAACGGGCGCGAATGGTGTCGAGCGCCTGGTCGAGCCCGGTGGTCTCCGGGGTATCCTGGAACAGGCCGAGCTGGCGGGCCGGCTGCAGACCCGCCACGCCGACACCGAGCAGCCGCAGCTTTGCGCCGGGATTCTCCGCCAGCCACTGCTCGAGCAGCTCGCGGGCAACCCGGTCGATGACGCCGCTGTCGTTGACCGCCGGCGCCAGGTGCCGCTGGCGGCTGCGGGTCACGAACTCGTGAGTCCGGATCTTCACGTTGACGACTTCCGCAACGAGCTTCTTTTTGCGCAGCGTCGCCGCAACGCCGTCCGCCAGTGCCGCCAGCTGGCGTACCAGCTCGTCACGGTCGGCGATGTCCTTGTCGAAAGTCTCCTCGCTGGAAATCGATTTGCGTTCGCTGTAAGCGACAACCTCGCGGTCGTCAATGCCCCTGGCGCGCTGCTGGATGCGGTGGGAGTAGCGGCCGAAAACCGGCTGCAGCCGGTCGGGTGAGGCCTGTCGCAGTTCCTCGATCGTTCGTATGCCGAGCTTCGCCAGCCGCTTGCCGGTCTGGGGTCCGATGCCGCTGATGGTTCGCACCGGCAGCGGGTCGAGGATCTCGCTGACGTGATGCCGCGACACGATACACAGCCCGTCGGGCTTCTCGAGGTCAGAGGCAATCTTGGCGACCAGCTTGTTGGGTCCAATGCCGACCGAAGCGGTGAGCGAGGTCTCGGCGTGAATCCGCTGCTTGATCTGCAGCCCCAGCTCGTTGGCGCTGCGTTTTTTCGAGAGTCTCGTCAGGTCGATAAAGGCCTCGTCCAGCGACAGCCCTTCGACCAGCGGGCTGAATTCGCGAAACACATAGAAGATCTGTTTCGATACGCCACGATAGACTGCCATCCGCGGACGCACGCGAATGGCTTCCGGACAGCGGCGCATCGCGTCGCGCACCGGCATGGCGGAGCGAACGCCAAAACGGCGGACTTCGTAGCTGGCGGCGGCCACCACGCCGCGATCGCCCAGTCCCCCAACGATCACCGGCTGGCCTCGCAGCTCCGGGTTATCGCGCTGTTCTACAGAAGCGTAAAACGCATCCATGTCGACGTGCGCGATCAGCCGGTCGGCGGTCATTCCACGACCGTAATCGTGATGCGTTCCGAGCAGACCGGCGGGTCGTGCGGGATATGCAGGTGATCGGCGAGAATCAGCTGCAGGGTATGCACTCCGGGCTTGAGTTCCAGGGTCGTTTCGGTCTGGCCGCCACCGAAATGGCGGTGATGGCTGTCGGCCGGGATCGGCCGGTCGAGCGGCGGTGCCGGGGCATCGACTATCAGGTGATGATGCCCGGTCTTGTCTCGCTCGATGCCGGCCGGGGCCACGCCCATGCCGCGCAGCCCGAAAACCACCTGGACGGGGCTGGTGAGCGTCGCGCCGTCGGCCGGCGCAACAAAATAGACCTCGGCCCCTGCCGGCGCCGACGTCCGTGGCAGCTGCGCAGCCGCGGGGAGGAGGATCAACGCCGCGAGCAGCGGCAGCAAAAGGGAATAGCGGGAATACAGGGGTGTGTTCATACGGTCAATGCAGTGATTAGTGCGGTAGCGGAAAAAGTGAGCAACAGGCCGAAAAAGTAGGCGATGTTGAGTAAAACGAATTTTAGCGCAGTCACGATGCGCCCCTGGCCATAGACGCGGCGCATCGCCCGGTACAGGTAAACCGGCACGTAGATCGTTGCCGCTGCATTCAGCAGCCCGGTCGCGATGCCCTGGCCGGGCACCAGCGAGGGCAGGCGGTTGATCAACAGGGTCGTTGTCAGCAGAACAAAGAAAAACGAGTGGTAGTGGACAAAAAACAACAGGTGTTCCACATAGTAACGCCGCGATAGCGGGTAAAGCAGCTTCATCGCCAGGGCGATGGCCGGCAGGAAGAAAAACATCATGCCGGGCACGTTGTCGAGTAGCTGGCGCCCGAACGCACGAGCCCCGCCCTCGGCCATCAGCTTGTAGCAGATCGCCTCCGCGGTAGGCCGCAGGGACTCATGGCTTATCTCCAGCGTCAGGCAGGGATCGCTTTTTTCCTCGCTCGTCTCGGCAACAGCATCCGGTTCCTCGATCGGGGGGGCATCCGCGTCGTCAGAGTCACCGGGCGGCGTTTCGGCAGAGATCGCGCCCGTGTCTTCAGCGGCTACCGGCTCGTCGGAGTCGATGACGAAAGTGTTATTGAACGACCCCATGTCGAAAGAGACGATCAGGAAAAACACCAGGCTGGTAACGAGATAAAGCCTCAGCGGTGGCGTGTAGTGCACCCGACGCCCACGCAGGTACTCGACGGTGAGCCGGCCCGGCCGGAAGACCAGCGGCCGGAGCGTGCGCCACAAGCGCGAGTCGATCTCAAAAAGATCGCCGACCAGGTCGCGAAACAACTCCCACAGGGAGATTATCCGGTGCTTGTCACGCTGCCCGCAGGCGGCACAATACTGGCCCGCCAGCGATGCGCTGCAGTTCTGGCAGCTGCCCCGTGGCCGCTTGCCGGCAGCGTAAATTTCCCGCGTGGCGCTGAAGCGTTCGCCAAAGCGTTCGACGCCCTCGGCCCGCATGCGCTCGGCGTGCTCGTCAAAATACCGGTCCAGGTGCTCCCGGCTGGCAACCGAATAGCGCACGAGTCGAACGACGCTGTCGCCGGACTGCGTCTCCGGTTCGAGGACATCGGCGTCGACGAAGCCGTCAAAGCGCAGCATCGCGGCAATGTGCTGCTCCAGCCACGCGTCGTACTCGCCGGCAATATCGGAATCGACGACGAGACGAACTTCGTAGACTACAGGCTCGGTCTGCCGGGACATGACCCCATCCTAGTCTATTCCGGGGGGAACGAAAAAAGGGCCCGAAGGCCCTTTTTTCGTTCCGCGAGTCACGGCTTGCGTCAGGCGCTCGGTCCGGCGTTCGTGCCGGTGGCCTGCTGCATGCCGTCGTCGTCGCGGACAGCGGCTACCTTGATACGTGGCTTGAAGTTGGGCAACGGCTTGTGTTTCGTGCCCAGCTCAGTGGAATCGAAGTCATCGACCGAGGTGACTTCCATGACGATCTCGTCGAGCGCCAGCATGCGTTCGGCCTCGTCGCGGGTAATCACGTCGGCAGCGACCGCATCCTCGATCTGCTGGCCGAAGGTGCTCTCGGCGACCACGCCATCCTTGATGGCGCGGCGCAGACGCTTCTCCACCGGCTCCAGTTCGATTGCCTGAAGCATGGCGTTTTCGAGCTTAGCCAGCTGGTTGCGTCCGTCATCGGTCAGGTAGGTGTTGCCAATGAGGCGCCCGCGGGTCGCGCTCGGGCGGATGAACAGCTCGGCAACGCGATTCTCCAGCTTGTCACGCGGCGCGTCATAGCGCCGGCCCAGCGGGAAGATCACCATTCGCAGAGCGCCAGCAACCCAGCGGTTGGGCAGGTTACGCAGCACGCCGTGCATCTGTTCCTGCGCCTGGTAGAGCAGGTGGCGGCAGGCCCACTGGACGACCGGCAGATCGGCGGCCGGGCGGCCCTGGTCTTCGAAGCGTTTCAGCACGGCCGATGCCAGGTACATGTAGCTCAGCACATCGCCGAGACGCGCCGACAGCATTTCCTTGCGCTTGAGTGCACCACCCAGGGTCAGCATGGCCGCGTCGGACAACAGCGCAAAGCCGGCGCTGAAGCGGTTGATGTGTTGGTAGTAGCGCCTGGTCGGCCCGTCGACAGGCGTATTGCTGAGTTTCGACAGCGACAGACCTATCACCAGCGAACGTGCCGCGTTTGAGATGGAGTGACCGATGTGGCGGAACAACAGGTCGTCGAACTGTTCCAGCCCGCGCTCGGTGTTCGGGTCCGCGGCGGCCTGCATTTCTTTCAGCACATACGGATGACAGCGCACGGCTCCCTGGCCGTAGACGATCATGTTGCGGGTGAGGATGTTGGCGCCCTCGACCGTGATCGCGATGGGCGAGCTCTGGTAGCCGCGTCCCGCATAGTTCTTCGGTCCCAGGCAGATTGCCTTGCCGCCGTGGATATCAACGATGTCGATGCCTGAACGGCGCGACATCTCGGTGACATGCAGCTTGACGATGGCCGACGGCACACCCGGGGCAATACCCTGGTCCACCGCGCCGGCGGTCATGACGCGGGCGGCTTCGGTGATGTAAGTGCGTCCGGCAATCCGCGCCAGGATCTCCTGGATGCCGTCAAAGCGGCCGATCGGCATGTTGAACTGCTGGCGAATGCGCGCGTAGGCGCCGGTGGCGGCCAGCCCGGCGCGGGCGCCGCCGCTGGTGTTCGACGGCAACGAGATGCAGCGGCCGACGGTGAGTGACTCGACCAACATGGTCCAGCCCTTGCCGGCGTTTTCCGCACCGCCAATGATGTAGTCGATCGGCACGAACACGTCGTGACCCTCGGTCGGCCCGTTCTGGAAGGGCAGGTTGAGGGGGAAGTGCCGGCGGCCGTGAACCACGCCCGGCAGGTGGGTCGGGATGAGCGCACAGGTGATGCCATACTCGTCGCGGTCGTCGTCACCGAGCAGGTTGTCCGGGTCGTAGAGCTTGAAGGCCAGGCCCAGCACGGTCGCGACCGGCGCCAGCGTGATGTAGCGCTTCTTCCAGTTCAAACGGATGCCGAGGACTTCCTCGCCGTTGAACATGCCGCGCTCGACCACGCCGGAATCGGTCAGGGAGGTGGCATCGGAACCGGCGCGCGGGCTGGTCAGGCCGAAGCAGGGAATCTCTTCACCGCTGGCGAGCCGGGGCAGGTAATAGTCTTTTTGCTCGTCGGTGCCGTAATGCAGCAGCAGCTCGGCCGGGCCGAGCGAGTTGGGCACGGCGACGGTCGACGCGACGGTTGCGCTCACGCTGGCAATCTTGGCCAGCACTTCCGAATGCGCCAGCGCCGAGAACTCGAGTCCGCCGTAGCGCTTCGGAATGATCATCGCGAAAAAGCCCTGGTCCTTCAGGAACTGCCAGACCTCGTCGGTCAGGTCAGCGAGCTCGTGAGTGACCTCCCACTCGTCGACCATGCCGCACAGCTCTTCCACGGGGCCGTCGAGGAACGCCTGCTCCTCATCGGAGAGCTTCGGTACCGGCGTCGACAGCAGCTTGCGCCATTTCGGATTACCACCGAACAGGTCGCCATCCCACCAGACGTCGCCGGCTTCGAGCGCCGCGCGCTCGGTCTCCGACATTCGTGGCAGCACCTTGCGAAAGATCTTGAAGATCGGCCGCGAGATCTTGTCGCGGCGAAAATCGGTGAAGTTCAGTGCCACCATGCCGGCCAGCAACACCAGGGCCAGCAGGTTCCAGGCAAAGCCGGCGCCGGCAAACACCAGGAAGGCGAAAACGGCGGCAGCGGCGAATATCGTCGAGGTGCGCAGGTCAGTGCGACGGTAGGCCAGCGTCAGGGCGCCGGCGACGAAGAGCGTGGTCCAAAAGAGAAACGACACGGCGGGATCCTCTGTTCAGCAATTTGATCGGGGCCGCAAGCCCGGGTGAGATCCGTCCATTGTGGGCCGATCTCCCCTGGCATCGGCGGACCCCCATCATACTCCACGATTGGTGCATTGCAAAAACAGGGTGCTGTAACTTATTGATTTTCAGAGAGTCGCGGGACCGGACGGCCCCACGACGCTGTTATGAAAGAGTTTTTGGCTCAGTCGATGGCGGCGTATTCGGTCTCTGGAACGATCCGGGCATAGCCGTCGAGGAACAGGACCCGGACCGGGTCGCCCAGCCGGAGGTCGACATCCGGGTCGACTTCCTGAACGACCGCCAGCTCGTCGCCGTCGGTCAGGCGGACCGAGATCTCGACGCCCTGGCGCCGGGTGACGCCTTCCTCTACCGTACCGCCGGCCACTCCACCCAGGGTCGCACCGACCACTTTCATCAGTCTTCCGCCACGGCCGTCGCCCACCTCTTCGAAGGCGATACCGCCGATAATCGCACCGATGATCGGTCCGATCTGCGACTTGGTGCCCTCGATCGTGACCAGGCGCAGCGCGGTGATGCTGCCGTAGGTGACTTCCTGGGGAACCCGGGCTTCATGGCGGCCGTAATGGTCGCCACTGAGCTGGGCAAGGCAGCCGCCCAGGCTGGCGGCAAGAAGGAGTACGACGGCAATTCTGAACATGGTTGTGGCCTCTTCGGGCAGTGACTTTCGAGGGTGACGCCAGCCCGCTGAACGGTCGCTGAACCGTTAGAGCAGGTCTTTGACGCCCTTTCGTTCCTCTCTCAGTTCGGCATCGGTCGCCGACATTCGTTCCCGGCTGAAGCCATCGATTTCGAGGTCCTCGACGATGCTGTAATCACCGTCGTCGCAGGTCACCGGAAACGAATAAATTACTCCCTCTTCAATACCATAGCTGCCGTCAGACGGAACGGCCATGCTGACCCAGTCACCCACGGGCGTGCCGTCGGCCCAGTCACGCATGTGGTCGATGGCCGCCGATGCCGCGGAAGCGGCCGATGAAGCGCCCCGTGCCTTGATGATGGCCGCGCCGCGCTGCTGAACGGTGGGGATGAACTCCTCGCGCACCCAGCTCTTGTTGATGTGATCGGCGGCAGGCTTGCCCTTGATCAGGGTATGGCTCACGTCCGGGTACTGTGTTGCCGAGTGATTGCCCCAGATGGTCATGCGCTTGATCGCAGTCACGTGGACATCGGTTTTTTCGGCCAGCTGGCTGATCGCCCGGTTGTGATCGAGACGGGTCATGGCGGTGAAATTGGCCGGGTTCATGTCCGGTGCATTGGCCCGGGCAATCAGGGCGTTGGTGTTGGCCGGGTTGCCGACCACGAGGACCTTGCAGCTGCGCCGCGCGTGGTTATTCAGCGCCTTGCCCTGGGCCGAGAAAATAGTGGCGTTTTCCAGCAGCAGGTCCTTGCGCTCCATGCCCGGTCCGCGTGGCTTGGCACCGACCAGGAGGGCAAAGTCTGCATCATCGAAAGCCTCGTCGGCCTGGTCCGTCGCGACGGTGCCGACCAGCGTGTCGAACGCGCAGTCAGCCAGCTCCATGGCGACACCCTGCAGGGCGCCCAGTGCCGGCGGGATCTCCAGCAGCTTTAAAATAATGGGCTGGTCCTGGCCGAGCATCTGGCCCGAGGCGATACGAAACGCAAGCTGGTAACCGATCTGGCCTGCGCCGCCGGTGATTGCAACGGTGACCGGTTTTCTCATGGCCGAAACTCCCCTGACTGGTTGGCTGGGCCATCGATATTAGCAGCTTGGACTGGTTATCGTTCGATGCTGGCGTCCTGCCGGCGCAGCGGGAAGTCGTCGGGCAGCGGGTGGTCAGGATAACGCTCGAGAAATTCGGCCAGCTGCATCCGTGCACCGTCGCTGTCGCCCCGCTCGACCATGGCCGCGATTCCCCGAAGCCAGTCATCGGCCTCGGGCACGATCCGCTGGCCGCTGGCGTCGGTCGGATAAATCGCGTCGCCGGCATCCAGCGGAAAATAGTCGGGCAGTTCATAGCCGGGATGCAGGACCAGGAACTCGCCCAGCTGGCGTCGCGCCTGCCGTACCCGGCCGCGCTGGTGCAGCCGGGCAATCTCGATCAGCTCTGCTTCGGGTGAAACCCGGCTGCCGGTAACGACGATTTCCTCGAACCCGGGTTCCATCGCCAGGCTTTCGCGTTTCAACGAGTCCGGCGCTTCGGGCAGCTGCGCGGCCGTTGCCGGTACCGGCGCGTCAGCCGGTGCCTCGGTCGTGGCCGTCTCCTCCCGGCTTGCCGCCGTCGGCTTGAATCGCCGTAACTCAGAGATACCCATCGTCTCTTCCACCGGCGCCGGGCCCTCATCGGCGAGCCGGTTCAGCCGGCTGTACGTTGCAATACCGTCGCGGTCCTCGCCTTCGCCAGCTACCGGCGCGGCGGCCACAGGCACCGATGCCAGGTATCGCAGCGCTTCGCTTTCCCCGGTTTTTTCGGCTGGCGGGGGGCTGGCGGCAAATCCATTGCCTGCCGGCGGCGTGTCGGGATCCATCAGTGCATTCGCGTCGATCCTGCCGGCAGCGGGTGCCGCGGGCACGGGCTCATCGCGCGTCTCAGCGGTCTGGGTCGTCGCGATTGCGGGAACCTGGCCGGGGGCGTCGACGTTGTCGAACACGCGAACCACCAGCGGTACGGCGAACACCACCGTTGCTGCCAGCGCCGCCGGCACCGACCACTTTCGCCAGCGGTGGACCCGCACCACGGTCTTGTCTTCGGTTGCCACCGCGCGGTGCGCTTCGGCCAGAATTTTCCGGTCGAGGTCCGCAGACGGTTCAGCCTTCTTCAGCTCGCCGTAGGCGCGCGAAACGGTGTCATCGCGCCAGTCGTCGTTGTTGCCGGGCTTGTCAGTCATGGTTTTCTTCCTCCAGCGCTTCGCGCAGTTTGCGCATCGCGTAGCGCAGCCGGCTCTTGACCGTTTCACGGCCCGTGCCGGTGATATCGGCAATCTCTGCCAGTGCGAATCCGCCTTCCTCTTTGAGCAGGAATGCCTCGCGCTGGTCATGCGGTAGCGCGGCTATCGCCGCGGTCAGTCGCCGGCCGGACTCGCCGAGGCTGGCGGCACGTTCCGGGTCGTCACCGGCCAGCAGCGTGTCTGGTTCCACTGCTGCCGCCGCGTCGATTGCGCTGCGGCCCTGGCGGCGTACCTGGTCGATAAAACAGTTGCGTGCGATCTGGTAAAGCAGCGTCGAAAATTTCGCCAGCGGCTTGTAGCGTTCGCGGCTGCGGATTACCCGGATCCAGACTTCCTGGAATATTTCCTCGGCGTTGGCCGGGTGGCCACATTGCCGCATCAGGTAGCGGTACAGCGGTCCCTTGTGCCGGGCGTAGAGCTCCTCGAAAGCGGCGGCGTCGCCGTCACGGTATCGCAGCATCAGGTCCTGGTCGCTCTGTTCCGCCGCCATGGGCGGCAGGATAGCACTGGGATATGGGGTCGAACCGCAGTTTTCGTTCTGAAAAGTGTTGTTCGACCCCATGCGTTCAATTGGCAACGTGATAAACGTGGCCATCGTCATCGAGGCGGGCGTGTGCATCAGTAAGCGCAATCGCCTGTTCGACCAGCCCGACAAATTCGGCCCGGTAGCCGTTGCGGTCGGCGCCGCGCGACCCGGCCGCCAGCTCCGCAATCTCGTCCAGGCCGAACTCACCGAGATAGTCGCCGCCACGGAGCCGCTGGCCGAAGGCTGCCACTGCTGCCGCAAAACGGAAGTCACGATGCATGCGGGTCATTTCGTCGCGGGTAATGGCGCTGCCGATCAGCTTGCTGGTGTCGCCGTCGGGGGCTTTATAGCGCAGCTTGACGTAGGCCAGTTCGGAAGAGGTGTGATCCGATACTCGCGCTTCGACCCCATAGCGAAGCGGGTCGACGAGTTTCGCCGGGCTGTCGCTCAGCGTGACTTCGTAGAGCGCCGTTACGGTGTGACCGGCGCCAATCTCGCCGGCATCGATCTTGTCGTTATTGAAGTCCTCGGTGCGCAGCATGCGGTTCTCGTAACCGACCAGGCGGTATTCCGCGACGACTGCGGGGTTGAACTCGATCTGGATCTTCACGTCCCTGGCGATAGTCTGCAGCGTCGAGGACATTTCCTCGACCAGCACCTTGCGCGCCTCGCGCTTGTTGTCGATGTAGGCATAGTTGCCGTTACCGGCGTCGGCAATCTGCTCGAGCAGCCGGTCGTTGTAGTTGCCGGTGCCGAATCCCAGCGCGGTCAGCGACACGCCGTTCTCACGTTTCTCTTCGACCAGGTCGACCAGCGCTTCGAAGTTGACGGTCCCGACATTGAAATCGCCGTCGGTGGCAATGACGACCCGGTTGATTCCGCCGGGGACAAAATTGCGTTGCGCCATCTCGTAGGCCAGGTGAATCCCTGCGGCGCCATTGGTGCGACCGGCGGCGGCGAGCCGTTCCAGTGAGTCGAGAATCCGGCGCTTGTCCGCCCCGCTGGTCGGCTCGAGGATCGTGCCCGCGCCGCCGGCATAGCCCGCAATGGCGACGCTGTCGCGTGCATCGAGGTTGCGCGTGAGCATCTGCAGCGCATCTTTCAGCAGCGGCAGCTTGTCCGGGCTGCGCATCGAGCCGGAGACGTCGACCAGGAATACCAGGTTGGCCGCGGGGCGTTCGTGATCCGGAATCTCGTAGCCCTTCAGGCCGATGTGCAGCAAGAGCGTGTCATCGTTCCACGGTGTTTGCGCGACCTCGGTAATCACGTTGAACGGTGTGTCCAGCGTGTCCGGCGCCGGGTAGTCGTAAGAGAAGTAGTTGATCAGCTCCTCGACCCGGACCGCGTCCTGCGGTGGCAGCTGACCGTTGGCCAGGAACCGGCGCATGTTGGAATAGGCACCGGTGTCGACATCGATGCTGAAGGTCGATACCGGGTCGGTGGCGGCGACCTTGACCGGGTTGGTCTCGTAGCTGGCGTAGTTCTCGCGATTGACCGGCTCGGTCGGTGCCATCGGGCAACAGGGCGCGTTGTTCATTACACCGACGGCCTGCATGTTCCGGTAGGCCCCGGCCTGTTCGACCGTCAATGTCGCCATCGCGCTGTCGTTCCGGACCCGGCTGCCGGTCACGACGATCTCTTCGTAATCGGCATCCGCCACCCGTTTTTCGGCCCTGCTGCTGGCCCGATCCGCCGTATCCATGCCGGTCCCGGCACAGGCGGTGAGGGCGGCCACGGTGGCGGCCAGCGCCAGGTTTTTCGCTAACTTACTGTTTTTCATGGGATGCTCCCGGTCGATTCAAGCTGTCTGTGTGGCTACAAACGCCGGCGGGCCATGAACAGGGTTA
>JAHEKH010000164.1 GCA_024638445.1 Gammaproteobacteria bacterium | reverse complement strand
GGGTAATCCGCAACGACTACAGCCGCAGCCAGTCGCAGTCGATCGAGGATGAGGATATCTCGGTAGCCGAACCCAAGCTGTTCTTCGATAACAATTCCTGGATCCTGCCGCGCACCGAAGCGGAATACCGCGATGCGATTGAAGGCTTTGCAAGTTACAGGGACCGCCTCGCCGGCATCGAGGAGCCGGACGCGCAGTTCTTCGCCCGCGCCGACAACCTGCGCGAATGGCTGGCGCAGGTCGAAAAGCGGCTGGGCAGCCTGTCCCGGAGGCTCGGTGCGAGTGTCGCCACGACCCGGATCAACGAAGACCTCGCCGGTGACCCGGCGGCCGAGGCCACGTCGGCACAACGCGATACCGTCGACGTGCGCACGTCGTGGTTCGAGGTCGATGATGTCTTTTTCGAGGCCCGCGGCACCGCCTGGGCGCTGGTGCACTTTTTCCGCGCGGCAGAATTCGATTTCGCACAGGTGCTCGAGGACAAGAATGCCACCGCGAGCGTGCGCCAGATCATTCGCGAGCTCGAGGCCAGCCTGCAACCCATGCGCTCGCCGGTCATCCTCAATGGCAGTGGCTACGGCTTATTCGCCAATCACTCGCTCGTTATGGCGAACTACCTCGCGCGCGCCAATGCCGCGGTTATCAACCTCCGGGAACTCCTGGACCAGGGGTAATATTCCAGATTAAATAGATTCTCTAAGTACTTATTTTTTAATTAAAACCTAGCCAGACCGGTACCTTGCTCCAGGCATCGGTGAGCGCCCTGTCGAGGCGCCTGTAGTCGGGCTCGAAGGTCTCGACGTAGCGCCAGTAGCGGCGACTGTGGTTCATGTGCCGGCCATGGCAAAGCTCGTGGATCATCAGGTAGCGCACGAGTGCGGGTGCCAGGAACAGCAGGCAGTAGTTGATGCTGATCGTGCCGCTCGAGGAGTGGCTGCCCCAGCAGGTACGCTGGCCACGCACATGCAGGCGTGCATAGGGATTGCCGGTGCTTCGCGACAGGGCCTGCAACCTGGGTTCGAACTCCGTGCGGGCCAGCGCTGCAAGCCAGCGCTTCAGGGCCGTGACACAGAGTCGGTCGTCGTCGGTGCGCCCGGTCAGCACGACCGTATTCTCACGGCACCGGTAGCGGACACTTTTCCCCGCGATGGCCCGCTCATAGCGTATCCGGTAGCTCTGCCCCACGGCCGGCAAGTCGACACGACCCGGCATCACGAACGGCTCGGGCGGGTGCAGCCGCGCAAACTCGGCCCGGGCATCGTCGATCCAGTCGCGATGCTCGTCGACAAATGCCTGCACCTCACCGGCACGCGTCCGTTTCGGCACAACGACCTCTACCCGGCCGCGCGGAAACACCTTGATCGACAGCCGCCGCGCACGGCCACTGACGCGCACAGAAAAGCCCGGCGAGTTGCCGGGCTCGTCTTGATCCGGGAACAGGTGAAGTTGCTTGGCCGCGCTTTGCACGGCACCTATTCTACGTGGCTCGGTGCCTAATGCGAACGCCTAGGGACGATCGCCGCTGAAGCGGACCGCGTCGCTCAGCGCCATCTCGCCCTCAACGCCACCCACCTCGGCGGACTCGCTGATGTACAGGTCCACCTCGCGTTCCAGCTTGATCTTGCCGAGTACCTGCGAGCCGGGACCAATGATCACCGTGGGCGGCTTGCGCTTCTTCCAGCCCCAGTTCCAGCCGCCAGGTTTTTCGACGATCAGGTCGCCGCGCAGGATCGTGCCGTCCGCAAGAATGACGTCGCCGTTGACGGTCGACAGGTCGCCACCGACCTGGCTGCCCGTCAGTTCGATTTTGCCGTTGACGTTGCTGACGTCGCGATCGATCGTCGTCCCTTTCTCGACGTCAATCGAACCGTTCACTGCCTCGATATAGCCGTCGATCGTGGCGCTGTTGTCGACACGGATCGAGCCGTTCACTGTGCTGATGTTTTCGGAGCTGACACCAGTGCCAATGCGCACGGCGCCGTTTACGGTCGAGACGTCCTCGACCCGGGCATTATCGTCGATCCGAATCCTGCCGTTTACCGTGCTGACTTCGCCGTTGATCATTGCTGCCTCGCCGACGGTTACGCTGCCGTTAACCGAGGACGCTTCATCGGCCATCTCACCGGCGCCGATTCTGACGCTCTTGTTGACCGACCCGGCGTGAGCTGGCGCCGCAATGGCCAGCGCGAACAGACCGATCAGGCCGACTGTAAAAATGCTTTTCCTGAGTACGTGTGTCATTTCCGGTATTCCCCATGGACCGTTGTATTCCTTAGATACCGCTCCCGGGCAAACGGTTGCAATCGGCGGGCATCCCTGCCCTAATCGGCCGCCGGAGGCCCGCTATGTCCCTGACCCTGACCGATATTGGCGCCAACCTGGCCCACGACAGTTTTGACGACGACCGTGACGCGGTATTGCAGCGCGCCGCCACGGCAGGCGTGCGCCGAATTGTCGTCACGGGCAGCAGCTTCGACAGCAATGCCGGTGCCGCCGCATTGGCGGCCGCGCATCCGGGCCGGCTCTACGCAACCGCCGGCGTGCATCCGCATCACGCCTCGGACTACGACGACAAGACCGACGCCCAGATTCGCACCCTGGTACGCGAGCCCGGTGTCGTCGCCGTCGGCGAATGCGGCCTGGATTACTTTCGCAATTTTTCGCCGCGCGAAGCACAGCTCAGTGCGTTTCGCGCCCAGCTGGACATTGCCGTCGCGACCGGACTGCCGGTGTTCCTGCACCAGCGCGACGCCCACGACGATTTCGTCGAGGTGCTCGAACCAGCGCTGCCGCAGCTATCGCGCGCCGTCGCGCATTGCTTCACCGGCGAACACGAGTCGCTGCGAGAGTACCTGGAGATGGGCTTGTGGATCGGCATTACGGGCTGGATCTGCGACGAACGTCGCGGGGCTCATCTCAAGGAGATTGTCGACATCGTTCCTGACGACCGCTTGCTTATCGAGACCGACGCACCGTACCTGCTGCCGAGGACGATAACGCCGAAACCGAAGTCACGACGCAACGAGCCGGCCTACCTGACCGAGGTCGTCAGGGTGGTTGCCGAGGCGCGCGGCCAGAGCGAAGCACACGTCGCGCAGATTACGCACGAAAATGCGGCCAGGTTCTTCAGTCTCGACTAGTCAAACGGCCGCCACATCAGAAGATCGGTGTAGATCGTCTCACCGACCCTGAACTCCTGCGTACCGACCTGGCGAAAACCGGCTTTGATGTAAAAATTTATCGCCCAGTCGGCGTCCTTCCAGGTCGATAACCAGAGTCCCTTCGCACCCTGCTCCCGGGCAAAGTTCGCCGCCGCCGTCACGAGGCGGCCGCCGAGGCCGAAGCGCTGGAACGCGGGCATAACGTACAACAACTGGATCTCCTGCACAGCCGCTGCAGGAATCACGTCCGGAACGCCCTCGTCGCGCAATTTGACGAAGCCCGCGGGCCCGGCATCGACGGTCGCGAGCATGAAATGGCAGCGCGTGTTTGCCATCGCGTCGCCCATGGCCGCGGCCGTGAAATAGGTCTCGAGGTGAACCGCCATATCCGCAGGCGTGGTCGTGGGCCCGTAGGCGGCAGTGAAAGATGCTGTGCCGATAGCGGCCAGCGAATCGAGGTCCGCAGCGCCCGCCGCCCGAATCTCGATCACGGGTCCCGACGCAGACATTTACAGCGGGCCGGTCACACGTTACGACGACCGAAAATCTGGCCGACCTGCGCGCCCAGCGCCTCCTTGCGAATCAGGTCCCAATGGGGCTTAAAGGCCTCCACCTTGACGTTGGCAACCGCTTTGTCGGCCTCGCCGAACTCGGCCTGCAGGTCATCGATGCCGGCGACGAGGTCTGGCACGCCCTTGGTGAACTCGGCGCCATCGAGGAACACGATACGCCCGGCAACCGGCACCTGCCTGACGATGTGCCGGACCGCGGCAATACGATCGTAAAGCGCAGGCTGTGGATTGGAGAAGGTGAAGCGACGATCTTCGCTAATGACGGTCCAGTCCTGCATCTTGTCGCTGCCGAATACGGTGCCGACCACATCCTTGATGTCCACGATCAGGAGCCCCCGTGACGTCAGCAGCAGGTGATCGATCTGGATTTCACCTTCGTCGCCATTAGGAATCAACAAGCCGTCGATGCGGTCATGACTGATATCGCTGAGAACCCGTTGCAGCCGGCCGCCACTGGTCTTCCGCCGATACCACAGCCATAGCAACAGCAGCAGCACGATCGCCAACAGATACGCGACCCACTGGTATTGGCCGCCTGCAAAAAATTCGCCCATCAATTTTCGCTCATACGTTGTCGAGCAATCCTATTAATGTCGGGACTGGTGAGTCGCGTCAAGCCTTGATCAGGCGAAATGCGTGTCCAGTGCGTCGGTGAAAGCGTCCAGCGTCGGCT
>JAHEKH010000058.1 GCA_024638445.1 Gammaproteobacteria bacterium | reverse complement strand
TCTTCCCAATTGAGCTGCCGCAGCTTGGCAATCGCTATAACGTCAACGTTCCAATTGCTGACGCGGCAGGACGTTTCGCCCTCGCTATTCTGGAGAGTGATTATCTCGTAGATCTCGAGCTGTCCGCGCTGCAGTCGGAAGGCCGCGGCGAGATCGTCTCGACGCCACGCGTCATTACCGCCAATCAGCAGGAAGCGCGGATCAAGCAGGGTGTCGAAATTCCCTACCAGGAGGCCTCGGCCAGCGGCGCAACCTCGACCCAGTTCAAGGAAGCCGTGCTG
The DNA here is from genome assembly GCA_024638445.1 of Gammaproteobacteria bacterium. Taxonomy (GTDB): domain Bacteria; phylum Pseudomonadota; class Gammaproteobacteria; order Steroidobacterales; family JABDKV01; genus JABDJB01. The sequence goes on along the minus strand of JAHEKH010000058.1, from coordinate 17,618 downwards.
CAGCTGACGGTCACCCCGCTGATCACGCCGGATGACCGGATCATCATGGACCTGCAGGTCAGCAAGGACAGCGTGGGCGAGGTGGTACCCAGCGCCAACGGCGGACTGGTGCCCAGCATCGATACCCGCGAAGTGACGACCCAGGTGCTCGTCGACGACGGCGAGACCGTGGTTCTTGGCGGCATCTACGAAACCGAAGTGCGTGAAACCGACACCAAGGTGCCGGTGCTGGGCGATATCCCGGTGCTCGGCAACCTGTTCAAGCAGACTCAGCGCATTAATAACAAGTCTGAGCTGCTGATATTCGTTACCCCGCGAATCCTGAAGGACGGCGCTAACCTGAACTGATTTCGAGGCGCCCGGCGGCGTCCTATTGCAGAGGATTGTTCACATGCGAAAACTGATCACTGCCCTGTTTCTGACGGCGATTACGCTCGCCGGCTGCGGTGGCGATGACGACAGTCTCACAGCCCCGGGTGGCGGCGGGGTAACCCCACCGCCGGGAACGCCCGGTGGCGAACCGATCATTGCTTCGGTCGAAACCATCACCAACAATCCGCAGATTCCGTCGGACGGTGGTATTCCCGCAACGGTCACCGCGTTCGTAAAAGATACGGACAACAATTTTGTCGAGGGTGTCGATGTCTTTTTCTCGGCCTCCTCCGGCGGCATCGTCGTGACGCAGGACACGACCGACGTCAACGGCCAGGCGACCGCGACACTTTCAACTGCGGGTGATCCGACCAACCGCACGATCACCGTCACCACGACCGCGGGGGCGCTGAGCGAAACTATCGACATCCAGGTGACCGGCTCCCAGCTCACCGTTACCGGGCCTGACAGCCTGGTGCTGGGCGACACGGCGACCTACACGATCGTGCTCGTCGACGGTGCCGGCAACGGCATCGCGGGCGAAACGATCACGGTCAACTCGGCCACCGGCAACGCGCTGGCTGCGACCACGCTGACGACCGATGCCGGGGGACAGGCGCAGGTCGAACTGACCGCCACCCAGGGCGGCACCCCCGACACGCTCACCGCGACCGGGCTCGGACTGACAGCCACCCGGGTATTCAGCGTTTCCGACGACAGCTTTTCATTCAACGCACCAGCAGCCAACGCCGAGATCGGCCTCAATGTCGTCCAAACCGTCACGGTCACGTGGCTGAAGAACGCGGTACCACAGGCCGGCGAGACCATCACCTTCTCGACCACGCGCGGCGAGTTCGTGGGCATCATCGGGTCACCAACGGTGACCACCGATGCGCTCGGCATGGCCTCCATCGATATTCGCGCCGACAACGCCGGCCCGGCGATCGTGAGTGCGGTTGCCGACGGCGGGCCCACGACGCAGCTGGCGGTCGAGTTCATCGCGACCGTACCCGCAACCATCGAAGTGCAGGCCAACCCGTTCACCGTGGCGCCGAACAACCAGTCGACGATTACCGCGGTCGTTCGCGACACCGATAACAACCGGGTCAAGAACGCACGCGTGGCCTTCTCGCTGCAGGACATCACCGGCGGAACGCTGTCGGTCGGTTCCGCCGAGACCGACAGCCAGGGCCGGGCGCAGACCTTTTATACCGCCAGCGACGTTCCCAGCGGCAACCAGGCGGTCTCGATCACTGCGTTTATCGAATCCGATCCGTCAATCACCGACAGCGTCGACATTACCGTTGCAAGACGCGAATTGTTCGTCGCGATCGGCACCGGCAACGAGCTGGAAGAGCCCGATATCGCCAGCTATGAGGTGCCTTATCTCGTAATCGTCACCGATTCAGAAGGCAACGGCGTTCCGGATGCAAACGTGCAGGTCGATGTCCGCTCGGTACGGTATAACAAGGGTTACTGGGTTCCGAACCTCGCCGGTGATTTCTGGGTCACCTTCGTAACCGCCACCTGCAACGATGAAGATCTCAACGGCAACGGTATCCTGGATCCGGGTGAAATTGACGAGAATGCCAATGGCAGCATCGAGGCCGGTAACGTGGTCCAGCTGGTCGGTGGCGACGCTATAACCGACGAGCAGGGCAAGGCGACCGTCACGCTGCGCTACGCACAGCTCTATGGCGCCTGGACCGAGGTCCAGCTGCGCGCCCAGCTCAGCGTTGCGGGCACCGAGTTCTCCGAAGATCTCACCTTCGTACTCCAGGTGCTGGCTGACGATGTGCGCATCGACGTAGCGCCACCGGGGCTGCTCAAACCACCGGACCCGGCCGAGGTCGGCTTCAACGACCCGTTTGTTGCCAGCCCGTTCGGTTATGGCGACATGTGCGCCGAAGATTTCTGATTCGGAAGGGCGTAAAAGACCAGGGGCCGGACCTTTGTCCGGCCCTTTTTTTATTTGCAGGGCAAACAGTGAGCGGGCCGACTTGACCCAACCCGGCTGCGAAGGTCGAATAGGCACGTGTCCGACAGCCTGCCAAAACGCGTGTTCCTGATCGGCCCGATGGGTGCCGGCAAGACCGCCGTCGGCCGCCGGCTGGCGTCGATGCTCGAGTACCGGTTCGTCGATGTCGATCACTACATCGAGGAACGCACCGGGGTCGACATCTCCTTTATTTTCGAGAAAGAGGGCGATGCGGGTTTTCGCGAGCGCGAACGGCAGGCCATCGCCGAGCTGACGCTGGCCGACAACATTGTGCTCGCCACCGGTGGCGGCGCAATCGTCACCGAAGACAACCGCCGGCTGCTGCGGGAACGCGGTCTGGTGGTTTATCTCAAGACCTCGATCGACCAGCAGTATGACCGGACCCGGCGCAGCCAGACCCGGCCGTTGCTGCAGCACGACGACCCCCGCGGCCGTCTCGAGGAACTCATGGAAGAGAGAGGCCCCCTCTACGAGGCGCTTGCGCACCTGTCGATTTGTACCGACCGGCGCTACGTGAAGTCGGTGGCCCGCGAAATCAGCCGGAGGATCAGGGAAGATGCCCAACAGGACGCAAGCCTCAGCCAGACTCGGTAGACTCACCCGATGCGCACGCTAAAGGTCGACCTGGGAGAGCACAGCTACCCCATCCACATCGGCGCCGAACTGCTGACCCGCCCGGAGCTGATCACCTCGCTGCTTGGCCCGACCAACGTTGTCGTGACCGACACGCGTGTGGCGCCGCTGTACCTGACCGCCCTCCAGACGGCGATCGGCGACCACATTACCGACGCGGTCGTGCTGCCCGAAGGCGAGGCGAACAAGACCATCGATGGCGTCATGCACATCATCGACACCCTCACGCTGTCTGCCTGCGGCCGCGATACCGTGCTGGTCGCCCTGGGTGGTGGCGTTATCGGCGACATGACCGGTTTTGCCGCGTCCATTTACCTGCGAGGTGTGGATTTCATCCAGATCCCGACGACCCTGCTCGCCCAGGTCGATGCCTCGGTCGGCGGGAAGACCGGGGTCAATCACGAGCACGGCAAAAACCTCATCGGCGCCTTTCACCAGCCGCGTTGTGTCGTCGCCGACACGCTGACCCTGCGCAGTCTCGACCCGCGCCAGTACCGCGCCGGCCTGGCCGAGGTCATCAAGCATGCACTGCTCGCCGACGCGGGCTTTTTCGACTGGCTGGAAAACAACATGACCGCCCTGCTGGAACAGGACAGCGCGGCGCTCGACCATGCCATTGCCCGCTGCTGCGAGATCAAGGCCGAAGTGGTCGCGAAGGACGAGCGCGAGCAGGGACTGCGGGCGGTGCTCAACCTGGGCCATACCTTCGCCCATGCGATCGAATGCGACACCGCCTTCCGCTGGCTGCACGGTGAGGCGGTTGCCACCGGCCTGGTGCTGGCAGCCAGGCTCTCGCATGTCCAGGGCCTGATCGATCGCGATACCGTCAGGCGTATCCGGGCGCTGGTCGAGGCCGCCGGTTTGCCGGTGCAGGCGCCGGAAATCTCCGCGGAGAACTGGCGCGCCTGGATGCGGGTGGACAAGAAATCGGCCGCCGGCAAACTGCGTTTTGTGCTGCTGGACGCCATCGGCCAGGCCCACCTGGCCGGCGATGTCTCTGCCGCGGGCCTCGACGAGGTATTGCACGGCGCGCACCTCTAGCCCAAGGTAGCCCGATGATCGACTGGCAATCCGGAACCGGCCCGCTGGCTTTTGCGGCTACCGCGGACAACTCCCGTGGCCGCCGCTATGACGAACCCCCGGCACGAACCCGGAACCCGTTCCAGCGCGACCGCGATCGCATCATTCACTCGACCGCTTTTCGCCGCCTGGAATACAAGACCCAGGTGTTCGTCAATCACGAGGGTGACCTCTACCGCACCCGTCTCACGCACTCGCTTGAGGTGAGCCAGATCGGTCGCAGCATCGCCTGCGCACTACGGCTCAACGAGGACCTGACAGAAGCGATCTGCCTCGCGCACGACCTCGGACACACGCCTTTCGGTCATGCGGGACAGGATGCGCTCAACGCCTGTATGCGCGACTACGACGGGTTCGAGCACAACCTGCAGTCGCTGCGGGTCGTCGACGAGCTGGAGGAAAAGTATGCCGATTTTCCCGGCCTGAACCTGACGTTCGAATCGCGTGAGGGAATACTCAAACACTGCTCGGCCAGGAACGCCCGCGAACTGGGTGAACTCGGCGAGCGATTCCTGCAGCGGAAACAGCCGTCGCTGGAGGCACAGATCGCCAACATCGCCGACGAAATCGCGTACAACAACCACGATGTCGACGACGGGCTGCGTTCGGGGCTGCTGACCCTCGACCAGATCCGCGCAGTGCCCCTGTTTGGCGAACACAACGAGACGGTCCGGCAGCGTTATCCCGACCTGCAGGACCGGCGCCAGATTCATGAAACGGTGCGCCGGATGATCGGCGAGGTCGTTGGCGACCTGATCGACGAAAGCCGGCGCCAGGTCGAGGCCGCCGCACCCACCTCAATCGAAGACGTACGCGGCCATGCCACTGGCCTGGTGAAATTCAGCGACAGCGTGCTGGAACGCCACCTGGAACTGAAACGCTTCCTCCAGGAACACCTGTACCGCCACCATGAAGTCCGCCAGATGACCGCCCGGTCGCGGCGCATCGTAACCGAGCTGTTCGACGCTTTTTTCAGCGACGCCGGGCTGCTGCCGACCGAGTATGCCGAGCGCTGTGGCGGCGCCAATGGCGATGCCACTCACGCCCGCGTGGTCGCGGACTACATCGCGGGAATGACCGACCGCTACGCCATCGGCGTCCATACCCGTCTGTTTTCCTGAAATATTCCTGTCATGGGGTAGAATCCGCGTCCGGCGGAGGTATTCATGACCGATTTCAAGCACAAACCCATCCCGGCCGCGGAACGGCTGATTTTTGCGCTCGACGTGCCCGACGCGGGTGCGGCGAAGGAGCTGGCCGTTGCGCTGGACGACAGCGTGGTGTTTTACAAGCTGGGGCTCGAGCTGATGACCTCCGGCGACTATTTCGAGGTAATGGACTGGCTGCTGGCGCGCGGCAAGAAAGTCTTTGCCGATCTCAAGCTGTTTGACGTCCCCGCTACCGTGGCCGGCGCCGTTGCCGGACTGCGCAACCGCGGCGCGCACTTCCTGACCGTGCACGGCAACCAGTCGATCATGGAGGCGGCGGCGGCCGAGAAAGGCAGCATGCAGGTGCTCGGCGTGACCGTGCTGACCAGCCTCGACCGGGGTGACCTCGACGATCTCGGTTTCGATTGCGATATCGCCGAGCTGGTGCTCTCACGGGCACGGCGTTCGCTGGAAGCCGGCTGCGACGGCGTCATTTCCTCTGGCCTGGAGGCGCCTGCTTTGCGGGCAGGCGTTGACCACGCGCTGCTCGTGATTACCCCGGGTATCCGCCCGGTCGAGAACCGTCCCGCCGACGACCAGAAACGCGTGGTGGACGTGGGCCAGGCTTTTGCCAATGGCGCCGATTACATCGTCGTCGGCCGGCCGATTCGCGACGCCCGCGACCCGCGCGCCGCGGCCGAGGCGATCCAGGCCACCATCGCGGGTGCGGTCGGATGAGCCGCCAGCTGGACAACGACCGGCTGCTGCGCGCCTTGCGCCGCGAACCGGTAGACCGGACGCCGGTCTGGATCATGCGCCAGGCCGGGCGCTACCTCCCCGAATATCGCGCCCTGCGCACACAGGCGGGTGATTTCCTGACCCTGTGCAAGACGCCGGACCTGGCCTGCGAGGCGACGATGCAGCCGATCCGACGTTTTCCGCAGCTGGATGCGGCGATCGTGTTTTCCGACATTCTCACCGTGCCTGACGCCATGGGCCGTGGCCTTTATTTCGCCAGTGGCGAAGGCCCGCGCTTTGAAAAGCCGGTGCGCAACCAGCGCGACGTCAAGACGCTGCACGTTCCCGATCCCGTCGACGATCTCGGCTATGTATCCGACGCAGTAGCCGCCGTGCGCGCCGCGCTGGGCGACAGCAAACCACTGATCGGTTTTGCCGGCAGCCCGTGGACCGTCGCCACCTACATGGTCGAGGGTGGGTCGAGCAAGACCTACTCACACATTCGCGGCATGCTGCATGCCGACCCACAACTGCTGCATGATTTGCTCGACGTGCTGGCCCGTGCCACCTCGAAGTACCTGGCCGCCCAGGTCGCTGCCGGTGCTGATGCGCTGATGATTTTCGACACCTGGGGCGGCACGCTGACGCCGGCCGGCTATCGCGAGTTTTCGCTGCGTTATATGGCTGCTATCGTCGATGCGCTCGGAGACACCGTGCCGGTGGTGCTCTTCACCAAGGGCGGTGGCGCCTGGCTGGAGCCGATGGCCGACACCGGTGCAGCCGGGCTCGGGCTGGACTGGACCACGGATCTCGGTGATGCGCGGTCCCGTGTCGGTGACCGGGTCGCGCTGCAGGGCAACCTCGACCCCTGCGTGCTGTATGCCAAACCTGCGCAGATTCGCGCGGCGGTCGCCGACGCGCTGGCCAGCTACGGCCACGGCAACGGCCACGTGTTCAATCTCGGCCACGGCATACATCCGGGTGTCGACCCGGGCCATCTCGAAGCGTTGCTCGACGCGGTTCACGAATTGAGCCCTGACTGGCACGAATGAAGCTACAGCCGGGTGCGGAGTTCGCGGCACGCGAACTGGAACAGGCGCGTCGCCTGCGCCGCATGAAGGTGGTCGCCACGGGCCTGCTGGTTTTCATGGCCATCGTTTTCGTACTGGCGCACCTGTATCTCGAACGCTGGCCCTGGCTGGGGTATGTGCGCGCCTTCGCCGAAGCCTCGATGGTCGGCGCACTGGCCGACTGGTTTGCCGTAACCGCATTGTTCCGCCATCCGCTCGGGGTGCCGATACCCCATACCGCCATCATCCCGAAGCAAAAAGACCGCCTGGGCGAGAGCCTGGCCAACTTCGTGCGACAGAATTTCCTGACGCCGGCGGCGCTGGAGCCCCGGCTGGCGAGCACCGATTTCGCCCGCGGCCTGAGCAGCTGGCTGGCCCGCCCCGGCAACGCCGACAAGATCGCGCTGGACGTCGCAGGGATCCTGCGCTGGCTGCTTGGCACGGTCGACAGCGAGGCGCTGCGCGACCTGGTCCGGCGTAACCTCCAGCGCAGCCTCAGCGACGTCCAGGTCACCCCGCTCATTGGCCGCGTACTCGACCTGCTGGTCAGCGCCGACCATCACCAGCAGCTCATGGATACCGCGGTTGCGGCCGCCCGAAAGACGCTGGATGAAAACCGCTTTGCGATTCGCCTGAAGATTGCCAGCGAGAGCCCCTGGTGGGTGCCCGATTTCGTCGATGAAGAAATCTACGACAAGATCGTCAACGAAATCGAGATGATGCTGCGCCGGATCGGCACCGACGAAAACCATGCCGCCCGGCAGCAGTTCAATATCGCGGCGCATGAATTTATCGAATCGCTCAAGACCGATCCCGAGGTGATCGGTCGTGGCGAATCGCTGAAAGAAGAATTGCTCGATCATCCCGCCATCCAGAAATACCTCGCCGACGTCTGGACCCACATCGCCGCCTTCCTCCGCGAGCAGTCCGGCGACCCGGAATCGGCGCTGGTCCGCCGTCTCTCCGGCGCCCTGGTCCGGATTGGCGAGACTTTCCGCGACGATCCCCGGCTGGGCGAGGAGTTGAACCGCTGGGTGCGCGACGCGATCACCTACCTCGTCGAGCAGTACCGCGGAGAAATCGCCAGCGTCATCTCCGAAACGGTCGCCGCCTGGGATCCCTCGGCCACATCCCGGCGGCTGGAGCTTTACGTCGGCCGCGATCTGCAGTTCATCCGCATCAACGGCACGCTCGTGGGCGGTTTTGCCGGACTCGCGATCTACAGCCTGATCCGGCTGGTAGGCTGACGCCACAATTTCCGGCCGCCGGCTCTAAACCAAACCGGCCGCGCGGGTGTCCAATCATCATCAGCCCAGCGCCCTTTGTGGAGACCGTCATGAAACTGGTTCTCGTTTTCGTCCTGATCACCCTGCTCGCCGGCTGCGCCGGCCAGCGTGAGTTCATCGACGCCGGCGCCCGGGATGCCCGGGTCGAAGTCCCACACTCTGCCGCAATCCGCCTGTCCATTCCGACCGGCGAAGTCATCGTGCGCGGCGTCCCGGGGAACCAGCTGATCGCCCACGTGGAGTTTCGCTGCCAGGAAAACGACCGCGGCTGCGCGCGGCGCGTCAGCGAAGCCGGATTCGAAACCGGCGCCGATACCACGGCAATCGTCGTGGCGCTGAAACCCCGGTCGATGATGTCCTGGCGCGACGTCCAGACCCGCGTGACCGTCGAAGTCCCACACGACCGCGCGCTGTTCGTCGACATGGGCGCCGGCGACCTGGACATTCTGGACATGCACAACTGCGTTTCACTCGACATGTATGCCGGCGAGGCTTCACTGCAGCTCGACCGCGCCGTGGTCGGCAGCGTCGCGCTCGACGTCGGTACGGGTGACACCTCACTGAAAATCGGCGATCACCGGATCGACGGCCGCCGCGCGCTGCTGGTCGGTGCCGAGCTCGAGTGGCATGACGGCGACGGCTGGTGCCAGGTCTACGGTGATCTCCAGTTCGGCGAGCTCAGCGTCCACCTCCGCTGATCGCGTCAGGAGAACTGCGTAGCTGCGGCTTCCAGCCGCAAATTCCACGCTAGGGGGCGGGACTGCCGGGGAATCCTGCCGCCGACCAGTCGGTGAACTCCCCTCCCCCGAGTATCTGCTCCAGGATCCGCGTTTCCCGATACTGAATCGCGCCGAGAAACTTGTCGGCGCCCTTCATCTGCCTGAAGGACCGGATCCCACGCTCGATAAAACTCTGGAGCTCGCCAAAACCTGCCGCATGGGCGGGTCCCCGCATCAGCCGGACGCTGAAGTTGATCATCGGGTGCCGCACCACCTCGTCCAGCAGCTGGCCGGTCTCGCCGATCAGCACAATCTGCCGCTCCCGCTGCGCCCGGTTGTCGCATCGCCGGTAGGCGCGCGCATAGGACGCCTGGTCCAGCAACCCGGGGTTCGCACCGATGTCCAGGCCGTCAGCCCTGAAAGCCGCGATCATCTCGCTGTCGAGCTCCTGCGTCAGCGCGTGCAGCTCCACCGCCAGCGACATCGACTGGAGCGCGTTCTCCGACAGAACCCGCACCATCAGCGGATAGACCCTGGCGATGTCCGCATCCCGCTGGGCAAAATCCTGCGTCCCGTAAAGATCCGTCAGGAAAAACTCCAGCGCCGGCTGGTAACGGCGTAGCGTGCGGAAATCCCCGTAGGTCGAGGCCAGCCGCCGGGTCTGCCAGTCGCTCAGCGTATGTTGTTCGGGCGCCAGGCCATCGGCCTCGATGACCTGGCGCCGCAGCTCGCGCGCGCGCGCGAGGTGGTCACGAAACCGTTGCGCACCCGGACTCAGTTTCTTTGTCATCCCCCCATAATAAACCGTGACGAACGCTTTGCGTTCGTCACACCTTGCCAATCCCTCCCCCGCCCATCGCGATGGCGTCTCACCCCAGGCGCCGGTCGTAACCCCGATGACCCCAGCGAGCGAGCTCCCACAATCCCGCCACATACCCGGGGACCCCGGCTGGAAGCCGGTCCAACCGGGAATCTCCCCGAGCTTGCGACAGCCCCAGCGAGAGAGCTGCCGGTGCTTTCCTTTGGTGACGTCAGATCCTCGGCACCAAAGGGAAGTGCCGGCAGCTCTCTCGCCCAATCTTGGAACAACACCCAAGGGATCGCACCTGGAAACCGCTCCAACGAGGAATCTCCCCAGGCTTGCAACAGCCCCAGCGAGAGAGCTGCCGGTGCTTTCCTTTGGTGACGTCAGATCCTCGGCACCAAAGGGAAGTGCCGGCAGATCTCTCGCGCAATCTCGCAACAACACCCCAGGCACCGCGGCCTGGAAGCCGCTCCAACGAGGAATCTCCCCGGGCTTGCGATAGCCCCAGCGAGAGAGCTGCCGGTGCTTTCCTTTGGTGACGTCAGATCCTCGGCACCAAAGGGAAGTGCCGGCAGCTCTCTCGCGCAATCCCGGCACAAGCCCCGGGAATCGGACCAAAAACCACTCTGCGACAAGGCGGAAATACGGTATTTCCACTACGGGAGCCCGGGTTGTCCGGTGGTAGGATATAAGTAACATCGCATAAACAGAGGCCCCCATGACCCGCAAACCCGACCCCGACATGCTCGCCCGCGTCATCACCGAATCGGCCCACCAGATCTGGTCTGCCGGCCTCGGCGCCCTGTCCATGGCCGAGAAAGAAGGGTCCCGGTTTTTCGAGACACTCACCCGCCTCGGCGAGAACATCCACTCCCAGACCCGCAGCACTGCCGAAGTGGCCCGACAGACCGTCTCTGGCGGCAAGACCGCGGCGACCGACACCCTCGAAAAGATCGAGGAAATGTTCGAGCTGCGCGTGGCGCGGGCGCTCAACGGCCTGCAGATACCGACCGCCCAGGACGTCAAGGAACTCAGCGAGCGGGTTGACCGGCTGTCGCGTGCTGTCGATGCCCTGAGTGCTGCCCGGGACAGCAAGCCGAAAAAGTCCGGCAAGAAGAAAAAGTCAGGCAAGAAATCGGCAAAGAAAAAGTCGGCCAGCAGGAAAACCTCGAAAAAGAAGAATTCCGGCAAGAAGAAAACCGGAAAGAAAAAATCCCGCAAGTCGGCGAAGAAGAAAAAGACTTCCAGGAAAAAATCCGGCGGCGGCAAATAGACGGAACTGAACGATGGCGGTAACGACCACTGGCGAGGGCCACATCCGGCCCAGCAACCGGCGCTTTGGACTCGCGCTCGCCGGCGGCGGCCCGCTGGGCGGTATTTACGAAGTTGGCGTCCTCGCCGCCCTCGACGAGGCGCTCGAGGGCATTGACCTGCACGAAATGGAAGTTTATGTCGGCGTCAGCGCCGGGGCCTTTATCGCCGCTAACCTGGCCAACGGTATCAGTACCGAGCGTATCGCCAGGATCTTCGTGTCCACCAGTTCACGTCAGCATCCCATCGGCCGTCGCGTATTCCTGACCCCCGCCTGGCGCGAGTACCTGCGCCGGATTGGCGCATTGCCGGGAGCGTTGAGCAGCACACTTTGGGACATGCTGCGGCACCCCATCGACAAGGGCGTGATCGGAGCACTGAACAACCTCACGCGCATGATCCCGACCGGGATCTTCGATAATCGTCATATCGAGCGTTTCCTCGCGGACCTCTACCGCACCCGTGGATATACCAATGATTTCCGGCGGCTGAAACGCAAACTGTTCGTCGTCGCCGCCGATATCGACTCCGGTGAATCGGTGCGCTTTGGCGCACCCGGTCACGACCATGTCCCGATCTCGAAAGCCGTCCAGGCCAGCACCGCGCTGCCCGGGCTGTATCCACCGGTCGAAATCGACGGCCACTATTTCGTTGACGGTGCGCTGAAACGCACGCTGCATGCGTCCGTGGCGCTCGACGAGGGCGTGGACCTGCTGCTGTGTATCAACCCCATTGTTCCTTATGACGCAAAGATGGCGGGAGACGACCGCCGCAAGAAACACCACAAGCTGATGGACGGCGGTCTGCCGGTGATCCTGTCGCAGACCTTCAGGTCGGTAATCCATTCACGCATGAACGTCGGCATTAAAGCCTACGACAGCACCTACAACGACCGGGATATCGTGCTGTTCGAGCCGGACCGCCAGGACTCGCGGATGTTTTTCGCCAACCTGTTCAGCTATTCCAACCGTCGCAGGGTTTGCGAACACGGCTATCAGACGGCGCGGCGCGACCTGCTGGCCAACTATGACCGGCTGGAGGCGCTATTTTCGCACCACGGTATCCACCTGCGTCGCGACGTACTGGAGGACCCGGATCGCAGATTCGATTCGAATCGCGACCGCGGTGGCGACGGCCAGCTTTACAAGAACCGCACGACCAACCAGCTCAGCGAGACGCTGGACCGGCTGGAACGCAAGCTCTGACAGGCTAGGCGGCGTCGCTCTTCCGTTTGGCCAGTTCTTCGTCCCTCAGGGAGCGACGCAGGATCTTGCCAACGTTGGTTTTCGGTAGTTCGTCGCGAAACTCCACCTCGCGCGGCACCTTGTAACCGGTCAGGTGTTCGCGACAGTAGTCGATGATGTCCTTCTCGGTGACCGAGTCGTCCTTACGGACAATAAACATCTTGACCGATTCACCGGACTTCGGATTAGGCACACCGATCGCCGCGGCTTCGAGCACCCCCGGATGACCGGCAACAACGCCCTCCAGTTCATTCGGATAGACGTTGAAACCCGACACCAGGATCATGTCTTTCTTGCGATCGGTGATGTAGAAGTAACCGTCTTCGTCCATGTAGCCCATGTCGCCGGTGCGCAGCGCGCCATCGCTGGTCATGGTCTTCTCGGTTTCCTCGGGACGATTCCAGTACCCCTTCATCACCTGCGGCCCGGCAATACACAGTTCACCGGTCTCGCCCTGCCGGAGCAGGTTGCCGTCGTCGTCGCGAATCGTCACCACGGTGCCGGAGATCGGTAAGCCAATCGAGCCATTGAAGCCCTTTGCATCCAGCGGATTCATGCAGGCGGCAGGTGAAGTCTCGGTCAGGCCGTAGGCTTCTACCAGCGGCTTGCCCGTGACCTCCTGCCAACGCTCGGCCACCGCGCGCTGGACCGCCATGCCACCGCCGAGCGTCAGACGCAGGTTGCTGAAATCCAGCTGGTCGAAACCCGGCGTGTTGAGCAGTGCGTTGAAGAGCGTGTTAACGCCGGTGATCGCGGTAAAGGGATGCCGGCCCAGCTCCTTCACAAAGCCGTCAAAGTCGCGCGGGTTCGTAATCAGTATGTTTTCGCCACCCAGCTTCATAAAGGTCAGGCAGTTCGCCGTCAGCGAAAAGATATGGTAGAGCGGCAGGGCCGTCACGATTTTTTCGGTGCCCATCTCGGTCAATGTGTCGAGCCAGGCCGAAGTCTGCTGCAGGTTGGCCACCAGGTTGCCATGCGTGAGCATCGCGCCCTTGGCGACCCCGGTGGTGCCGCCGGTGTACTGGAGAAACGCCAGGTCGTCGTGGTCGAGCGAGGGTTCCTCGAGCTCCTGCCAGCGACCTTCGGCCAGCGTCTTGTTGAAAGTCACCGTGTTGTCGAGTTTCCAGGCAGGCACCATCTTCTTGATGCGCTTGACCACGAAATTGATCAGCTGCTTTTTCGGCGCACTGAGCATGTCACCGATCTGGGTGGTGATGACCATTTCGATGTCGGTGTCACCGATGACTCCCTGCAGGGTCGCCGCGAAGTTTTCCAGGATAACGATCGCTTTCGCACCGGAATCAGTCAGCTGGTGGCGAAGCTCGCGGGCCGTGTAGAGCGGGTTGGTGTTGACCACCACCATACCGGCGCGCAACGCGCCAAACACCGCCACCGGATACTGCAACAGATTGGGCATCATGACCGCGATACGATCACCCTTCGAAAGACCCAGGTTACGTTGCAGGTAGGCTCCGAACGCACGGCTCTGCTGGTCCAGCTCCGCAAAGGTCAGGGTGCGACCCATGTTGCTGTAGGCCGGCAGCTCGGCAAACCGAACGCAGCTTTTTTCGATGATTTCCCGCAGCGAGGCGAATTCGTCGACATCGACATCGCCAGATACGCCAGACGGGTAGTTTTTAAGCCAGACTTTTTCCACAGCAACGCTCCCCAACGCCAATCCCATCGTATATAACACTCCTAAAAACAGAGGGCTAGCGCGAACCAGCCGTCGCGGTGGTTTTTAATCTATAAAATCGATTATAAACTTCCATATAATCAATTTGATAAATCATTGGCCGGGCCCCATCCTTGAGCACATCGGATTTTTGCCTAACACAAAGGAGCCCTATCAATGATTACCGTCGGCAGCCAGTTTCCCGATTTCAGCCTCACGGCCGTAACGTCGTCCAGCCCGGACAGCGCCTTCGAGACCATCGAGCAGGACAGCTACGCCGGCAAGTGGAAAGTCATATTTTTCTGGCCGAAAGACTTCACGTTCGTCTGCCCGACCGAGATCGCCGGTTTCGGTCGCCTTGAGGGCGAGTTTGCCGACCGCGACGCCCAGCTGCTCGGCGCCAGCACCGACTCCGAGTTCGTGCACCTGGCCTGGCGCCAGCAGCGCGACGAGCTGAAAGACCTGCCGTTCCCGATGCTGTCGGACATTCGCCGCGACCTCGCGCAGTCCCTGGGCATCCTCGACGGCGCCGAAGGCGTCGCCCAGCGCGCGACCTTTATCGTTGACCCGCAGGGCATTGTTCGCTTCGTGTACGTCACCGACCTGAACGTCGGCCGCAGCCCTGAAGAAGTTCTGCGCGTGCTGGACGCCCTGCAGACCGACGAGCTGTGCCCCTGCAACTGGCAGGCGGGCGACGACACGCTGGAGGCCGCATGATGACCCTCGACGAGCTTAAACGGCAGATTCCCGACTACGCCAAAGACCTGCGGCTCAATCTCAGTTCCGTCCTGGCTGAGACCGGCGCACCCGGTCTCAGCCAGCAGCAGATCTGGGGCGTCGCGCTGACCTCGGCGATTACGTCCCGGCATCCCGCGCTGGCCGCGACGATCGGCGAACTCGCCGGCGACGCCCTGCCGGCAGCCGATGCCGAGGGTGCCCGCGCCGCCGCCGCAATTATGGGAATGAACAATATCTACTACCGCTTCCTGCACCTCGCCGGTAATCCGGACTACGCGCAGATGCCGGCGCGGCTGCGGATGAACGTCATCGGCAACCCCGGCATCGACAAGGTGGCCTTCGAGCTCTACTCGCTGGCCGCCTCAGCGGTCACCGGTTGCGAAGGTTGCGTGAAGTCTCACGAACGTGCCCTGCGCAAGGCCGGAATGACCACCGAAGGCGTGCAGAGCGCGGCGCGAATTGCTGCGGTAATTCACGGCGTTGCCATCGTGCTGGAGCAGGAGCAGGTCGCGTTGCGGTCAGCGGCCTGAGAACGGCAATGACTCCAGGCGGGTGGCAACCCACTCGATAACGGGATCGAGCCGGGCCGACGTCATGCCCATCGCTTCGTTGATATCGACCCAGCGATACTCGGCATGCTCGGGCCGGCCGATCTCGGGATTGACGGGCAGTGAAACGTTTACCCGGCGCGTGATCGCAATGTAATAGCGCGCCACCTTGCCGCGGCTGTACGGTCCCGTTTCGATAAATTCCTCGCCCCAGGAGAACTCCAGGTCGTCGAGCGTGGTTTCTTCCTCGACTTCGCGCACCGCCGCGCCCAGCGGCGTCTCGTCGCGTTCGATCATTCCCTTCGGGAAATCCCAGTTGCGATAGGCCCGTAACAGCAGCACCCGGTAGCCGTCTGGCGTAGGCCGCACCACGGCAACACCGCAGGACAATCGTGTTCTGGGCTGTCGTCCGGAAACCATCGAAACAAGTATGGCAGAAAGCCTCAAACGACGCGGTTGCGCGGTTCTCCGGCCTGCCATGCGGCCACATTGGCGGCCATCTCGGCGACCGCACGCCGTCTCGCCTCGACCGCTGCCCACGCGATGTGTGGCGTCACGATGAGGTTGGGAATCTGTTCGTCGAGCAGCGGGTTGCCGTCGACCGGCGGCTCCTGTTCCAGGACATCGATACCTGCGCCGCCCAGCCGGCCGGCGCGTAACGCGTCGGCCAGGGCCGCAGCATCGACCAGCCCACCACGCGCGGTATTGATCAGCAGGGCACCCGGTTTCATTTGCGCCAGCTCGTCGGCACTGATGAGCTTGTCGGTTTGCTCGGTCAGCGGGCAATGCAGGCTGAGAATATCCACCCGTCCCAGCAGGTCGTGTAACCGGTGCCGGTCGGCACGCGGATCGCGACCGGGACGTTCGGCCAGCATGACGTGCATCCCGAATGCACGCGCCACCGTGGCAACACCGCCACCGAGCTCGCCATGCCCCACGATGCCCAGCACCTTGCCTGCCAGCTCCCGGATCGGGTAATCGAGCAGGCAAAACTGCGGGCTGCCCCGCCACGCCCCGTCCCGCAACAGCCGCTGGTAACCGTCGAGATGCTGGGTCAGCGCCAGGATCAGCGAGAAAACGTGCTGAACCACCGAGTCCGTGCAGTAGGAGCGGATATTGCAGACCGCGATATTCATCGAGCGGGCAGTTTCCAGGTCGATGTTGTCGGTGCCCGTGGCCGCCGCGCAGACCAGGCGCAGGCGCGGCGCGGCGCGCAGGCGCCCGGCATCCAGCCGCACCTTGTTGATAAACACGACCTCGGCGTCGGCAATCCGCGGGATGACTTCGTCCGCACCCGTGGTGGCATGCAGCTGCAGTTCGGGCAGCTGTGCGAGCAGCGGCGCGGGATCGACATCGCCGTCATGGCTGACGGTGGCGAAATCGAGAAAAACGGCGTTTGCACTCATGCCACGCATTGTGATCGCTGTGGCCGTGACGCACAATCCGCCAATGCCCGCAAAACGCTCCACCAAAGCGCCATTCTGGGAGACCAGGACGCTGGCGCAGATGACCCGCCGTGAATGGGAGTCACTGTGCGACGGCTGCGGACGCTGCTGCCTGCACAAGGTCGAAGACACCGTGACGGGCGAGATTTTCTACACCTCGGTGGCCTGCAAGCTGCTCAACCGCAACACCTGTCGCTGCCGGCACTACCGCGATCGCCACGATCACGTGTCCGACTGTATCGAGCTGCGGCCGGAACACACTGGCAACCTGGGCTGGTTGCCGGACACCTGCGCCTACCGGCGACTGGACGAAGGGAAGTCGTTGCCGGAATGGCACCCCCTGCTTACCGGCGACCGCGAGTCCGTTCACCGCGCCGGCATCTCGGTACGCGGCAAGGTTAAAACCGCCGAAAACGTTTCAGAGGACGAGTACGAAGAACACCTCATCGACTGGATCCCGGTCGGCCAGCGCACCTGCAGGGAACTGCCGTGAGCGAGCCGCGCCTCGTCCCGCTCCCGGATTATGTCGAATACCCGCCGGACGAGATGCAGCGCCGGGCGCGCGATTTCTGCGCGGACATCAGCCGACGCCGCACCGTGCGGGACTTCAGCGACCGCCCGATCCCGGACGGCGTGGTCCGCGACTGCCTCGCCGCCGCGGCCAGCGCGCCGAGCGGCGCCAACATGCAGCCGTGGCATTTCAGCGTGATCGAGGACCCGGCCATCAAGCGCCGGATCCGGACGGCGGCCGAGGAAGAGGAGCGTCACTTCTACGCCCACCGGGCATCACCGGAATGGCTGGCCGCC
>JAHEKH010000057.1 GCA_024638445.1 Gammaproteobacteria bacterium | reverse complement strand
GAGGTCGCCGGCGGTCTGCCGCGCCGTCGTGTAGAGATCCCGAACCGCTTCGCGTTGACCGGTCAGGCTATCGATACGACGTTCCCGTTGCAGCTGCAGTGCGTCGATTTCAGCATTGAGTTCCTGCTCTGTGTTGTCGTCCCGGCGGGCGTTGCGCCTCGCCTGCGCGAGCTGCTGACGGGCATCGTCGAGTCGCTTCGACATGCGTGCCTCGCGCTCGCTGTCACGCGACTGCTGGGCCGCGCCGAGCGTCGCGAAGTCCGGGGGTGTCCATGCCATCGCGACCTGGCAGGCGAATGCCAGCAGCAGGCTGACCGCAGCCCTTTTCACCTGGCGTCGACCTCCAGCGGCAGCAGGACGCCGGGCGGTTCGCGCGAATCGCGAACCGCTTCGATCGCTGCGAGTACAGACTCGGGGTTTGTGTCACCCCGCACCCACTGGTGCTGCTGCCGGTCCCAGCGGCCGGCCTCCGTTCCGCCTGCGGTCACAAACCAGAGTCCCGCGCGACCCAGCCTCAACACGTCGACATACCGGCTACCGATCTTGTGCCTGTGCACGCCGTTGCTGTGCCCGTAGCGGATCTCGTCGAGGTAGGCGGCAACCACGCTGCTGTATTTTTCACTCACGCTCAGGTCTGAACGACCCAGGTTCTCACGCAGGCGGGTTACGGCGGCTCGGCGTTCGGGCAGCATGAAGGGAAGGTCCAGCTCGATAAATCTCTCGAGACTGTCGATCATTGCGGCAGTCAGTGAAATGATCCCGGTCTGGGTCTCGGTCACCGCCCGCAGGTCGGTGTCGATATCCGCGAGCGATTGTTTCAGTTCCGTAACCTCCTGGCGCAGCTCCCGGTTGAGCAGGGCATTGGCGGTGCCGTCCAGCTCGATGAGCCGAATCTCCTCGAGCACGCGGTGTCGTTGCCCGGCCAGGGAGTCGATGCGTTGCTGAGCTGCACGGGCCTGGCGATTAATCGCAGCGGCAGCGTCGATGGCCTCCGCGGGCGTCCGGGCGGCTGCCGAACCGGCCACGAGACAGAGCAGGAGCAGCCAGCAGCCTGGTCTCACCGATGCACCCCGGGGTGAAACAGCCGGGTCTTGCGGGACTTGAACAGAGGTATCAGCACCAGTCCCGCAACAAAACCGCCGATGTGGGCCCGAAAAGCGACTCCGGCCTGACCCGGTTCGGTGGCCAGTTCACTCAGCAGCTGCAGCCCGAACCAGATCCCCAGCACCCAGCCTGCCCGCAGCCTGAAGGTGGTTACATAAAAGCCGAGGGGCAGCGCCACCAGGATCCGGGCATGCGGGTACAGCAGCAGGTAGGCGCCCAGCACGCCGGAAATCGCACCACTGGCACCGATCATCGGAATCGTCGAGCCCGGATCGGGTACTGCCTGGGCCAGGGCTGCGGCCGTTCCGCACAGCAGGTAGAAGATGACGAAACGGGTATGACCCATGCTGTCTTCGACATTGTCGCCGAACACCCACAGGTAAAGCAGGTTTCCCAGGAGATGGGCCCAGCCGCCGTGGAGAAACATCGACGTGATTACGGTCAGCTCCGCCGGGATCAGGGCCAGCCGCGGGGGCAACTGGGCGTCACCGAGCAGGCTGGCGGGAATGACTCCGAAAGAGTAAATTGCCGCCTCGCCCCCGATAGACAGCTGCCACAGGAACGCAACGGCGCAGGCCCCCAGCACCGAGTAGGTGATAAAGGGCCGGATTGACGAGGGGTTGTCGTCATGTAGCGGAATCATGGGCCGGATCGAATCCTCGACGGGTGGTTATAATGACATACCCCGGCGGGTCCCCCGGGCTGTGGCATTTGCAGCCCGTTGATTTTATGTGAACTGGTGCCGCGTGTTCTGGCATGGATCGGCTATGCTGGCGAGCGGACGAGTTAAGGATAGTTATGAAAAAGGCTTTGATTACCGGTGTGACCGGGCAGGACGGCGCCTACCTGGCGGAGCTGCTGCTGGACAAGGGCTACGAGGTCCATGGCATCAAGCGGCGGGCCTCCCTGTTCAACACCGACCGTATCGACCACCTGTACCAGGACCCGCACGAAAAAGACCGGCGCTTCATTCTGCATTACGGTGACATGACGGATTCGAGCAGCCTGGTGCGGATCATCCAGCAGGTGCAGCCCGACGAGATCTACAACCTCGCTGCCCAGAGCCACGTGGCCGTATCGTTCGAGGAGCCGGAGTACACCGCCGACTCCGACGGTATCGGCACGCTGCGTATTCTCGAGGCGATCCGCATACTCGGCCTCGGCGACAAGGTCCGCTTCTACCAGGCCTCGACATCCGAGCTTTACGGCAAGGTCGTCGAAACACCGCAAACGGAGACCACACCGTTTTACCCGCGCAGCCCTTACGCGGTGGCCAAGATGTACGCGTACTGGATCACCGTGAACTATCGCGAAGCCTACAACCTCTTTGCCTGTAACGGCATCCTGTTCAACCATGAATCGCCGCTGCGCGGAGAGACCTTCGTAACGCGCAAGATCACCCGTGGCCTGGCCCGGATTGCCCATGGGCTGGACGATGGGCTCTGGCTCGGCAACCTCGATGCGAAACGCGATTGGGGTCATGCCCGCGACTACGTCGAGATGATGTGGCTGATGCTGCAGCAGGACGAGCCCGATGATTTCGTCATCGCGACCGGCAAGCAATACAGTGTTCGGGATTTTGTCAATGCCGCTGCGAAGGAACTGAACCTCGCGCTCGAATGGCGTGGCAAGGGACTGGATGAGCAGGCCATCGTCGCCGAAGAGAACGACTATCCGGGTTTCAATGTCGGCGACGTCATTGTCCGGGTCGAGCCTCGCTACTTCCGCCCCACCGAGGTCGAGAGCCTGCTGGGCGATCCCAGCAAGGCCGAGGAAAAGCTGGGCTGGAAACCCCGCACCAGTTTTGACGAACTGGTGGCGGACATGGTGCGTGGCGATCTCGAGCTGGCGCGACGCGACCGGGTGCTCACCGATGAAGGCATCCGGGTGTTCAAGCACCACGAGTAGACTGGCTGATGGCGGCAAACAAGATATTCGTAGCGGGACATCGCGGGCTGGTCGGTTCGGCGCTGGTGCGACGGCTCCAGGCTGGCGGTCACGACAATCTCATCACCCGCACCCGTGCGGAGCTGGACCTGCTCGATCAAAAGGCCGTGCACGATTTCATGGCGGCCGAACGGCCGGACTACATATTCATGGCGGCGGCCCGGGTCGGAGGCATCCTCGCCAACAATACCCGGCGCGCCGACTTCATCTACGAAAACATTGCTATCGCGACCCACATCGTGCACGCGGCATATGCGGCCGGGCTTCGTCGCATGCTGTTCCTGGGTTCGAGCTGCATCTATCCGCGTGACTGTCCGCAGCCGATGCGCGAGGATCACCTGCTGACCGGTCCGCTCGAACAGACCAATGAACCCTATGCGGTGGCCAAGATCGCCGGCATCAAGCTGTGCGAGGCCTATAACGACCAGCACGGAACTGCGTTCTGCTCAGCCATGCCGACCAACCTTTACGGTCCCAACGACAATTTCGACCTGGAAAGCAGTCACGTGCTGCCGGCATTGATGCGCAAGATCGATGCCGCTAAAAAGGAAAACCAGCGTGAGGTCGTGATCTGGGGTACCGGCACGCCGCGCCGCGAGTTTTTGCACGTCGACGACCTGGCGGACGGTTGCGTTTTTCTGATGGAGCAGGGTGTCGAAGACGGTATTTACAATATCGGCGTCGGTGAGGATGTGACGATTCGCGAACTGGCCGAGGTCATCGCAGATGTCGTTGGTTTTGACGGTGAGTTCGTTTTCGATACTTCCAAACCGGACGGCACGCCTCGGAAGCTTCTGGACGTCGGCCGGATGAAGAAACTCGGCTGGTCGGCGAAGACCTCGCTTCGCGACGGAATCGCCGGCACCTACGACTGGTACCGGGAAAACTACTGACCGGCCGCCCCGAGGCCGTCCGCTGCCTGCCGGACGCGCCGGTAGGGCAAGACTTCGAAGATTTCACCCTGTTCGATGCGTGACTTGAGATTGCGCCAGAACGACGCGGTCAGCAGCTCGCCGTGCGTCGAACGGAACAGGGCCGCCAGCTCGTCGTCCAGCCCGAGGAAAGTCAGGAACTGCTCCGGAAAAACGTCGTTTTCCGCGACGTAGTACCAGTCGCTGGTGCCCATCTCTTCTTCCATCGTCTGCGCAGCCGGCAGCTCCCGGAAGTTGCAGTCGGTTACGAGACAAAGCTCGTCATAATCGTAAAAAATAACCCGGCAGTGGCGGGTGACACCGAAGTTTTTCAGCAGCAGGTCGCCGGGAAAAATATTCGATGCGGCGAGGTCGCGAATGGCCTGGCCATAGTCGAGAACCGCCAGCCGGCGTTGCTCGGCCGGGGCGTTACGCAGGAACTGGTTGAGCGGAGTCAGCTCCCGTTCCATGTAAACGTGTCCGAGGACTACTTCGTCGCCGTCCAGGCGTACCGTCTGGCTGGCCTCGCCGGTCAGTTCTGCAAGCACCTCGTCGCTGAAACAGCTGCGGGGAAACTTGAGTTCGCGAAATTCCTGGGCATCGACCAGCCGGCCGGCCCGGTCGTGCTTGAAGACCAGCCGATAGCGGTCTTCGACATCGCGCCTGGCAACGGTCTTGGAGCTGGAAAAACGGTCGCGTATCACTTTGAGCACGACCGGGTGCCGGCTGGGAGTGAACACGATCATCACCATACCCTTGTCGAAGGCGGCATCGATAAACTGGTCCCCGGTCGTTTCAAGGTGCCGGGTCAGGGTCCGGTAGCGTTCGGTCTTACCCTGCTTGGCGCGTCCCAGCGAGGTATAGAGCTCGCTGAGCGGCTTGCGCGGGAGCAGCGATTTCAGGAACAAAACTGCATCCCGCACCGGGTCCAGGTCGACATGCAGGTAGGAGCGGGCAAAGCCCAGCAGGATGCTGAGGTCGTCGGTCGTGCTGATGACGCCATCGATTTCCAGGCCTTCGTCGCCATGCCTGATGGCCAGGACTATCGGAGCCACGTAGTCATCGCCGACCAGCCGTCCGATCAGGAAGGCGCGGTAATCGCGATAGAAAACCGGTCGCAGGAATTCCAGGCGCTTGAGCGAGTAGCGCCCGCCACGATCGGCAACGCTCGCTTCGACCGCGGCGCTTGCCAGGTCTACCGCACCGCCAAAATTCTTCCATGGCAGCCCGAAGTCGTAGCTATTGAGGCCGTCCTCGAGCAGCCGCCAGACCGATCCGCGATAGCTGTGGCGGTGCACGATCCGCGAGTGGGACGGCTGTTTGTGCGGCAGGGGGCGTGCCACGGTGAACTCGATTGCGGGGTCAACGCCGATCGTGCCAAAGATTTTGCGGGTAACTGAATTGAAAAAGGTCTCGTGAAAATCCCGGTCGAGGTAGTTCCGGATTCGATTGGCGTAGCTGTCGCGGGTGGCCGTCCACAGCGACCGGTCACGGGCGGAGTCGCCCAGTTCCGCACGCAGTAAGGCCACCAGCCGGTTGACCGCGCGGTCGTAAAGCTCGATGCGTTGCACCGCATCCTGCTGGCTGCCGACCCAGTCACGGTTACGAAACCGCCCGGCCGCGCGCTGTGTCACGGTGCGAAAGTGAAAGTTGTAGGTCGCGAAGGCCTCGTCTATTTTCTTCGCGCAGGCGTCTGCGTCGGGCCGGGCCGGCTCGCGGGGCTGCTCGCTCACCGTGCCGTGCCGCTCACATGTTTGCGATTAAGGCGTCGCCGAACTCGCTGCACTTGACCTTTTTTGCGCCTTCCATCAGCCGTGCAAAGTCGTAGGTTACCGTCTTGCTGGCGATGGTCTTGTCCATGGCGGCGATGATCCTGTCCGCCGCCTCGATCCAGCCGAGGTGGCGCAGCATCATCTCGCCGGAAAGTATCAGTGAGCCTGGATTGACCTTGTCCTGGTTCGCGTACTTGGGTGCGGTTCCGTGCGTGGCTTCGAACACCGCGTTGCCGGTCAGGTAGTTGATGTTGCCGCCGGGGGCAATACCGATACCGCCGACCTGGGCTGCCAGCGCGTCGGACAGATAGTCGCCGTTGAGGTTCATGGTGGCGATGACATCGAACTCTTTGGGCCGGGTCAGCACCTGTTGCAGCGTAATGTCGGCAATCGCATCCTTGATAAGGACTCGTCCTGCCGCCAGGGCGCTCGCCTGCTCGTCATTGGCGGCTGCTTCGCCTTTATCTGCCTTGGTGCGCTCCCATTGCGACCAGGTGTAAGTCTGGTCCGCATACTCCCGTTCCGCCAGCGCATAGCCCCAGTTGCGGAATGCGCCCTCCGTGAACTTCATGATGTTGCCCTTGTGGACAAACGTGACGCTGCGCCGGCCGTTGGCGACCGCGTAATCGATGGCAGACCGAACCAGCCGCTCGGTGCCTTCGCTCGAGACCGGCTTGATGCCGATGCCCGACGTCTCCGGGAAACGGATTTTCTTGTATTCCTCGGGGAAGTGTTCCTGGAAGACCGACAGGAAGCGCGCGTTTTCCGGGCTGCCGTTCTCGAACTCGATCCCGGCATAGATGTCCTCGGTGTTCTCGCGAAAGATCACCATGTCGACCTCGCCCGGATTACGGACCGGGGAGGGCACACCCTGGAACCAGCGGACCGGCCGCAGGCAGACATAAAGGTCGAGCAGCTGGCGCAGTGCGACGTTGAGCGAGCGAATCCCGCGGCCCACTGGCGTGGTCAACGGTCCCTTGATCGATACCAGGTAGTCGCGGCAGGCATCGACGGTTTCGTCGGGCAGCCAGGAGCCCGTCAGCTTGTTGGCTTTCTCGCCGGCATAGATTTCCATCCAGTGGATCTTTTTCCTGCCGTCGTAGGCCTTGTCCACCGCGGCGTCCAGAACCCGCACGGTGGACCGCCAGATATCCGGTCCGGTGCCGTCGCCCTCGATAAAAGGCACGATCGGGTTGTCCGGCACGTTCAGTTTGCCTTCTTTTAGCGTAATGCGCGCACCGTCGCGTGGAATCTGGATCTGGCCGTCTGACATGGGTCTCTCCCCGGTGGTTGGCGTTTCTGAACCCGCGACTATACCAGCCCGTCGAGGTCGCGGATTGCCGCGGCTACAGCCGGCGGCACAGGGGCCTTGGCGGCTGCCGCATAGTCGTAGGCGACGACCAGTCCGCTGCCGGTGGCGACGACCCGGTCAAGGCCGGTGCTGGCGATTGCGTAGTCCATCACGAACCGGTCCGCCTGCATCTCGGTGACACGTGCGGCGGCCACCACCCGGTCGGGGTAGTGCAGGGGTGCGCGGAAGCGGCAGGCGGTCTCGGCCAGTATGGGCCCGATTCCGGTGGTCTCGCCGGTGAACCCAACCCGTTCGAAGTACGCCATGCGGGCGCTCTCAAAGTATCGGAAATAAACGATATTGTTGACATGGCCCAGGGCGTCCATCTCGCCCCAGGCTACCGGTATCTCGCAGCGGACCGCATAGTTGTCGAGCAGCCGGTGGGCGCCAGCAAAGTCTGCGCGGTCGGGCAAGATCAGGCCGCCGGCCGCTTGATCGGCGCGGGAGGCTTGTCGCGTTCTACTTTTTGGTAAATCAGCGTCGGGGTATCGCCGGTCCGCGAATACTGGTGCTCGCGCCGGATGTCGGCCAGCGCGGCGTCGCGCTCTTCGGCGGTGGCATACCAGCGAAAGGTCGCAAAGTCGTCACCGAGCACGAGCCTGAAGGTATCGTCCGACGGCAGCGTCATGCGGATTCCGTAAATTCGTTCGCCGCCGCTGCGGATGCGGCCGGGGTCAGTGTTTTCGCTGGTAGGCATGACCGCTATTCTCAGGCAGCACCGCCGGACGTTCAAGCGCCGGAGCCCCGGTCGCCGGCCCCTTCGCGGTCAGACCAGCCCAGCACGCGCCGGGTAATCCAGAGATAAACGCGTTTGCCGCTGGCTCGCCACAGCCGCGCAGACATCGCGGGCGTGGCGAGAATCTGCCGCTGCCGCGCGGTCAGCGCCTGTGGGCGGTAGGTGCGCTTGTGCTTGAGAAGGTGACGCAGGTCTTCCCGGGCCAGCATCCGGAACAACCTGCCGCGCTTGCGAAAGCACATCGCAATCTGGAAATCGATCAGCGCCGGTGTACCGTCCGGTCGCACCAGCCAGTTGGGCTCCTTGGCGGTATCGTTATGCACGACGCCGTCGCGATGAACCTGTCTCAACAGCCGCAATGCCTCGCGGTAGTAGCCGGCATCGGTGGGTCGCGCCAGTTGCATCGGCTGACCGTCCAGCCACTCACGGTCCAGCGTCCTGCCATCCCAGCGCTCCAGCATCGGCACCGCGGCAATATGATCCAGCTGGGCGAGCGCCCGTGCTTCCCGCCGCGCCAGGCGTCGCGCGAGCGGTCGTAGCCACCAGCGGGCAGGGCCGGTTTCACGGCGGATGACGCGGTTGCCGGCGGCGTCCTGTACGACGCTCACTTCACCCAGCAGGTCGAGTTTCAGGCGTTGGGGATTCATGTACGTATATTCGCGGATTTCAGCTCTTTGGGCACCTTCTTATGATGAACACATGACTCAGACTGCGCTTCGCCGGATTCTAGCGGTGGTCGATCCGACCGCCGAAAGGCAACCGGGGCTGGAGCGTGCGGCCATGCTCGCCAGGACGTCGGGTGCGCGACTCGACCTGTTGATCTGTGATTACGATGAGCACGTTGCCGGCACCCGCTTCGGGGATTCCGGCGACCTGCGGGCGGTTCGACAGTCATTGGTCGAGGCGGCCCTGACCAGGCTGGAAGCTCTGGCTGAGCCATTGCGTGGGCAGGGCCTGGAGGTCTCGGTTCATGCCTGTTTCGACCATCCGTTACAGAAGGCAATCGTCGACATGGCCGTTGAGCTGGATTCGACGCTGATCGTCAAGGACACGCACTACCATAACCTGCTCAAGCGCACGTTGTTCACCAATACCGACTGGGAGCTGATCCGCACGACGCCGCTCGACCTGCTGCTCGTCAAACCGGCACCCTGGCCTGACGAACCGGTGGTAATGGCGGCGGTAGATCCGCTGCACGTCGGCGACAAGCCGGCGCTACTGGACCACCAGATACTGGCGCGGGCGCACGAGCTGGCCGATGCAGCCGCCGGCAAGGTTCATGCCGTGCACGCCTATCCCGTATCGCTGCCGGCCGCTGCCGCGGCAGGCGGACTCGCGGCACCCGCGCCGGTCGATACCGAAGCGACCCGCAAGCATATCGAGACAGCTCATCGCAACGCGCTGGACGAACTGCTCGAGGGTTATCCGATCCCGGCAGACAACGTCCACCTGGTTCCGGGTGTTGCGCGCAGCCAGCTGGTGACAATGGCACGAACGCTGAACGCCTCGGTGGTGGTAACGGGCGCCGTCTCGCGCAGCCGGCTGCAGCAGGCTTTCCTCGGCTTTACCGCGCTTCATATCCTCGATCACCTTCCCTGCGACCTGCTGATCGCACGGCACTCACTTGACATAATTCCCACCCGCGAATCTGTTAACTGAATCTCGGAATGCGCGCGGTCCGGCGCGTAGATTGGGGTCGTGGAAATGATGGATTGCCAAGAGGAAGCGGCACCGGTCGACGATCTGCTGAACCACCCCGAGTGTCTTACCGAGCTCAGGCTGTTTCGCAGTGTCAGCCCGGAGACTATGGCGCTCTACCTGGAGGAGTGCAGCGTAAGAACCATCGCCCCCGACGAAGTGCTGCTGTCTCCGGACCGGCCCAACCATTACTTTTTCGTGGTCCTGGAAGGTGCGTTGCAGATCCACCTGGATAGCGTGGATCAGCAGGCCCTGACTACGCTGGGCGCGGGCGATTGCGTCGGCGAGATGTCGATCCTCGAGAGCAAAAACCCGTCGGCCTACGTCATGGCGGTCGAGGAAACCCGCCTGCTGACCATCCCGCACGACACGTTGTGGGCGATGATCAATGTTTCACATGCCATTGCCCGCAATCTCCTGGTGATTCTTTCGCAGCGGGTTCGTTCCGATAACCGGATTATTGCGGACAGCGTAGTGATCATGCGCCAGTATGAGCGCAAGTCGGTGACCGATGCTCTGACCGGTCTTTACAACCGTCACTGGATGGAAGACATGTTTCGCCGCGAGTTGCGCCGCTGCCGGATTTCCCAGAAGTCCGCCTGCCTGATCATGGTGGATGTGGATGGCTTCAAAAGCTACAACAACGATTTCGGTCACCTGGTGGGGGACCATGCCCTGTGCTGCGTGGCCGATTCGCTGCGAGACCACTTTCGGCCCACGGACCTGATTGCCCGGTTTGGTGGCGACGAATTCAGTATCCTGCTGCCTGACACCACTTTCGAGGATGCCCTGAACGTGGCCGAACGCGTGCGCAACGGTGTCGAGCAGAACAATGCCGGCCAGGTCGGCACCGAGGGTGCGGCGCTGACCGTGTCGCTGGGTGTCGCCGAGGCCGATACGGCCGATTCGCTGGAATCCCTGCTGGAGCGGGCCGATGCTGCCCTCTACCGCTCCAAGCTGCGTGGCCGCAATCGCGTGTCGCGCTGACCCGCCCCCCGGGGCGTCCGGGCCCGCCCTTTGAGCTAGCCACGTTTTTATACGACAATACGCCCGGCCGTTCGGCGGACGGCGTTTCTCCAGGGGATAGAAACGAATGACTGGCTTGTTGCGCCTTATCGTACTTCTTTGTGGATTGTGCCTGGCTCCGGCAGCGCTTGCCGAGGGTGACCCCGAGGCCGGCGCCGTCAAGGCAGAAACCTGTCTCGGCTGCCACGGCATCGCCCGGTATAAAAACGTTTATCCAACTTACAAGGTTCCCAAGGTGGCGGGGCAGAGCGCTGACTACCTCGTGGTCGCCCTCAAGGCTTACCAGAGCGGCGAGCGCAGCCATCCAACCATGAGATCGCAGGCCGCGACCATGACCGAACAGGATATGCAGGATATCGCTGCATTCCTTTCGCAGTATTCGGGGGACATGTAATGAACAGGATAATGGCAGCCACCGCGCTGGCGCTGGCATGTTCGGCCGCTCCGGCGATGGCCGGCGACGCGGCACTCGGAGAGGAGAAGGCCGTAACCTGTATCGCCTGTCACGGCGAAGGCGGGGCCAAACCGATCAGTCCGCAGTATCCGATCCTGGCCGGGCAGTACGCTGATTACCTCGAGCAGGCGCTGTTGCAGTACAAGAGCGGCTCGCGCAAGAACATGATCATGGCGGGCATCGTTGCCAGTCTTACCGAAGAGGATTTCAAGAACCTCGCGGCCTATTTCGCGGCCCAGGATTCCCCTCTGGCCACCGTCGACTGATCCGGCTGCGGCAGCCGCCGGGCGATGGACTCCGGGACCCATAACGAGAACCAGCCGGCCAGGGTCCGGGCCGCGGGCGGGCAGATTGAGTGTGCCGGTGACTGGACCGCCCGGACTATCGATGACGCGGCTAGCGGTCTGCGCAAGTTGCGCGCGACCGCGGGGCCGGTGCATTTCGATCTTTCCCGAATCGGCCGCATTGACAGCGCCGGGGCGTGGCTGATCCATCGCACGATAGCGCGGCTGGAAGCCGCCCAGGCTGAGGTTGGGGTATCCGGAGCAGACGACGAGACCCGCCGACTGCTGGCACTGGTAGCAAAGCAGGGCGTGCGACCCGGCGAGATCCGGGTCCCCGATGAACCCGGGTTTCTCGAAGACCTGGGGCGCGACAGCATGAGGGCGCTGCATGAACAGGTTTCGTTTCTGTCGTTCATCGGCCATATCACCTTCAATGCCCTGCGAATCCTGCTCACACCGGCGCGGCTTCGATGGCGACAGGTTATCGAGGATTCGGAAGAAGCCGGATTCGATGCGCTGCCGATCGTCGGCCTGTTGTCATTCCTGATCGGCGTGGTCATTGCCTACCAGGGCGGCGTAGTCCTGGCCCAGTACGGTGCAGGAATCTTCATTGCCGACCTCGTCGGCCTCGCCATGCTGCGCGAGTTGTCGCCGCTGGTCACCGCCATCATCGTTGCCGGCCGCACGGGGTCGGCCTATACGGCGCAGATCGGGACGATGATGGTGACCGAAGAAGTCGACGCGTTGCGCACCATGGGCATCACGCCCATCGACGTACTGGTGCTGCCAAAGCTGTTTGCCCTGGTGGTCATGCTGCCGCTGCTGACTGTCTTCGCCGACGTCATGGGGCTGCTGGGCGGAATGGTGATGTCGAGCAGCATGCTGGAAGTGAGTTTTCAGAACTTTGTCGACAGGCTCACGCAATCGGTGGAGCTGGGCGACTACCTGGTCGGGATCGGCAAGGCACCGGTGTTTGCCGTCATCATCGCCTCAGTGGGCTGCTACCAGGGCTTCCGCGTGACAGGCAGCGCGGAGAGCGTTGGTCGCCAGACCACGATCAGCGTCGTTCAGTCGATATTCCTGGTTATCGTGGTCGATGCCGCATTTTCCGTCGTGTTCAGCCGCCTCGATATCTGATGGAACACGTTGTTGAGATGAGGGATATCGTGACTCGCTTTGGCGACAAGGTGGTTCACGACGGCATCTCGCTCGAGGTGCGCCGCGGCGAAGTGCTTGCGGTCGTGGGCGGCAGCGGAAGCGGCAAGTCCACGCTGTTGCGTGAAATGGTCATGCTGCTGCAGCCAACGTCAGGCACGGTAACGGTGCTTGGAACCGACGTAACGGGCAAAGGCGAGCTGGCCCTCCTGCCTCTGCGCCGCCGGTTGGGCGTGATGTTTCAGCACGGCGCGCTGTTTGGCGGCCAGACCGTGCTGGAAAACGTCGGCGTGCCGCTGCGCGAACATACCGATCTTCGCGACGACCTTGTCGACGAGATCGCGGTAATGAAGCTCAAGCTATCCGGTCTGGAACCCGAAGTCGGCGCCATGTCACCCAACCAGCTGAGCGGCGGGATGCGCAAGCGGGCAGCGCTGGCCCGGGCCCTGGCCCTGGACCCGGAGCTGCTGTTTCTCGATGAGCCAAGCTCCGGGCTCGATCCGATCAGCGCCGACGGCCTGGACGAACTGATCCTGCAGTTGAAAGAACTGCTCGGGCTGACTATCGTCATGGTCACTCACGACATGGACTCTTTGTGGCGTGTGGCTGACAGGGTGGTGCTGCTCGGTGATAAACGTATTCTCGGTTACGGGACGATGAAAGAGCTGGCCAATGCCGGCGACGCACAGGTCCGCCGTTATTTCAGTGGACCGCGGGCCCGAGCCGCTGCACATGAGCACACGGGGGTTGCCGGGCAATGACACCAAAATCGAGCTATGTCCTGGTAGGCCTGTTCGTGCTCATCCTCGGCATTGCGATGATTGGCGGCATTCTGTGGCTGACGACCGGCGGGCCCCCGAAAGACTACGAGTTCTACCTGGTTTACATGCCGGAATCGGTATCGGGTCTCAGCATCGATGCGCCGGTCAAGTACAAGGGCGTCAATGTCGGCCGCGTACGCGATATCCGGCTCAACCCTGTTAACCCGGAGGAGGTCCGGCTGCTGCTGGTGGTGCTGGAGGGAACACCGGTTAACGCCGATACACGGGCGACCCTCGAGGTCCAGGGCCTGACCGGCGTGGCCAACGTAAACCTGAGCGGCGGCTCGCCGGACTCGGCACCGCTGGCAACGCCGGAGGGTGAGCCCTATCCGGTGATTCAGAGCCGGCCGTCATTGCTCGTGCGCCTGGACGACACGGTTTCCGAATTGCTCGGCAACCTGATCGAGACCTCAGCCCGGCTCAACCTGTTGTTGAATGAGCAGAACCGTGACGCCATCGGCAAGTCGATAGGCAATTTTGAAAACATGACCGCAAACTTCGCCGGTCAGTCCGGGAGAGTCGATGAAATTCTATCCGAGCTCGAGGCGACCCTGCATAACGCCCGGGTCGCGACCGAGCGGCTGCCGGAATTAATGGGCCAGGTCGAGCGCAGCGCCGCGGCCTTCGAGACCATGGCCCGGACTCTGGCCGATACCGGCGAAACCCTCCAGGCGGCGGGTAATGACCTCGCCAGGACTATTGATGTCAGCGGCGAGGACCTGCGCGCGTTTACCGGCGACACCCTGCCCGAGGCCGGCAGCCTGGTGGCGGAACTGCGGCTCACAGCCCGTAACCTGCGGCAGATGAGCGAATCGTTGCGTGGCGACCCGAGCATGCTGTTGTTCGGGCCACCGAAGCCCGAGCCGGGGCCCGGAGAAAAATGACTATCCGCCGTTACTCCACGTTTGTCGCAGTCCTGTTCCTGGCCGGCTGCACCTTGATGCCTGGCTCGGGCCCGGCGCGCAGCCCGACGGTCTACCTCATCGATACCCGGGTGCTGGCCGTCAACAGCGTGGTGGACTGCCACGTGGTCGTGGTTAATCCGCCTGATCTTGCGCCGGGTCAGTTAGGCGCACAGATGCTGTACCAGCGTGAACCCTACCGTCTCGAGCGTTTCGCCTACTCGCGCTGGGCAGCATCGCCTGCGGCGATGCTGGAGCCGCTGTTGCTCGACGCATTGCGTAACGATTCGCGTTATTCCGCAGTGGTGTCGGCACCGGCTGCGGTCCGGGCGGATTTGCGTATCGAGAACGACGAGCTTTGGCTGGTGCAGAAATTTGACGGTGAATCGAGCAACGTCGAGTTACGCATGAGTTCCCGCGTTTACGTGCCCGAGCAACGGCAGCTTGCCGCGGTGCGCAATTTCAATGTAACTGTGGCAGCGGGCGAAGGGACGCCCCGTGGCGGGGTCGAGGCCGCCGAGCGCGCGGTGCGTCAGTTGCTCGAAGAGTTTCGTGAATTTGTCGGCGCTGCTGCCGACAGCCTGGACAACAACTGCGAGGAATAGACCATGCCGGGATTTATCGTTCGCTGGCTGATCGTCGCACTCAGCCTGCTGGCAGCCGCGAAGATCGTGCCGGGAATTACTATCGAGGGAGTCGGCACGCTGCTGTTTGCGGCGGCGCTGCTGGGTATTGTCAATGCCATTGTCCGGCCGCTGATCGTGCTGCTGACATTGCCCATCACCTTGCTCACGCTGGGCCTGTTCCTGCTGGTAATCAATGCGGCGATGCTGGGGCTGGTCGCAGCGTTGCTGGAGCGCTTCACAATTTCCGGTTTCCCCGCTGCGTTAATAGGAGCCATTATCGTTTCGGTTACCGGCTGGGTGGTTTCGGCATTTATCGGCGACAAGGGCGGGGTCGAACGGCTCGGCTGAACTGGAAATTTCGGCAAATTGTGCTATTAAATTAAACACTTGTTTAAAAAGGGAGAGCATCGTGAATAAAGTGCTCCTTAGCCTGCTGTCCGTGG
Organism: Gammaproteobacteria bacterium; assembly: GCA_024638445.1. Lineage (GTDB taxonomy): Bacteria > Pseudomonadota > Gammaproteobacteria > Steroidobacterales > JABDKV01 > JABDJB01. The sequence goes on along the minus strand of JAHEKH010000057.1, from coordinate 2,702 downwards.
TCCTTTTCGTACCGAGTGTCCATGCAGCCAGTCCGGCCGATATCGCGGCCGCGGCAAAAATCATCCAGCAAACCGCCAAACTGATAGAGAAATATGCTGCCGCAGGAATCGAGCTCGAGGCACCCGTGCCGCGGGCCGATGCCGAAGGCAAATACGTGTTGCCCTATACCACCGATGGAGAGATGACCGCGTGGGCCGACAAGGCGCTGCAGGCGTCGGTCGGTTCGGCGGCGGGTAAAGAAGCCGGCAAGAAGGCCGCCGGCATGTTGGCCAAGAAGGTGCCTTTCGGTGGCCTGATGGGTAAAAAAGTTACCGATACCGCCGGCGCGCAGGGTGCGGTAATGGCGGCAGGTGGCTGGGAATTCATCCGGGAGAACTCCGATCAGTCTTTCGACAACGTCGATGACGTCGCGGTTTACCTGCACGTGACCCACGCGGGCTCGGCAGGCTACGAGGAGGCCTTGTCGGCAGCGTTCGACATTTACCCGGACCTTAAGAAGCGCTACGCCGCGGCGATCAAGAACGCCCAGGCCGAGGCAAAGCGCGCCGCCAAGAAGAAAAAGAAAGAAGAAAAATCCGGCTAGCTAGTGACCGTAACTGAGCTGGCGAATCTCGACCAGCCGGCCATTCTCGAACCGCAGCCGCCGCATGAAGCGGCGGCTGCCTCGATTGTAGGTCCATTCCTCGACCTGGATTTCAACCGGCACATGCGAAATGCGGCGGTAGTGATAACCGTAAACCGGTCGTAGCCGTACCTCGGTCCAGTGCTGGATCGCGTGCGGTTCGCCACAGATGTGATGGACGCGGCTGATATCGTCGCCTTCGCTGACGATCCGGTTGCCACAGCGAAAGGCTTCGGCAGGGGCAACCCAGCCTGCCAGCAGCCCGGTCAGCAGCACCAGTCCAACGTTTTTCATACCGGGTATTTTACTCCGGCAAGACTGAACGGTGGCTGAAGAGGCGACCCCGGCACGCTGTCGCGCTACAATGCCGCGCGATGAGTTCCCGAACCCCGCCTGTCCTCGACCTGTACGCCCGACTCAGCCGCTGGCCGGCGGCCACCCAAGTCGTGATGCCTTGAAGTCGGGTGGAATTCTATTTCGACTACATCTCGCCCAATGCCTATCTCGCCTGGCAGCCGGTAATCAATCTTGCGCGACGCTTCAACGAGCCGCTGGTGCTGCGCCCGGTGCTTTTTGCGGGACTGCTCGAGGCACACGGGCAGGTTGGACCGGCTGAGGTCAGGCCGAAGATGCGCTGGATGGTAGCCAACTGCCTGCGCAAGGCAGAACGCGACGGTGTGCCGCTGAAACCACCCCATTCGCATCCCTTCAATCCCCTGCTGTCCTTGCGTCTGACGCTCGCCTGCGAGGCGGAGCAGCGGGAACGGCTGACCAATGACCTGTTCCGCTGGACCTGGGCGGAGTCGCGGGATGTCAGCGACAGCGCCGTGCTCGGCAAGTTGCTCGATGCAGCGGGGTTTGACGGCAACGCGTTGCTTCATGCCGCGGCGACACCCGAGATCAAGCACACGTTGCGCGAAGCAACTGATGCGGCAGTCGCCACAGGTGTGTTTGGGGTGCCTGCCGTCATCGCCAAAGATGAGATTTTCTTTGGCTACGATGACCTGCCGTGGCTGGAAAGGCACCTCGACGGGGCGCCTCCGCCCGATTCGTCGGGCTGGACATCGGTGCGGCCATCAGCCTGGCGGCGGTCGAAGTGATTCCGAAGAACCGGTTGAGGCGAATCCTGGTCCTGGCTCTGCCGATCATCGGCGGGATGATGTCGCAAAATGTTCTGAACCTCGTCGACACGGCGATGGTTGGCACGTTGGGCGATGCCGCACTGGCGGCGGTGGGACTCGGTGGCTTCGTCACCTTCATGGCGATGGCGCTGATCCTCGGTATTTCCACCGGCGTGCAGGCAACGTCTTCGCGACGCAAGGGCGAAGGGCAGTTCGACGAGCTGGCAAAACCGCTCAATGCCGGCCTGCTGATGGTGCTCGCGGTTGCGCCGGTCCTGTCGGTGTTCCTGGTGCTCCTGGTGCCTTACTTCTACCCCTTTCTCAATTCGGATCCGGAAGTCATTGAGCAGGGGGTTCCCTACCTGCAGATTCGCCTGGCGGGCATCACGTTTGTCGGGATGAATTTTGCCTTCAGGGGTTTCTGGAACGCGACTGACCGGCCGGGCGTTTACATGTCGACGCTCATCGTGATGCACGCGACCAATATTCTCCTGAACTACATGTTTATTTTTGGCAATCTCGGGGCGCCGGAGCTGGGTACGGCCGGTGCGGGTGTCGGGACGACACTTTCGACGGGTCTCGGTGTATGCATCTACTTTTTCCTGGCAACGCGGAAGGCGCGCAGCCAGGGCTTCCTGCACGGGCTGCCGTCCCGGGCAGAGGTCAGGGACCTGTTCCGTCTGTCGCTGCCATCGGGTGTGCAGCAGCTGTTTTTCGCGGCCGGCTTTGTTGCCACGTACTGGATCATCGGCCTGGTTGGCACCCGGGAACTCGCGGCCGCCAACGTGCTGATCAACGTGACGCTGGTGGCGATCCTGCCGGGGCTGGGTCTGGGTCTGGCGGCCGCCACCCTGGTCGGACAGGCGCTGGGGCGGGGTGATCCTGTCGATGCGGCACGGTGGGGCTGGGATGTCACAAAAGTCGGACTGGTATTGCTGACTGTTCTGGGTATCCCGAT
>JAHEKH010000163.1 GCA_024638445.1 Gammaproteobacteria bacterium | reverse complement strand
GCTACAACCCGTACCGGATCACCAACGAGGGTATCGACTGGGAGGTCGAAGAGCCGGACGATCCGTGGAGCTACATCGGCTACTGGGGCGATCACCAGATCATTTACCTGCAGAAGCTGCTGGAGCTGTCGCAGGCGTTTAACCCGGACCGGTTGAACGAGCTGTTACACCGCGATCTGTTCAGCTACGCGAACGTTCCTTACCGGATCAAGCCCTTCGAGGCCCTGCTGGAAAATGCCAAGAGCACGATTGATTACGACGAGGCACTCGCGGAACGCATAGAACAGCGTGTCTCCCGCCTCGGCGCCGATGGCAAGCTGCTTCTGGACGGCAGCGAGCAGGTTTATCACGTCAACCTGGCGGAGAAACTGCTGGTTGCGCTGTTGGCGAAACTGGGGAACCTGGTCGTCGATGGCGGGATCTGGCTGAACACGCAGCGACCGGAATGGAATGACGCCAACAACGCGTTGGTCGGTCATGGCCTGTCGTTGGTTACGCTTTACTATCTTCGCCGGTATGTGTGCTTCCTGCAGGAGCTGTTGGGCAGGGAGGAACAGCCGACCGAGCTGTCAGCGGAGGTCGGCGAATGGCTGACCGCAACTGCGGCGGCTCTGAGCAGTCTCCGCGGGGAACTTGGCAATAAGCCGATCGACGCCGGGTTGCGTTACCGGACCCTGGCCGGTCTCGGTGAGGCTGCGGCAAACTACCGGGCAAAGGTCTATGCCCGGGAAGGTTTCTCCGGCAAAGTGACGGAGTCTCCTGACCGGATTCGCAGGCTGCTCGAGGATGCGCTGGCCGCTATCGATCACAGCATCGAGCACAACCGGCGCGACGACGGTCTTTATCACGCCTACAATCTCATCGAGCTGGAACCGCAAAGGGTCGAAATCGAGACCCTTTATCCGATGCTCGAAGGCCAGGTGGCGGCACTCAGCGCAGGCGCTGTTTCGCCGGACCAGGCGGTAAGCCTGCTCGAGACCTTGTTCGACAGCAGCTTGTATCGCCCCGACCAGGATTCTTTCCTGCTCTACCCCGATCGCGAGCTGCCCGCTTTCCTCGAGAAGAACCGGGTGCCGGCTGAGCACGCCGAGGCAATACCACTGGTGCAGCAGATGCTTGCGAGCGGTGACGGCCGGATCATCGAGCGCGACCCACAGGGAACCCTGCGTTTCAACGCCGACTTCACCAATGCAGGCGACCTGGATGCCCGGCTCGATGAGCTCGTACCGGAGCTGGGCGAGGTGGCGGAGGCGGCGCGGGCGCCGTTGCACGCGCTATACGAAGAAGTCTTCAACCACAAGGCATTCACGGGCCGCTCCGGTGGGATGTTCGGGTTCGAGGGTCTGGGCAGCATCTACTGGCACATGGTTGCCAAGCTGCTGTTGGCCGTGCAGGAGAACTTCTTTGCCGCGCGCGAGCAGGGCGCCGACGCCAGCGTTTGCCGCCGTCTGGGTGAGCTGTATTACCGTATTCGAAAGGGAATTGGATTCAACAAGACACCGGTGGAATACGGCGCCTTCCCCACAGACCCCTATTCCCACACGCCAAAGCATGCCGGTGCCCAGCAGCCGGGCATGACCGGCCAGGTCAAGGAGGAAATACTCAGCCGCTTTGGCGAACTTGGCGTCAGGCTCCGGCAGGGCGAGGTCTTTTTCGATCCAGCCATGTTGCGAATACGCGAGTTCGTGGCTGAACCGCAGCCCCTGAGTTATCTCGACGTCGACGGGCAGTGGCAGAAACTGACGGTGCCGGCCGGCGGCATGGCCTTTACCTGGTGCCAGGTGCCGGTGCTCTACCGGCTCGACGAGCCGGGCCGCCTGGTCGTTCAGCTCGAAAAAGGCGAATCGCGGTCATTCGACGGCCTTCGCCTGCCGGCCAACGTCGCCCGGGAAATCTTCCGGCGCAGCGGTCAGGTGCGCCAGATCCAGATCGGGCTCAGCCGCGACCAGCTCTTCGGTGCGTAGAAGCGGCTTCCGGCCGCGATTCCCGGGGGCTTGTTGCGAGATTGCGCGAGCGATCTGTCGGCACCTTTCTTTGCTGCCGAGGATCTGACGTCATCAAAGAAAGGCACCGGCAGCTCTCTCGCTGAGACCTTCGCGGCAACGATCCGCGCGGGCGCGGCTTCCGGCCGCGAGCCCTGGGAAGGTTCGGCAACCTGGGGCGAGTAACCCTATGAATTATGGAAAATTAAGAAGCTCAGCCCGGTTGAGGATTTCTCATCGTCAGCCTGAGTTTTTCCCGTTTGCTGCATTGCGCCAACGATCCTAGGGTAGTACCGCGAGAAACCCGATTGATGGGTCTCACGGTAAGTGCGGAGGTCAGTGATGAAAGCACGAGAAAGAAAGAGTTTGAGCAGTCGAGTCCTTAAGGTGCTGCGTTTTGTGGTGGAAAGCTATGCCAGCAACCCGGCGTTAGCGGCCTATTCGCCGTTTGGCCAGGGCAGCCTGTCGAACGGACATCTTGCGGTGGCGCTGATGTCGCGGCGGCCTGTGGTCGCCCGGCATCCCAGTCACGAGGAAGGCGAGTTTTGTGAGCACGCCCTGTGCCCGCAGGCGTGGACCTGATTCATTTCACTGACAAACACAGGAATACGGTTATGCAGGGTACGAAAGAAAAAACCAGGGAAGCGACTATCGTCGAAGTCGCTCAGCTGGCCGGTGTTTCAATCAAGACCGTTTCGCGGGTCGCCAACGGAGAGGCGAACGTGCGCGAGACGACTCGCATCCGGGTGCAGGAAGCGATCAGGCAACTGGATTACCGTCCCAATCCTTATGCTCAGTACCTGGGTTCACTGCGCCGTAAAACCGGCTAGTCCGGGTACTCATCGGCGATAATGCGACCTCATCGCTGGAGCGGCTTTCAGCCGCAATCCCAACACACGATTCATTACGAATTAGCGTCAACCCGACAGGTGGTTGCGTGCCAACTCGTCTGGGCTTTACCACGCTGGTTTTGGCGTCGGGCCCGGCCGGGTCGGAGATCGCGGTTGGGTGCCAATCCTGCGCGATGTGGCGTTAACGGGTCGGGGATTGCGGCGGTCAGAAGGCGGCACTGAGCATGAGCCAGAACTTGGAAACGTCCGCGTAGGCGGGCGACTGCCCGTCAAAAAGCGCTGCCTTGAACAGCAGGCTGTAGCGTTGCGAAAACTTGCGTGCCAGCGACAGGTCGAGTTCCGTGCCGAAGTCTCCGCTGCCGGCCTCGCTGCCGTAATCGTGATAGAGCGCTTTCCACGACCATTCCTCGATACTCCCGCCCAGTCCGAACCACGTATCGACCAGTCCACCGGAAGGGGTTGCCAGGAACCGGTCAGCCCAGCCGTTATGACCGTGCAGGGTTGCCAGCGGCGTGCGGAAGGCTGCACCGCTGCGGGTTGCGTCACCGGCCAGTCTTTCATGGCCCACGGTCGGCGTGACTTTGCCAACCTCCAGCGAGAGCTCGAGCCGCAGGTAGTCCGCATCGTAGTCGACCGGGTTGTTTGCGGTATCGGTCTGCCTGGCATATTCGACGGTATAGCCGATCGTTTGCTTGCCGGCGTTGGTTTTACCGGTAAGTCGCAGTCCTGTTGTCGAAGTAGAGGCTGAAGGGCTGTCGTCGTTGTCGATCCGGTAGTGGTAGCCCGCCAGTTTTGCTGCCGGCGACAGCTCGTGGCTGACGTTGAGCAGGTGCGTCGATGACTCGTGATCGCCGGCCGCCACGTCGTCCCCGAATATCCGGTTCACGTTGCCGACATAGGCATAAAAAACCCGGCTCTGTTCCCCGGGTTCGAAGTCGATACTGGCCGCATCGTAAGTCTGCTCGTTCTGGCGCCAGCCCACGCCCCCGACAAAACGCTGGTTGTCGAGGAGGATACGCTGGCGTCCCAGCCGCAGCGTCGTGTTGTCCCGGCCACCGTACTGCAGGTAGGCCTGGTTGGCTTCGACGTAGTCCGGATCCGCGATGACCGGGTAGCGGTCGCGGCCTGCGTTGCTGGTGCCGGCGCCACTGTTGTAGTCGTCGACCAGGATTGGCAGGACGGCGTCGACTTCGACCAGCGCGCGCCAGCCGGCGAGTTCGCCGGTGCGGAAGTTCATTCGCGCCCGCAGGGTCGACGCAATGGCATCGTCGGCAAATGCGTCATCTTCCACGAACTCGTAGCGGTAGCGAAAATCGACCTGAGCTTCCGTCGCCGCAATAGCGTCAGCGAACTCCCCGGCCCGGGCGGGCAGAACACCCAGCCCGACCAGGGCAGCACTCAGAACCAGAAAGCTTGCCGGGCGCATGATCAGTAAACGTCGTACACGGTGTTATTGACGTTGAACTTTCCGGTCGGTGTAACGATCCGCGGACCCTTGATCACGTGCTTCAGCGTGCGCGTCCTGTCGTCGACAACCACGATGGCTGACTCCTGGTCCTGGCCGCTCCAGACCGAGAACCAGACCTCGGTACCATCCG
>JAHEKH010000006.1:20635-57174 GCA_024638445.1 Gammaproteobacteria bacterium | reverse complement strand
TTGCTGATGTATATCTCCGGCTACCTCGTCCGGCGTCACGAGCACGTGCGTGAAAGCCTCGGAGGTTTCGTCAAGCCGATGCTTCTGATCACGCTGGCCTGCACCTTGCTGCTGGCAGAACCGGATTTTGGCGCTTCCGCGGTGCTGCTGGGAACGGTGATCGCGGTGATGTTCATCGGTGGCGTGCGCTGGCGCGATCTCTTCCTGCTCGTGCTGGCTGCGGGCGCCTCGCTGGCCGCACTCGCCCTGTCGTCACCCTACCGGCTGGAACGGCTGACGACCTTCCTCGACCCCTGGGCCGATCCTTTCAACGCCGGCTTCCAGCTCACCCAGTCCCTGATTGCCGTTGGCCGTGGCGGCCTGTTCGGCGTCGGTCTCGGTGGCAGCGTGCAGAAACTGTTCTACCTGCCCGAGGCACATACCGACTTTGTTTTTGCCGTGCTGGCCGAAGAGCTGGGGCTGGTCGGCGCGGTCGTCACGATCGGCCTGTTTGCGTTGCTCGTCTGGCGTTGTTTCCAGATCGCCAGGTCGGCGGGCATGGCCGGGCTGGCTTTCCAGTCTTACCTCGTTTACGGCATTGCGATCTGGATAGGGGCGCAGGCGTTTATCAACATCGGCGTGTCCATGGGGGCATTGCCAACCAAGGGTCTTACCCTGCCGCTGATCAGCTATGGCGGCAGCAGCCTGCTGGTCAGCTGCGTTGCGCTGTGCCTGGTGCTGCGGGTCCATCACGAAACCCGTATCAGTACGCGTGCGGCATCGCCGCGCAAACCGGCAGCCAGGCGTCGCGGGAGGAAAAAGCGGTGAGCGTCAGCGTGCTGATCATGGCCGGCGGCACCGGTGGGCATGTCTACCCGGCACTGGCCGTTGCCGACCGGTTACGCCAGCGTGGCGCCACGGTGAGCTGGCTCGGCACCCGCAATGGCCTGGAGGCGCGGGTTGTGCCGGCAGCCGACATCGCGATCGACTGGCTGCGGGTCAGCGGTCTGCGGGGCCGCAGCGCGCTGTCCTGGCTCGTGGCGCCGTTTCGTATCGTACGCGCCGTCATCCAGGCGACCGCCACCTTGCGCCGGCGCCGTCCCGCTGTCGTGCTCGGCATGGGCGGCTTCGTGTCCGGCCCGGGCGGGATCGCTGCGTGGCTGACCCGCCGGCCGCTGATCATCCATGAGCAGAATGCCGTTGCCGGGCTGACCAACCGGTTGCTCGCACCATTCGCGCGCACCGTGCTCGAGGCGTTTCCCGGGAGCTTCGCAGAGAAATACAACGCGGTGCATGTGGGTAACCCGGTGCGGGCGGAGATCGTAAAACTGCCCCTGCCGCGCGACCGTTTTGCAGCGCGCAGCGGACGGCCGCGGCTGCTCATACTCGGCGGCAGCCAGGGCGCTCTGCCGCTTAACGAAATCGTACCGCGGGCGCTCGCGGCGATGGACACGACAATGCGCCCGGAGGTCTGGCACCAGTGCGGCGCCCGGACTCACAACGTGGCTGAAAAAGCCTATGCCGAGTACGGGCTCGACGTGCGCCTGACCGAATTCATCGACGATATGCCCGAGGCCTACGGCTGGGCGGACCTGGTGCTGTGCCGGGCCGGCGCACTGACTGTCGCCGAACTGGCGGCGGCCGGGGTGGCATCGCTGCTGGTTCCTTACCCCCTGTCGATCGACGATCACCAGACGCTCAACGCCCGTTACCTGGAGTCGGCCGGTGCGGGCCTGATCATTCCGCAAAAAGAAATGACGCCGCAGCTGCTGGCGACGGCGCTGGGGCGGCTGTTGTCCGACCGTGACCGGCTTCTGCAGATGGCCGAAGCCGCACGCACCCTGGCGCTGCCCGATGCGACCGACCAGGTGCTCGATACCTGTCTGCGGGCCGCCGGAGGTGACCGGTGAACAGTCGCATGCGCAGCATCAACACGATTCATTTTGTCGGTATCGGCGGCGTGGGCATGGGCGGAATTGCCGAGGTGCTGATCAACCTCGGATATGCCGTTCAGGGGTCGGATCTGCGCGAGGGTGCAGTAACCCGGCATCTCGAGGAACTCGGGGCGCGTATCTTCATCGGCCACGATCGCGCGTGGATCTCCGGCGCCGACGTGGTAGTGGTCTCCAGTGCGGTTGCCAACGATAACGCCGAAGTGCTGGCGGCGCACGAGGCGCGCATACCGGTTGTGCCGCGCGCCGAAATGCTCGCCGAGCTGATGCGGTTCCGCTACGGTATCGCCGTTGCCGGCACCCACGGCAAGACCACTACGACCAGCCTGATCGCCTCGGTGCTGGCCGAGGGCGGTGAGGACCCGACTTTTGTCATCGGCGGCCGGCTGGAGAGTGCCGGCAGCAACGCGCGGCTGGGCAGCGGCCGCTACCTGGTTGCCGAAGCGGACGAGAGCGATGCGTCGTTCCTGCACCTGCAGCCGATGATCGCGGTGGTGACCAACGTCGATGCCGATCACCTCGAGACCTACCGCGGCGATCTCGGCCGCCTGCGGCAGGCGTTCGTCGATTTCCTGCATAACCTGCCCTTTTACGGTCTGACGGTGGCCTGCGCGGACGATCCCGGTGTTCGCGATCTGCTCGGCTCTGTCTCCCGGTCCGTGGTCACCTACGGATTCGGCGAGGATGCCGACGTTCGCGGCACCGGGATCCGACGCGATCGCCAGGCCACCCGGTTCGAAGTACACAGCGTCGGTCACCAGCCACTGGAAGTGACCGTAAACCTGCCGGGCCGCCACAATGCGTTAAACGCACTCGCCGCAATTGCCGTCGCGCGCGAACTGGGAATCGACGACGGTGCGGTACAGCGGGCGCTGTCCGGTTTCCGCGGTATCGGCCGCCGTTTCCAGATTATCGGCGAAGTGCGGACCACGGCCGGCGACGTACTGGTCGTGGACGACTACGGTCATCACCCGACGGAAATTGCAGCCACGATCGAGGCTGCCCGCCAGGGTTGGCCCGAGCGCCGGCTGGTGGTTGCCTTCCAGCCACATCGCTACACCCGGACCCGCGATCTGCTCGATGATTTTTCCGGCGTCCTGTCCACCGCCGACGCGCTGCTGCTGACGGAAGTCTACAGCGCCGGAGAGGAACCGATTACCGCGGCCGACGGCCGCGCCATGGCACGCGCGGTGCGTACCCGCGGCCGGGTCGAGCCGGTCTTCGTCGAGGACGTGCAGGCGCTGCCTGATGCGCTGCGCCGGGTGTTGCGTGACGGCGATCTGCTGCTGATGCTGGGTGCCGGCAACATCGGGGCGGTCGCGGCCACGCTGCCGGTCACGCTGGGTCTGCAGGCGGCGAGGTCGAAATGATGAATGCCAGCGCCGCAAGCAACGAACTGCGTGGCGAGCTTCGGCATGACGAACCCATGGCGAAACACACGTCATGGCGCGTCGGTGGACCGGCCGCGGCCTGGTTCCGGCCGGCCGACCTGCGTGACCTGCAGGTGTTCATGGCCGGTCTCGAGGCCGATGTGCCGGTGCACTGGGTCGGTCTCGGCAGCAACCTCCTGGTGCGCGATGGCGGTCTGCCCGGCGTGGTCATCAGCACCCATGGCATCATCGACAACATCGCCCGGCTCGGGGACAACTTTGTCTATGCGGAAGCCGGGGTGGCCTGTGCCAAGCTGGCGCGCCGCTGTTCCCGCTGGGGTCTTGGCCCGGCCGATTTCTTTGCCGGCATTCCCGGCACGATTGGCGGAGCGCTGGCGATGAATGCCGGTGCGTTCGGCGGTGAGACCTGGGAACGGGTCAACGCGGTTGACGTCATCGATCGCAGCGGCACGATTCGCCGCCGGCATCGCAGCGAATACCATGTGGACTATCGCAGCGTGACCGGTCCCGCCGGGGAGTGGTTCATTGGCGCTGAGTTCGCTTTCATCCAGGGCGCACCGGCCGGGCGCGAGGCCATCCGGGAGCTGCTGGCGCGGCGCAAGGCAACCCAGCCTATCGGTGTTCCCAGCTGCGGGTCGGTATTTCGCAACCCACCCGGCGATCATGCCGCGCGGCTGATCGAAGCCGCCGGTCTCAAGGGTCATCGGATCGGTGGCGCGCACGTTTCCGAGATGCACGCCAATTTTATCATCAACGATTCGGACGCTACGGCGGCGGACATCGAGACTCTGATTGCACACGTGCACGACACTGTTCTCGCAGAGTCCGGAATCGACATGGTCGCCGAAGTCCGCGTGATCGGAGAACCCGCATGATCCGGGTGCGGCAGGCAACGGACTTCGGCCGGGTAGCGGTCTTGTACGGCGGTGAGTCGTCGGAACGCGAGGTTTCGCTGGACACCGGGCAGGCTGTGCTGAATGCCTTGCTGGAGCGTGGTGTCGACGCAACCGGTATCGACACCCGCGAGATGCCGGTGGCCGAACTGGCTGGCGCGGGTTTCGATCGCGCCTGGCTGGCGTTGCACGGCCGCGGTTACGAGGACGGCACGGTGGCGGGCGCGCTGGAGCTGATCGGGCTGCCCTACACCGGCAGCGGGGTGCTCGGCTCGGCGCTGGCGATGGACAAGGTGCGCAGCAAGATGCTGTTCGCCGCGGTTGGCCTGGCCACGCCACGCTGGACCCTGTTGCGCGACGAGTCCGCCCTGGCCGATGCCCCGCGGCAGGTGGGTTTTCCCTGCGTGGTCAAACCGGCAGCCGAAGGGTCGAGTGTCGGCGTGCACATCGTGCAGGACACCGATGGGCTGGCCGCCGCCTGGCACGCCGCACGCGAGTGCGATGCCAACGTCATTGTCGAACACTGCGTGGAGGGCCCCGAGTACACCGCCGGCGTGCTCGGCAGCGACGTACTGCCGCTGATCCGGATCGAGACGCCGCGAACGTTTTACGACTACCGGGCGAAGTACCACAGCGACAACACCACCTACCATTGTCCGTGCGGGCTGAAAGAAAGCCGCGAACGCGAGCTGGCGGCACTGGCGCGACGGGCCTTCGATGTCGTCGGCGCAAGCGGCTGGGGTCGGGTCGATTTCATGCTCGACGACGACGGCACGGCCTGGTTTCTGGAGGTGAACACGATTCCCGGGATGACATCGCACAGCCTGGTACCGATGGCGGCACGCCAGGCCGGTATCGATTTTCCGGAGCTGGTATGGCGGGTCCTGGAGACTTCGATGGAGCGCGCGTCATGAGCAAGATCCGGCGACGCACGAATCGTCGCAAGCCCGCTCCGCGGGACTGGTCCGGACTGCTGAACCGACTGGTCCGTACGGGTCGCTTCCTGGCGGTCACGGCGATGGTGGTTTTCGTGGCGGTGGCCTTTGTCATCCTGCTCGACCGCCCGCTGTCGAAGGTCACCATCGACGGCCCCTTCCAGCGCGTGACCGCGGTGCAGCTGGAAGCAATCGTGCGCTCGCACCTGCCCGCCGGCGTGCTCACCGCCGATATCGACGCGATCCAGTACTCGCTCAACGAGGTGCCGTGGGTCGATCGTGCTGCGGTGCGCCGCCGCTGGCCCGACGGACTGCATGTGCACATCACCGAGCAGGTTCCGGCGGCGCGCTGGGGGGAGAACGGCCTGCTGAATGTTCGCGGTGAGCTTTTCCTGCGCGAGGCCCGGCACGTGCCGGCCGAACTGCCGCGGCTGGACGGGCCCGCCGGCAGCGAGTGGCAGGTGGCACAGCGCTACCTCTGGATGCGTGACCGGCTGCTGGCGGCGGGGCTGGGGTTGACCGAAGTCCGGCTCGATGCCCGTGGCGCCTGGCAGCTTCGTCTCGCCAACGGCATCGACGTGCGACTCGGGCGCGAAGAGTCCGACAAGCGGATCGAGATGTTTGTCGACACCGTCGCGCCATTGATCGCGCAACGCATTGGCGAGGTGGCTTACGTGGATATGCGGTACAGCAATGGTTTCGTGATCGGCTGGGGAGAAAACGCCTCAGAGGTCCGCACAGCAGGGGTTACGCCAGATGCCTAAGCGCAGCGACAGAAAACTCGTGGTTGGACTGGATATCGGCACCTCAAAGGTGGTGGCGATCGTGGGCGAGGTGAATGTCGACGATGAACTCGAGGTCATCGGTATCGGTATGCATCCCTCCCGCGGCCTAAAAAAGGGTGTGGTGGTGAACATCGAGTCGACGGTGCAGTCGATCCAGCGCGCCATCGAGGAAGCCGAGCTGATGGCCGGCTGCGAAATTCATTCCGCCTACACGGGCATCGCCGGCAGCCACGTACGCAGCCTGAATTCGCACGGCATCGTCGCCATTCGCGACAACGAGGTCAGCGGTGGCGACGTCGACCGGGTTATCGATGCTGCCCGAGCGGTCGCCATCCCGGCCGACCAGAAAGTGCTGCACATCCTGCCGCAGGAATTCGTGATCGATCACCAGGAAGGAATTCGCGAACCCATCGGCATGTCCGGCGTACGGCTGGAGGCAAAGGTCCACATGGTGACCGGCGCCGACAGCGCCGCCCAAAACATCGTCAAGTGCGTGCAGCGCTGCGGTCTCGAGGTCGACGACATCGTGCTCGAGCAGCTGGCGTCCAGTTACGCGGTGCTGACTGAAGACGAAAAGGAGCTCGGTGTCTGCCTGGTCGATATCGGCGGCGGCACGACGGACCTGGCGGTGTTTGCCGGCGGTGCGATCCAGCACACCGCGGTCATCCCGATCGCGGGCGACCAGGTGACCAACGACATCGCGGTGTCGATGCGCACGCCAACTCATCATGCCGAGGAGATCAAGGTCCGCTATGCCTGCGCCCTCGGCCAGCTGGCCAATCCCGACGAGACGATCGAGGTACCCAGCGTCGGCGACCGTCCGCCACGTCGTCTCGCCCGCCAGACGCTGGCCGAAATAGTCGAGCCGCGTTACGAAGAGTTGTTCTGCCTGATCCAGGAAGAGCTGCGGCGCAGCGGCTTCGAGGAACTGATCGCCGCCGGCTACGTGCTGACCGGGGGCACGTCGAAAATGGAAGGCGCAGTCGAGCTGGCCGAAGAGGTGTTCCACATGCCGGTACGGCTGGGCATCCCGCAGTACGTGACCGGGCTGGTCGACGTCGTACGAAACCCGATTCATGCCACTGGCGTGGGGCTGTTGCTCTACGGCCAGGAAAACTTTGCCAGGCGTGAGGCCAGTGCCCCGTTGGGCGGTGGCCTGCGCGATGTCTGGGGCCGGATGAAAGCCTGGTTCCAGGGAAATTTTTGATAGTGACGGCTGCAAAAGACAAGCCGCAAGACACTTAAACCAGAGAGGAGAAACGACATGTTCGAGCTAATGGATGCTTACAGTCAAAACGCCGTGATCAAGGTGATCGGCGTTGGCGGTGGCGGCGGTAACGCCGTCTCGCACATGGTGAAGACAGGAATAGATGGCGTCGAGTTCATCTGTGCCAACACCGACTCGCAGGCGCTGAAAAACACAGCCGTGCCGACCGCGCTGCAGATCGGCTGCAATATCACCAAGGGCCTCGGTGCCGGTTCCGATCCCGACATCGGCCGCCAGGCGGCGATGGAAGATCGTGACCGGATCCAGGAGGTGATCGAGAGCAGCGACATGCTGTTCATTACTGCCGGCATGGGTGGCGGCACCGGTACCGGTGCGGCGCCGATCGTGGCGCAGGTTGCCAAGGAGCTGGGCATCCTGACCGTTGCGGTGGTCACCAAGCCGTTCGCGATGGAAGGGAGCAAGCGTATGCAGGTTGCCGACAACGGTATCAGCGAGCTGTCGCGTTTTTGCGATTCGCTGATCACCATCCCGAACCAGAAGCTGCTGAGCGTGATGGGTCACGGCACCACGTTGCTCGATGCTTTCGCATCGGCCAACGAAGTCCTTCAGGGCGCGGTGCAGGGTATCGCCGAACTGATCACGCGCCCGGGCCTGATCAACGTCGACTTTGCCGACGTGCGTACGGTCATGGCGGAAATGGGTATGGCCATGATGGGTTCCGGAGCCGGTACCGGCGACGAGCGTGCCAGGGAAGCGGCCGAAGCTGCCGTGTCCAGCCCGCTGCTGGAAGATATCGACCTGGCCGGCGCCAACGGTGTGCTGGTCAACGTGACGGCCGGCATGGACCTGGCGATCGGCGAGTTCGAGGAAGTCGGCACAACGGTCAAGGAATTCGCCTCTGACGAGGCTACCGTGGTCATCGGCACCGTGATCGATCCGGACATGGACGAGACCCTGCGGGTGACGGTCGTCGCCACCGGGCTGGGCCGGCCGGTCGTCCGGGCGCAACCTGCGCCGGTTCGTGAGGTCCAAAGGACCAGCGCCGGTGAGCCCAACTACAGTTCCCTGGAACGCCCGACGGTCCAGCGCCAGCGGGCGGTAGGCGATGGCACCACGGGTGCCGCCGCGGTCGAGGAACTGCTGGATATTCCGGCATTTTTGCGCCGCCAGGCCGACTGATGGAGCAAAGCTTACTGGAATCATAGGCTTGCGGATATTTTTGCAATTGTGTTACGTTACCGCGCCCGATTGGGACCCTCGCAGGCGCCAGGTCCAGGTATTTACATGATCAGACAATGCACCCTGAGAAACTCGATCCGCGCCACCGGCGTGGGGCTGCACACCGGCAAGAAGGTCTACATGACCCTGCGGCCGGCCGCCCCGGATACCGGTGTCGTGTTCCGACGGACCGATCTCGACCCGCCGGCCGATATCCCGGCCCGGGCCGACCTCGTCGGCGAGACCTTCCTGGGAACGACGCTGATTCATGGCGACGCCAAAGTCACGACCGTTGAACATCTCCTCTCTGCAATGGCGGGGCTGGGCATCGACAATGTGTACGTGGACCTGAGTGCGGGGGAAGTTCCCATCATGGACGGCAGCGCCGGACCCTTCGTGTTCCTGCTGCAATCGGCTGGCATCGAAGAGCAGAATGCGCCCAAGCGTTTTGTCCGGATTCTCAAGCCTGTGCGGGTGGAAGACGGTGACCGTTGGGCGGAGTTTCATCCGCACGACGGCTACCGGCTGGAATTCGAAATCGAGTTCGATCACCCGGTATTCAAGCGGCACACGCAAAAAGGCGCTATCGACTTTTCGTCCACCGCGTTCCTGCGGGAGATTTCCCGGGCCCGGACGTTCGGCTTCATGCGGGACGCGGAGAAGCTGCGGCAAAAGAACCTAACGCTCGGCGGCACCATGGACAACGCCGTCGTGCTCGACGATTACCGGGTTCTGAACGAAGACGGGCTGCGCTACGAGGACGAATTCGTCAAGCACAAGATTCTCGATGCGATCGGCGACGTTTCGCTGATGGGTCGCAGCCTGATTGGCCGCTT
Source organism: Gammaproteobacteria bacterium (assembly GCA_024638445.1). GTDB lineage: Bacteria > Pseudomonadota > Gammaproteobacteria > Steroidobacterales > JABDKV01 > JABDJB01. Next base: position 47,957 of record JAHEKH010000006.1, on the reverse strand, counting down.
CCGGGGCTTCAAGTCGGGCCACGGCCTGAATAACCAGCTGCTGCGGGCAACCCTGGCAGATGAGACTGCCTTCGAGGAAGTGACCTTCGAGGATCGGGAAACTGCCCCGGCGGGATACCTCAGCCCTGCTGCAGCGCAGTAGGCGTCTCCGCTAAGTCTTTGACTTTACATAAGTCTGGCCACTGAGGCCGCCGGAACCGGCAACGACACGGCGTTTCAGGTGATGCCGCTGCCCGAAACACTCACGCGTATTTTCTGCAAACCCGGTCCTTGTGTCCCTCTTAGGGATATGAGAATGTCCGGCCCGTGGTAGCGAAATTTCGCCGCCCAGACCGCCGAATCCGCGACCAGGCAGAGGGTCTCGTCGCGTCGGTTTGCGGCTAGCAGATGTGGCCTCAATGAGTCTGGCAGCAGACGCCTCACTTCGGCAGTGAGTGTGTCGATCTCGGCGCTTCGCTCCAGAATTCGGCCGACCGGGGTGTCGGCACCGCCCAGCAGTTCTTTCAGGGGTTTGAGCTTGCGGGTGGACATATGGGAATAACGGTTACTTAAAGATACGCAGCGTCGATGAACGTCATTATATTCACAAAGAGCCGGGGCTCGTCGCGTCAGATTGATCTGAAGCGGCCGCGAACCCTATTTGCAGCGCTGGTCGTGATGGCGGCCGTGGGCGCCATGATATTCGCGGGCGGTTATTTTTACTCGGCACAGACGCTGCAGGTCGATCCCGACGTGCGTGTCGTCGAACTCGAGCAGGTGATCGACAGCCAGGAAGGCGAGCTGGCGGAAGTACGCAAGACCGCTCGCGAGAACATTAATGCCTTGTCCGCTCGTATCGGGCAGCTGCAGGCAAACGTCATCCGGCTCAACGCACTGGGTGCGCGGCTGTCGCAGATGGCCAACCTCGATGACGGCGAATTCGATTTCTCCAGTCAGCCCGGTCTCGGTGGCCCGGCATTGCAGGGCGATCGTCCGTCGCGGGGTGTTGCTGACCTGAGCGCCGAGCTTGGCAGCCTGGAAAACCTCCTGGGCGACCGTCACCAGCAGCTTGGTGTACTCGAAGACATGCTGATGACGCGAAATCTGCACGAGCAGGTGCACCCGGAAGGCTGGCCGCTGTCGTCGGGCTGGGTCTCGTCGTATTTCGGGATGCGTACCGATCCGTTCAGCGGCAAGCGAGCCCGGCACGAAGGCCTGGATTTCGCCGGTCGCGAAGGCACGCCGATCATGGCCGTCGGCGCCGGTGTCGTTACGTGGTCCTCACCGCGTTACGGGTATGGCAATCTCGTCGAGATCAATCACGGCGGCGGTTACGTCACCCGCTATGCCCACAACAAGGAAAATCTCGTCGCGGTCGGTGACCGGGTCGAGAAGGGCCAGGTGGTTGGCCTGATGGGTTCCACAGGTCGGGCCACGGGTGCGAATCTGCACTTCGAGGTCATGTACAACGGTCGCCCGGTCGATCCGCTCGATTTCATCGGCGAACGCAACTAGCCCTCCCAAAATCCACAGAGGCGGTGACCTAATTCTTTGAATCAGGTCACTGTCCCGTATTTGGCGCTAGACGAGACGGCCGCAGATGGATAAGGTTGCCGTCCGGAGTCGGGCGCAGGCTTGAAGGCGGGTTGCCGCGCCCCCAGTGTCATGGTCTGGCCGCCCGTTGCGCTCGAGAAACACTTAAAGGAAATCAATAGCTTGGCTTTTCTAACCCGGATATTCGGCAGCCGCAACCAGCGCCTGCTGCGCAGCTACGGCAAGCTGGTAAGGAAGACCAATGCGCTCGAGTCCGAAATGGAGCAGCGCCGCGAGCTGCGTTCTTTCACCGAGGAGCTACGCAAGCGGCTGGCCGACGGTGAGGATCTCGATGCACTGATCCCGGAGGCCTTTGCCGCCGTCCGTGAGGCCGCACGTCGTACGCTGGAGATGCGGCATTTCGACGTCCAGCTCATCGGTGGCCTGACATTGCACCAGGGCAAGATCGCCGAGATGCGCACGGGTGAGGGCAAGACGCTCGTCGCAACGCTGCCGGTCTATCTCAATGCGCTCAGCGGCGAAGGCGTTCATGTCGTCACGGTCAACGAGTATCTTGCCGCTCGCGACGCCGACTGGATGCGCCCGGTTTACGAATACCTCGGGCTCGAGGTGGGCGTTATTAAAAGCGGGCAGTCGCCCGAAGAAAAGCGCGCGGCTTACGCCTGCGACGTCACCTATGGCACCAACAACGAATTCGGTTTCGACTACCTGCGTGACAACCTGGCGTTTCGACTCGAGGACAAGGTGCAGCGGCCGCTCCACTATTCGATCGTTGACGAGGTCGACTCGATCCTCATCGACGAAGCGCGCACGCCGCTGATCATCTCGGGCCCGGCTGAAGAGAGCACCGAGCTGTACGGCAAGATGAACGTGCTGGTGCCGAAGCTGAAACGGCAACAGGAAGAAGACGGGCCCGGCGATTTCAGCGTCGACGAAAAATCCAAGCAGGTTCACCTGACCGAGGAAGGGCAGGAGCGCGCCGAGCAACTGATGCTGCGTGCCGGCTTGCTGAACGAGGGCGACACGCTGTACAGCGCCACCAACATCTCGCTGCTGCACCACCTCAACGCGGCGCTGCGTGCGCACGTGCTGTTCAAACGCGATGTCGACTACATCGTCAAAGACGGCGAGATCGTCATCGTCGACGAGTTCACCGGCCGCACGATGCCGGGCCGGCGCTGGTCGGACGGGCTGCACCAGGCGGTCGAGGCGAAGGAGGGCGTCAGCGTCAAGTCGGAAAACCAGACGCTGGCCTCGATCACGTTCCAGAATTACTTCCGCATGTACCAGAAGCTCGCCGGCATGACCGGTACTGCGGATACGGAAGCCTTTGAATTCAATTCTATTTATGGTCTCGAGGTCGTGGTGATCCCGACCCACCGGCCCATGGTTCGTGACGATGCCGCAGATCTCGTTTATCTCTCGCAAAAGGACAAGTTTGACGCGATCGTCGAGGACATCGACGGCTGCCGGGAGCGCCAACAGCCTGTGCTGGTCGGCACGGCGTCGATCGAGAACTCGGAGCTGCTGTCGGCGGAGCTGCGGAAACGCAAGATCCCGCACGAGGTGCTGAATGCCAAGCAGCACGCGCGCGAGGCGGAGATCGTTGCCCAGGCCGGCCGGCCGGGCGCCGTTACGATTGCCACCAACATGGCGGGACGCGGAACCGATATCGTGCTGGGCGGAAACCTGGATTCGGAGCTTTCCCAGCTCGACAGCGACGAAGGGCCGCAGGCCGACAAGGTGCGCGAGGAATGGCAGACACGTCACAAGCTCGTGCTCGAGGCAGGCGGTCTGCACATTATCGGCACGGAGCGTCACGAGTCACGGCGTATCGACAACCAGCTGCGTGGCCGCTCGGGTCGCCAGGGCGACCCGGGTTCGAGCCGGTTTTATATCTCGCTCGACGATAACCTGATGCGAATTTTTGCCGACCCCGGGCGCACCAAGGCGCTGCTGTCGCGGGTTGGGATGCAGGAAGGCGAGGCGATCGAGAGCCGCCTGCTGAGCAAGCAAATCGAGAAAGCCCAGCGCAAGGTCGAAGCCCATAACTTCGACATTCGCAAGAACCTGCTCGAATACGATGATGTCGCCAACGACCAGCGGCGGGTGATCTACGCTCAGCGAACTGACCTGATGTCGGCAGACGATGTCGAGGATGCTGTGCAGGGTATCCGCGACGAGGTAGTCGGCGAAACGGTGGACCGTTTCATCCCGCCGCAAAGCGTCGAGGAGCAGTGGGATGCCGCCGGTCTGGAGCAGGCGCTGGAACGGGATTTCAACGCCCGGCTGCCGGTGCGGGAATGGCTGGAAAAGGATCCTGATCTCAATCACGAGAAACTTCGCGACCGGGTCATCGAGAAGATCGACGAGGCCTACCAGGAGAAAGTTCGCAGCGTTGGCGCCTCGGTCGTGCGGCACCTCGAGAAAGCGGTGATGCTGCAGCAGCTGGACCTGCAGTGGAAAGAGCACCTGGCGGCGATGGATCACCTGCGCCAGGGCATTCACCTGCGCGGTTATGCGCAGAAGAATCCCAAGCAGGAATACAAGCGCGAGTCCTTCGACATGTTTTCGACGATGCTCGACCGGGTCAAGCACGATGTCACGTCGATCCTGTGCAAGGTCCAGATCCGGACCGAGCAGGAAATCGACGAGATGGAAAAAATGCGCCAGAAGCGTGCAGAGGCAGCCATGCGCGCACAGCATCCGGCTGCGTCCGCGGCGGTGGGCGGCGGCCAGGCGCAGCCTGCGGCGGCAGGCGGTTCCGCGCAGGCGCCGTTCGTCCGCGACGGGCGAAAAATCGGCCGTAACGAACCGTGCCCCTGCGGGTCGGGCAAGAAATTCAAGCAATGTCACGGCCGTATCGGCTGACCTGACGGCCCGTGGCCGGCCACATCCACGTCGTTGCCGGCGTCATCCCGGACGGTCGGGGGCGTTATCTCCTGGCGCAGCGTCTGCCCGGCACACATATGGCCGGCGCGTGGGAATTTCCCGGTGGCAAGCTGGAACAGGGCGAGCAGCCGCGCGACGGCCTGGCCCGCGAGCTGCGCGAGGAACTGGGCGTCGAAGTTACGCTTTGCACACCGCTGATTCGCTATACCCATAGCTACCCCGAACGACGCGTAACGCTGGACGTATGGCGGGTGGACGGGCTACGCGGTGAGCCGGACGGACTGGAAGGACAGGCGCTGCAGTGGTTAAGACCTCGGGAGATGCTCGCGGCAGGACTGCTGCCTGCTGATCTGCCGGTGGTAACCGCTCTCGGGCTGCCGCCGGTCTACGCGATTACGCCGCCGGGTCTTAAGGAGCCCGCGGCGTTGGCAGCCGCAGTGACGCGCGCGGTTGCCGCCGGGACGCAGTTGATTCAGCTGCGAGTGCCCGGCATCAGCGATGAGCACCTGCATACCCTGGCGGTGGCAGCGGTGCAGTCCGCCGGTTCTGCCTCGGTAATGATCAATGCTGAACCGCACTACGCGATTTCACTGGCCCTTGCCTGTGGTGCCGCCGGTATCCATGTGCCGTCGCGTTTCCTGGATCGGCTTGCCGGCGCATCGTTGCCAGACGGACTTGCGGTCGCGGCATCCTGTCACGATGCTGCCGAACTCAGCCTTGCCCAGGGGATTGGCGCGGATTTTGCGGTGCTGGGCCCGGTGCGGCCGACGACATCGCATCCGGGGGCGTCCGGGACAGGCTGGCAGCGGTTTCGGGAACTGACTGATGGCGTGGCGCTGCCGGTCTACGCCATCGGCGGTATGAGGCCGGAAGAATCCGCTGTCGCGAGGAGCCATGGCGGTCAGGGCACAGCGGGTATCGGAGCGTTCTGGGCGGACTAGTCGGGGAGGTCGGGTGCGGCCGATTCGCCGTTATCGTCGGCAATCCGGTGTTCCTCGTTGAACCATTCGCCGAGGTCGATCAGCCGGCACCGTTCGCTGCAAAACGGCCGCCAGGTCGACTCAGGTTTCCAGGCTACCGGTGCCTGGCAGGTAGGACAGACTACGTTTTTCGGCTTCAACAGCAGGTCAGGAAAAAGTTGATGTCTTCGCTGGTTTGCGTTGGCCGTTCGGTAACGCTGTGCCATTGCTGGAAGCGAACCGTAAAACGGTGCTGGTTGCCGCTGATCTCCGGGTAAACATCAGCGTCACACGGCAAGGCGACGCGCAACAGCTGGGTGCCCGCATTTCGTTCGAGCACGTGCTGGAACATGCCGCTAACGGCAACCTGTTCGGAGGACGTTGCGCTTTCCCGTGTCAGCCACAACAGCTTTCTGACCGCATCGCGCAAGGGACACAATGACTCCAGCCAGCCATCGAAATCCTGGCGACGATCGTTGAAGGAACGATTCAGCCAGTGGCTGTAATCGGGAAGATCGAACTCGCAGGTGCCACCCGGTATCGCGCTTCGATGGCGAACGGCGCTCAGGAAATCGCAGTCGGCGATCTTCTTGGTCAACTGCTTGCTGCATCCGTTCAGCTGGTCACGCAGCGACTGGACGTTGTTCAGCAGGGAGGCGAGTCTGGCGCTGTCGACGCCGGGCTGGGAGCGATACTGCTCGAGGTCGAACGCGTAACGTTCGAGTTCGTGCAAGACATCCTTGCGGACGTCGGCGCGGGTTACGATAGCGAGGATGTCCAGCAGGCTGCCTATCGCAGCCCGGGTTTCCCAGGTGCCCTGGCCGGATGAGTGATGTGCCGCCTGGCGAAACAGGAATTCCAGGCGCAGGAACGTGCGCATGCGCTCGGTGAGCGGTTGCTCGTAAGTAACGAGTTGCAGCCCCGGTTCGGGCGCCGTCAGCGTTGGCGCAGGATTGGACATTATGGCCCTACGGTCCCCCAGAGCGACAAAAATAACAGCACTGCCAAAAAATACAAGCAGCGTCAGTCAGCTAGGGTCGTGTAGGTCCGGTGCAGGCGGGTCACGGCGTCGCGTACGCTGTCCAGATCGCCGTCGTTCACAATGACATCGTCGGCGCGGCCAAGCCGTTCCGCCCGGTCCATTTGAGCATCGAGGATGCGCCTGCCGCTTTCCGGCGACTCGTTATCCCTTGAAATCAGTCGCTCAAGCTGGATTTGTGGCGGACAGTCAACAACCAGGACCCGGTCGACCAGCCGATCCATCCCGGTTTCGAACAGCAAAGGTACGACCAGCAGCTGGTACGGCCCGCCGGCCGCTGCGGCCCTGGCCATTGTTTCCCTGCCAATCAGCGGATGGACGATGGATTCGAGCTTCCTGCGCTCATCCTGGTCGGCGAAAACCCGGTCCCTCAGGTGGCGCCGGTTGAGCCGGCCGGCAGGATCGAGAATCTCCTCGCCGAATACTTCCACGAGACGTTCCAGCGCGGGCTGGCCGGGTTCGACCACCTCGCGGGCAATCTCATCAGTGTCGATGACGGGCACACCCAGTTCCGCGAAGAGGTTTGCCACCGTTGTCTTGCCGCTGGCAATTCCGCCCGTCAGCCCGACCTTCATGCCATACCCGACATGCGCAGATAGGCTGCGGTGAGCTGGTCGCCCCACATCAGTGCGATCCACCCGGCCGCCGCCAGGAAAGGTCCGAAAGGCATCGGCACCTCACGGCCGCGGCTCGCCAGCGCCATCAGCGCAATACCGGTAACCGCACCGACAACTGCACTGAGAATGATGATCAGCGGCAGAGCCTGCCATCCCAGCCAGGCGCCGAGGGCGGCCAGCAGCTTGAAGTCACCAAAACCCATGCCTTCTTTGCCGGTTGCCAGTTTGAACAGCTGGTAAACCGACCACAGCGAGAGGTAACCGGCTGCCGCACCGATAATTGCCGTGCGTGGATCGACAAACAGCCGCTGCGCGTCGGTTTGCAGGTGGAACAGGCTCAGCAGCAGTCCCAGCCACAACAGCGGCAGCGTGATGGAATCAGGCAACAGCTTGGTGTCGAAATCGATTCCCGAAAGCGCGATGAGTGACCAGGTGAACAACAGCGCCGCCAGCGTTTCCCAGCTGACACCAAAGCGCCAGGCCACAGCCACCGACAACACGCCCGTGAGTAATTCCACCGCCGGATAACGTACCGATATCGGTGCCCCGCAACCGGCGCACTTTGCGCGCAGCACGAGCCAGCTGATTACGGGAATGTTCTCGATGGCACGGATCGGCCGTTGACAGGCAGGGCATGCCGATCGTGGCTTGACGAGGGTATACGGCGTTTCTTCCGCAGGCAGCTCGCGTTCCTCCAGTTCGGCGCACTGCCGGCGCCATTCCCGCTCCATCATGATCGGCAGGCGATGTATGACGACGTTGAGAAAACTGCCTATCAGCAGTCCGAACAGACCACCGGCAGCGGCAAATATCGCAGGATAGAGGCGCAGCAGTTCGAGCAGTTCGGTCATGCCGCCCCGTTGCGGTTGAGAGGGTGCGCAGCCGGGCCGGGGCTAACCGACAACCGACGCCATCTTGAATATGGGCAGGTACATGGCAACGACCAGGCCGCCGACCAGGATACCCAGGATACCCATGATCAAGGGCTCCAACAGGCTGCTCATGCTGTCGACGGCGTTGTCCACCTCTTCCTCGTAGAAATCGGCGACCTTGGCCGACATCTGGTCGAGCGAGCCGGACTCTTCGCCGATGGCGATCATCTGGACCGCCATGTTGGGAAACAGGTCCGAGTCTTCCATCGAGCGCTGCAGCCGTTGACCGGTTGCAACCTCTTCTTTCATTCTCAGGGTCGCGTGTTCGTAGACGATGTTGCCCGTGGCACCGGCTACCGACTGCAGGGCTTCGACCAGCGGTACGCCGGCAGCAAACATCGTGGACAGAGTCCGTGCAAAGCGCGCGATGGCGGCCTTGGTGAGTATCGCGCCGATAATCGGCAGGCGCAGCGCGGCACGATCAAGAAAATGCCGGAACTTCGCCGACCGCTTCTTTACAAAAATGAACGCCGAAACACCGGCGATCAGGCCGCCGGCTATCAGGAAGCCCTTGGTTCTGACGAACAACGACAGGTTGATGACCAGCAGGGTAAAGCCGGGCAGGTCTGCGCCAAAACCCTGGAACATGCTTTCGAACTGCGGAATGACAAAGATCAGCAGGATCGCCGTGACGATAAATGCGACCAGGAGCACCGCTGCCGGGTAGAACAGCGCCTTCTTGATCTTTTTCTTGATTGACTCCGTCTTTTCCTTGTAGGTGGCAATCTTGTCGAGCAACGTTTCCAGTGCGCCGGCCTGCTCGCCGGCGGTCACGAGGTTCACATAGAGATCGTCGAAGTGGAGTGGGTGCTGCGCCAGCGATTCAGCCAGGCTGGTGCCGCCCTCGACGCTCGCCTTGACCGACATCACCAGCTTCTGCATGGCGCGGTTCTCATTGCCCGTGCCGATAATGTCGAACGCCTGAACCAGCGGCACACCTGAAGTCATCATCGTGGCCAGCTGGCGGCTGAAAATGGCGATATCGAGCGCGGTAACCTTGCCTTCGCCAAACAGCGTGCGCTGTTTCCTGATCTTGGCCGGCATGATGCCCTGGCGACGAAGCTCAGAGCGCACGGCGGTCTCGCTCACGGCCATCGTCTTGCCCTTGATGCGCTTGCCGCGGCGGTCCGTGCCTTCCCAGTTAAACGGGAATTGCTTTACGACAGTGCTTTCAGCCATAGGTCCTCAGTCCAGTCCAACGCAATACTCAGTCAACCGTGACGCGGTTGACTTCTTCCAGGCTGGTTACGCCATCCATCACTTTTTGCAGCCCTGATCGACGCAGGTCCCAGACGCCTTCTTCCTGCGCCTGGTCTCCAATCTGTATGGCGTTGCCGCCTTCCATGATGATTCGGCCCATCGTTTCCGATACCGGCATGACCTGGTAGATACCAACGCGGCCCTTGTAGCCGTCATTGCAGCGGTTGCAGCCTAACGGTCCATAAACGGTGACACCCTTTTCGATCATGTCCTCGGTGAAGCCCTCGGTGCGCAGTGCCTCGTCCGGAATGTCTTTCGGCTCGCGACAGTCCTGGCACAGCCGGCGCGCCAGGCGCTGCGCGATGATCAGGCTGACCGAGGTGGCGATGGCATAAGGTTTAACGCCCATGTCAACCAGACGGGTCAGCGTGCGCGGTGCATCGTTGGTATGCAGCGTCGAGAGCACGAGGTGACCGGTCTGGGCTGCCTTGATCGCGATCTCGGCAGTTTCGAGGTCGCGGATCTCACCGACCATGATGATGTCCGGATCCTGGCGCAGGAAGGCCTTTAGCGCCGAGGCGAAGGTCAGGCCGACCTTGGTATTGATGTTCACCTGGTTGATGCCGGGCAGGTTGATTTCCGCCGGGTCTTCGCAGGTGGATATGTTGCGGTCTTCGGTGTTGAGGATATTGAGACCGGTATACAGCGACACCGTCTTACCGCTGCCGGTAGGCCCGGTCACCAGGATCATGCCGTAAGGCTTGGCGAGGTTCTCCATGTAGAACTGCTTCTGGAACCCCTCATAACCGAGAGCGTCGATACCCAGCTTGGCGCTGCTGGGATCGAGAATACGCAGCACGATCTTCTCGCCAAAAAGTGTCGGGCAGGTGCTGACACGAAAATCGATGGCCCGGTTTTTCGACAGCTTCATCTTAATGCGGCCGTCCTGCGGCACGCGGCGCTCGGCGATGTCGAGGCGTGCCATTACCTTCAGGCGTGCGGCGACCTTGCCGGCCAGCTGCACCGGAGGCAGGGCAACTTCCTTGAGAATGCCGTCCTGGCGGGTGCGAACACGGAACGTTTTTTCGTAAGGCTCGAAATGCACGTCGGACGCGCCTTTCTTGATCGCGTCCAGCAGAATCTTGTTGACAAAGCGCACGACCGGTGCGTCTTCGATGTCGTCGCGGCTGATGTCGTCGTCGCTGTCGTCGTCGCCACCGGTGACCTCGAGATTCTCGAGGTCGAAGTCGTCATCGTCGAAAGACTGAAAAGAAGAGCTGTCGATCGCTTCGAGGGTGCGCGTCAGCATGACCTCGAGCTTGTTTTCCTCGACTACGATGGTGTCGACACCCATCCCGGTCTGGAACTTGATCTCGTCCAGAGCCTGCAGGTTGGTCGGGTCTGACAGCCCGAGGAACAGCCGCTTGCCGCGCCGCGACAGCGGCAGCACGCGGTGCTTGCTCAGAAGTTTCTCGTCGACGAGGCGGACGATGTCGAGATCAGGTTCGATCACGTCCAGGTCGAGCAGGGGGACGCCGAACTCCTGCGAGGCGGCGATCGCCACGTCGCGGGCATCGGCGAGGTTGTTCTGGACGATATAGGTGACCAGCGGCGTGCTCTGCTGCTTGGCGGCCGCCTTGGCCTCGATTGCGGCGGCCTCGTCCAGGAGGCCGTCCTGAGCCAGCCGCCGGGGCAGGCCGCTCAATGCCGATTTCATGCTAGTCGCTGCTGCCATGGACTCGTTCTGTTAAAAACCGCCCGGAAATAGTAGCTCAAAAAAAGAGGCTAAACCTCTCTTTATGTCACAGTTTTATGAAGTTTTGTCGCCGACCGGGTCGCCCCGGCAGGCGTCATTACTGGCAATAACGCGGCAGGAATTTCTTCGGGAAATCCGCCGAGCTGCAGGCCCAGACGAGGTCTGCGCCACGGGGGGTCCCGGTCCACTGCATGGACCCTGTGGCGCCCGCTGACATATTGCCCATGGTGTATGTGAGAGTCCGTCCACCTGCATTCCAGCCGATGTCCGCCGCCAGGTACTTGCTCCGCGCAGAGGACACGGACACGCCGATGTCGTCCAGGTCGGCCGGAACGGCGCCTGAGAAATGGAAGTGTTCGCGCACCCGGGCACGGTCGTCCCGCGCAAGCACCAGGATCTCGCTGACCTGCGTACGGACGATGTAATCGTGGTATGCGGGCAGCGCAAGTGCCGTGATGATGCCGACGATCGCCACAACGATCATCAGCTCGATCAGCGTAAAGCCTCGTTCCCTGTCAAAACAAAAGGCCCCCTGTTTGCACAGGGGGCCCTTGTACATGCTCGGCGAAGTCTGTCCTTCAACATCGCGCATGATTTGGTCTCGGTTCCGCTTAGGAGCCCGCGCAGGCTTTCGGCAGGAACTTCTGGTCGGCGTTGCTGGTGCAGGCCCAGCTGAACGCGCCCGTCAGGCCAGCCAGGGTCGGCGGCGTGAAGACCACGGTCTTGCCCTGGATGTCGGCACCCACGGCGCCAGCGCCCTTCATCGTCACCGTGATGACGCCTGTGCCGTCAGCAACGGCAACTGCGTTGGCGTACTTACCGGCGTTCGAGGTCACGACCAGGCCGAGGTCGGCCGGGGTCTGACCGGCAGCGGTGCCCGGATAGGCGCCGTTGGTCTGTGCAAACTCGGCAATAGCCGTTTTGGCGCTCGAGACAACGGTGAATGCTTCACCGATCTGTGCGCGCTGCGTGTAGTCCTGGTAAGCCGGAATTGCGATGGCGGCCAGGATACCGATGATCGCTACAACGATCATAAGTTCGATAAGGGTAAAACCCTGTTGCTTCTTCATGTGTACTCCTCCGGAGAGTGAAACTGACAAATCAATAGCGGCGTCCCAGTGCGCCAGCGATAGAGACAATGCAATCGCCGTGCCAATTCCCCTGTCCGACTGTAAGCGCATGAATTTATTGTCTGTGCCTGTTACATGACCCGGTTTGCCTTGCCAGGGCCGCCGGGTCACGTCAAAAAGTGACGCAAATTGTCACCCCTTTTCGGCAGCTGGAGTGTGACGGAAGTCACATTTTGCCGCGTCGCGGCAGCCGGCTGGCCTGCGGTCAGTCGAGGCCCAGCTTCTTGATCCGGTAACGCAGCGCCCTGAAGCTGATGCCCAGCAGTTTCGCCGCTGCCGTCTTGTTGTACTTCGTCTGCTCCAGCGCCCGGATGATGGTTTCCCGTTCCACCACGTCGAGCCGTTGCGTCAGCGTGGACCCGGGATCCGGGGGCCCGGTCTTCTCGACGGACTCCTCGTCGATGGTACGCAGCTGCAGGTCGCTGCGTTCAATGCGTTCGCCCGACGCCAGGGTCATCGCCCGTTCCAGGATATTCTCGAGTTCGCGGACGTTGCCGGGAAAACGGTACTCCTGGAGTGCCTCCCGGGCGTTGTCGGTCAGGCGCGGAACCGGCACCCCCCAGCTGTCCGCCAGTCGCGCCAGCAGGCTGTCGGCCAGCAGCAGCACGTCGCCCCCGCGTTCACGCAAGGGCGGGACGGACATCTCGATCACGTTGATGCGGTAATAAAGATCCTCGCGGAAGTGGCCGGCTGCGACTTCCTCGGCGAGACTCTTGTGGGTCGCACTGAGGATACGTACGTCGACAGGCTGCTCCCGCGACTCGCCCAGCGGGCGCACCGCCTTCTCCTGGATAGCCCGCAACAGCTTGACCTGCATGTGCAGCGGCAGGTCGGCCACCTCGTCGAGAAACAGCGTGCCGCCGTCGGCGCTGCGGAACAGCCCGGCCTTGTCCCCGGTAGCGCCGGTGAAGCTGCCCTTGATGTGCCCGAAAAACTCGCTTTCCATCAGTTCGGTCGGGATTGCGCCGCAGTTAACCGGAACGAACGGCTGGTCTGCACGCGGGCCCGAGTCGTGAATCATGCGCGCCACGAGCTCCTTGCCGGTCCCCGATTCGCCGGTGATATGCACCGGGGCCTGGCTGCGGGCCACCCGCGCAATCATGTGACGCAACTTTTCCATGGCCCGCGAGGTCCCGATCAGCCGGCGGTCTTCCTCGGGCGCGTCGCCAATGCCACGCAGCCGCAGCGCGGTGCTGACCAGGCGCCTGAGATTGGCGAGATCGACCGGTTTTGAAACGAAATCGAAGGCGCCGAGCTTGAGTGCCTGTACGGCGGCCTCGACGTTGCCGTGCGCGGTGATCACGGCAACCGGCAGCTGCACAGACTGTTCCTGGATCCACTCGACCAGCTCCAGGCCGTTGCCGTCGGGAAGACGCATGTCGGTCAGGCAGAGGTCGAAAGACTGTCCGGCGAGCAGGCTGCGCGCTTCGGCAAGATCCGCGGCTGCCTGTGTTGTCACGCCCATCCGGTTGAGCGTGATAGTCAACAGCTCGCGTATATCGGCTTCGTCGTCAACGATGAGTGCCCGGGCTTCAGTCATGGTTCCTCAAACTGTCCAGCGCTGCGGGTCGGCAAATATGATCTGGAATACGCTGCCACCACCCTCGCGGCGCTGGTAGCGCAGGCCGGCATTGTTGCATTCACAGAGCTCGCGGGAAATAAACAGTCCCAGCCCGGTGCCATCGTGCGCCGCGGTAAAGAAGGGTTCGAAGATACGGTCGACGAGGTTTTCGTCGATACCGCTGCCGCGGTCGAGTACCTCGAGAAACGGCCGGTCGTTGTTGAGCCGGCCGCTGCGCAGGCCCAGCGTGAGCTCACCACCGGGGCCGCGGGCATAGCGCACGGCGTTCTCACACAGGTTCCACAGCACCTGGTGGAGGTGGCTGGCGTCGAAGCGCACGGTCATGGTTTCGTCGGCATGCTCGGCCGGTATTTCTGCGTCACCCAGCTGGTTTCCGGCGCGAAACTCCGGCATAAAGTCCCCGATCCAGTCTGCCAGAACGAGGCGTTGCGGCCGGGTGCTGTCACGGCGCGACAGCTGGAGCACGTTTTCGATAATGGTGTTCACCCGGCGTGACTGGGTGTGGATGATGTCGGTCAGGCGCTGCTCGTCCGGAGCAATCGATTCTGACTCGGCCAGCAGCTGACCGGCATGGCTTATTGCGCCCACCGGGTTGCGGATTTCGTGGGCGATGCTGGCACTGAGTCGACCGAGCGCGGCCAGCTTGGCCTGCTGAACGCGTTCGGCCAGGGCGGTGGCATCTTCGAGAAAAATAAGCGCCGCCGGTGGATTCCCCTGGCCCAGCGGGGCGAAGTGCGGGGTGACCAGGGTAGCGCCGTCGGCACCGGTAAACGGCGAGAAGCTGGTTTGCAGGTCGCCGGCGTGGCGTCGCCATTCCTGGGTAATCGCGTGCAGCGCCGGCGCCATGTCCGCGAGGTGGCGGCCCGAGGCGCTGCGGCTGCGCACGCCAAGGTGCTTGGCGGCCGAGGCATTCATCAACCGTACCCGGTCGCTCTCGTCGATAACCACGATGCTCTCGCGCAGGTGCTGAACGATGTATTCATTGAGTTCGGCCAGGTTGGCCAGGTCGACACCGCGTTGCTCGGCCAGTGCCTCGCTCTCGGCAATACGCCGGGCCAGCGGCTGCGCTGCGAGGGCAATGACGAAAATGATTGCGCCGAGGAGACCGGCGGCGGTGTAGTCGCCGGCACTTGTTACGCCTTCGAACTGCGATACGGCCTGTTCGAACAGCACCGCCAGCGTGGCGATGGCGGCAAAAGTCACCGCCGTGCGGGCCTGCAGCGCGAGACTGGCCGCGCCTACCGAGATGATCAGGAGGTTGCCGAGCCCGCTGGCTATGCCGCCGCTGGCGTGCATCAGCAGGGTAACCGCCACGATGTCGATCGACAGCTGGGCGGAAATCTGCAGCGGGTACGCCGGACTGCGCCGGCCAATCGTCCACCAGCTCACCAGGCCGGCAACCAGGTAGCCGGCGGCAACGGGGATGAAAAGACCGGGCTTGTGGGCGCCGACGACCCGGGGGTCGGCGGTGATCACGAACAGCACCAGCAGGCTCATCGCCACCAGGACCCGGTAGACATTGAGCAGCGATACCACCCGCCAGGCGAGATCGGGGGCCTGGGCGGACTGCGCCTGTGCGTCGGCGGCCTCGCGGGCGCTGGGGGTTAGGGGTTCAGTGGAAGCCACGCGGCTATTCTAACCTGCCGGTATTGCCCGGGACGGACCCGGTGCACGCTTTGCGTCCCCGGGGCGATTGCTCCAGAATACGCCCCTTTCCGGTCCCAGCAGGGAAGGTTCCCGATGAATCTCCACGAATACCAGTCGAAACAGTTGTTCGCCGAATACGGAATCCCGGTGCCGACCGGACATGCGGTCCATACCGCCGATGACGCCGCCCAGGCCGCACGCGACCTCGGCGGCGAACTCTGGGTGGTCAAGGCCCAGGTGCACGCCGGCGGCCGTGGCAAGGGCGGTGGCGTCAAGCTCGTGCGGGACCCCGGCGAAGTCTCCGCGGCGGCCGAGGCGCTGCTCGGCAGCCGGCTGGTCACACCACAGACGGGCGCCGAAGGCCTGCCGGTCAACACGGTCCTGGTCGAGTCGGGGACGGACATCGATCGCGAGCTCTATCTCAGCATGCTGATCGACCGGGGCAGCGAGCGAATCGTGGTCATGGCTTCGGCGGCCGGCGGGATGGATATCGAAGAGGTCGCCGCCAGGACGCCGGAGAAGATCGTCAAGGCGTTTGTTCATCCGGCTGCCGGCCTGATGGGCTACCAGTGCCGCCAGCTGGCGTTTGGCCTGGAGCTGGAAGGCAAGCAGATCGGTGCCTTCTCGAAGATCGTCCAGGCGCTGTATCGGTTGTTCATCGAGCGTGATGCGAGCCTGGTCGAGGTCAATCCGCTGGTGGTCACCGGCGCCGGCGAGGTGATCGCCCTGGATGCAAAAATCAACATCGAGGCGAATGCGCTGTTCCGTCAGCAGGCCATCCTGGAGAAGCGCGATCCGAGCCAGGAAGATCCCATGGAAAACCGCGCCAGCGCGCACGGGCTCAACTACGTCTCGCTAGACGGCAGCATCGCCTGCATGGTCAACGGCGCCGGCCTGGCGATGGCAACGATGGATCTCATCAAGCTGCACGGTGGCGAGCCGGCCAACTTTCTCGATGTCGGTGGCGACGCCACCAGCGAGCGGGTCGCCAATGCCTTCAAGCTGATCCTCTCCAATGAAAAGGTGCTCGCTATCCTGGTGAATATCTTCGGTGGCATCGTTCGCTGTGACCTGATTGCCGAGGGCATCATCGAGGCGGTCAAGGAAGTCGGCGTTTCCGTGCCGGTAATCGTTCGTCTCGAAGGCACCAACGTAGACAAAGGGCGCCAGCTGCTTGCGGATAGCGGGCTGGACATCATCTCGGCGGACGACCTGACCGACGCTGCCAAAAAAGCGGTCAAAGCGGCCGGCTGACGGGGATTTACGATGAGTGTACTAGTCAATAAAGACTCAAAAATCATCTGCCAGGGGCTCACGGGCCGCCAGGGATCGTTTCACAGCAAGCAATGCCTCGAGTACGGCACGCAGGTCGTAGCCGGCGTGACCCCCGGCCGTGGTGGTCAGACTCATCTCGATCTGCCGGTTTACGACACGGTGGAAGAGGCCGCCAGGGAAACCGGGGCGACCGTCAGCATGATCTATGTCCCGGCACCGTTCGCCGCGGACGCCATCGTCGAGGCGGTCAGCGCCGGTATGGAGCTTGTAGTCTGTATCACCGAGGGTGTGCCGGCCCAGGACATGATCAAGGTCAAGACCATCATGGCCGACTACGACTGCCGGCTGATCGGGCCAAACTGCCCCGGGATCATTACCCCGGGCGAGTGCAAGATCGGCATCATGCCGGGCTTTATCCACAAGCCGGGGTGCGTCGGCGTTATTTCCCGCTCGGGCACGCTCACCTACGAGGCGGTTTACCAGACCACCTGTAATGGCCTGGGCCAGTCGACCTGTATCGGTATCGGTGGCGATGCGGTACGCGGGATGGATTTCATCGACTGCCTGGAGTTGTTCGAGGAAGACGAGCAGACCGAGGGCATCGTCATGGTCGGCGAGATCGGCGGCAGCGACGAAGAGGCTGCGGCCGAGTACATTCGCGATCATGTCAGCAAACCGGTTGTGGCCTACATCGCCGGCGTTACGGCGCCGCCAGGTAAACGAATGGGCCATGCCGGCGCTATCGTATCGGGCGGCAAGGGTACCGCCGCGGAGAAATTCCGGGCGCTGGAGGCCGCCGGCGTGACGACGGTTCGTTCGCCGGCCGATCTCGGCAGCACCATCAAGTCCCGCCTCGGCGGCTAGCCCCGTCGCGGCCGGCCCGAGGCCGAGGTCCGCTATGAAAGTCGCGCTGGCGCAGCTCAACTTCAAGGTGGGCGATGTCGATGGCAACGCCGGCATTGTCATGGCCGCGGCTGCGCGTGCCCGTGACGAGCTGGGAGCCGACCTGGTGATTTTTCCGGAACTCACCCTGACCGGCTACCCACCTGAGGACCTGTTATTCCACTCGGGCTTGCGTCACCGCGTCGAGGCCGCTTTTCAGCGAGTGCGCGACGAAGTCGCAGGCATCTCAATGCTGGTGGGATATCCGGAATACGACGGCACCATCTTCAACAGCGTGGCCCTGCTGCGCGACGGCGAACTGCTGGCCACCTACCGCAAGCAAATCCTGCCCAACTACGGGGTCTTCGACGAAAAACGCTACTTCACGCCGGGGCACCGGACCTGCGTACTGCCGGTCAACGGTCTGCCGATGGCCCTCACGGTCTGCGAGGACATCTGGGAACCGGGCCCGGTTGCCGGCGCCCGCGCCGCCGGTGCCGCCCTCGTGCTCAACCCGACGGCATCGCCGTATGCGATCGACAAGCAGGAGCGGCGTGAACAGGTCATGCGGGCCCGGGTGGCCGAATCCGGGCTGCCGATCGTTTACGTCAACCACGTCGGCGGCCAGGATGAGCTGGTGTTTGACGGTGTGTCTTGCGCAATGGATGCCAGCGGCCAGATGGTGCTGCGGGCGCCGGCCTGCAAGGAAGGCATCTACGTGGTCGACATCGATGCGGACGGCGCGATGCGGGCACCGGGCGGACCGCTCGTCGATGCCGACCCGCTGGAAAAGAGCGTTTACGACGCCATCGTCCTGGGGGTGCGCGACTACGTTGGCAAGAACGGTTTCCCGGGCGTCATTGTCGGGCTGTCCGGTGGCATCGATTCCGCGCTGACCCTCGCAATCGCCTGTGACGCCCTCGGTCCGGAGGCGGTGCGCGCGGTGCTGATGCCGTCCCGTTACACCTCGCGGATGAGTATCGACGACGCGGTTGACCAGGCCGGCCGCCTCGGCATCGAGCACCACCTGATTTCCATTGAGCCGATGTTCGAAGCGTCACTCGGGTCGCTGCAGGAGCTGTTCGCCGGTCTGCCGGCAGACTCTACCGAGGAGAATATCCAGGCGCGTTGCCGCGGCATCATTCTCATGGCGATCTCCAACAAGACCGGCCGGATGGTGCTGACCACAGGAAACAAGAGCGAGATGGCAGTCGGTTACGCCACATTGTACGGCGACATGGCCGGAGGATTTGCGCCAATCAAGGACTGCAGCAAGACGCTGGTCTATCGCCTGGCCCGCTATCGCAACTCGATCAGCGAGGATATCCCGAAGCGGGTGATTACCCGGTCGCCGTCAGCGGAGCTTGCCCCGGACCAGAAAGATACAGACACCCTGCCACCCTACGACGTGCTCTACCCGATCCTCGAAGCTTTTATCGAAGAGGATTGTTCAGTCGACCAGATCGAGGCCCGCGGCTTCGACCGTGAGACCGTTGTGCGGATACTCCAGATGGTCAAGCGCAATGAATACAAGCGGCGGCAGGCTCCGCCCGGGGTACGCGTCAGCCGTCGTGGCTTTGGGCGGGACTGGCGCTACCCGATTACTTCGGGGTACTAGTCGCGCGCAGCCTGTTCAGCTGGCGGGGCGCTCGGGCTCGGCCCGCTTGTCGCGCCGGAACAACCCGCGTTTCTTGTCGGCCCGGTCGGCCGAGTAATCGTTTTCACGCAGCACTTTTTCAGTGTCTTCCGCGAGGTCGTTCATGTCGAGCTCACGATAGGCCTCGACCATGACCCGCAACGCATCCGCCACTTCGGTCGTGTCCTGGTAGTTCTCTACGACGTTGCGCGCGCGGCTGAGCGCCGCCACCCAGGCACGCCGGCTCAGGTAGTAACGGGCAACGTGGTTCTCGAAGCGTGCCAGGCGTTCACGCAGGTGAATAATCCGTTGACGTGCGTCCGGTGCGTACTCGCTGTCGGGAAACCGCCGCACCAGCTCCGAGAAGTAGGACAGCGAGCGTTCGGCGTCATGGGGCGGCCGCTCGGTGAGATCGACCCGGAACATTTTTTCCAGCGGATTACGGTCGCGGTCGAAATAGATCAGGCCACGCAGGTAATAGGCGTAGTCGATATTCTCGTGGGTGGGGTTCTCGCGAATAAACTCGTTTGCCGCGTCGATGGCTGATTCCGAGTTCCCGACCTTGTAGTATGCATAAACGAGGTCGAGACGCGCGCGGCGGGTGTACTCGCTGAAAGGGTAATACAGTTCGAGCTGCTCCATGAACGCGATAGCACGCTCAATCCCGCCCAGGTTGATCTGCCGTTGAGCCTCGTTGTAGAGCCAGGCATCGTCGCGGGAAGTTCGCGGCTGATCCTCTACCGTGGCATCCTTGCCGCCGCAGGCGGCCGTCAGCGCCAGGCAAGCGAGCAGGACGACCTGCGGCAGAAGTTTGAATAGGAATTGCATGGAACGCATAGCCGGACTCGAAAGAACGCGGAGTATACCTCACGCCAAAGCCGATCGGAGGGCCAGAATTGCCTGAATTCGAGCGCCACCGGGGTCGCGTGCCGGCAGAAAGCGCCGGTAAACGACTCGACCAGACGCTGGCAAAAATGTTCCCGGATTTCTCGCGTTCGCGGCTGAAAACCTGGATCGAGGCTGGCCTGGTCGAAGTGAATGGCCAGATGTGGCGACCCCGGGACCTCCTGGCCGGTGGCGAGAATGTCGTCGTGCATGCCCTGCACGAACCAGCCGTTGAAGTCGCTCCCGAGCCCATCCCGATCGACATCGTGTACGAAGATGAAGATCTGCTCGTCGTCGACAAGCCGCCGGGAATGGTGGTGCATCCCGGCGCCGGCAACCCGGGCGGCACGCTGCAAAACGCGCTGCTGCATTACGATGAACGCCTGGCCACATTGCCGCGCGCCGGACTCGTGCACCGGCTGGATAAAGATACCGGCGGGCTGCTCGTGGTCGGCCGCAGCCTGCGAGCCCACACCGCGCTGGTGCAGGCCATGGCATCGAGAGAGATCGGGCGCCGGTACCGGGCAATTTGCCAGGGCTCGCTGATCAGCGGCGCCACGATCGACGAACCGATCGGCCGCCATCCGGTGGACCGCGTACGCATGGCCGTCGTGCCCGGTGGCCGCCCGGCAGTTACGCACTACCGGATTGCAGAGCGCTTTGCTGCGCACACCCTGCTCGATGTGAAGCTGCAGACCGGACGCACTCACCAGATCCGGGTGCACATGATGCACATCGGTCACCCGCTGGTTGGCGATCCGCTGTATGGCGGCCGCCTGTCAGTACCACCCGGCGCCTCGGAGTCGCTGCGGGCCGCGTTGCATGGTTTTCGCCGCCAGGCGCTGCATGCGGTGAAGCTGTCGCTCACGCACCCGGTCAGCGGAGAACCGTTTGAATGGACCTCGCCCCTGCGCGAGGACATGACGGCGCTGCTGGCGCAGTTGAGAAGCGGATGACGGCAGGTGGCTCGGTGATTGCGGCCGACTGGCCGGCACCGGCCAGCGTGCGCGCTGTCTGTACGACGCGACGCGGTGGCATGAGCCACCGGCCGTTCGACTCCCTCAACATCGCCGAACACGTCGACGACGAGCCACGACTGGTGCGCGAGAACCGCAGGCTGTTGCGTAATGAGCTGCAGCTGCCGGCGGAGCCGGTTTGGCTGGACCAGCGTCATGGCCGCCAGGTGGTACACGTGGACGACGAGGTCGATCAGCCCGTCGGCGATGCGAGTGTCGCGCGCAGTCCCGGTCGCGTCTGTGCGGTCATGACAGCGGACTGTCTGCCCGTCCTGTTGTGCGACACGGCGGGGACGCGGGTGGCCGCAGTTCATGCCGGCTGGCGAGGCCTGGTTGCGGGTGTCATCGAGGCAGCCGTTGTTGCCCTGGATCCGCGGGGTCGCGGTCTCATGGCCTGGCTGGGCCCGGCAATCGGTCCCGAGGCCTATGAAATCGACGAACCGGTTTACCGCCGGCTGGTGGCCACGGACCCAGGAGCCGGTGATGCGCTGCGTCCGGTGCGGGCGGGGCACTGGTATGCCGACCTCTATGCGCTGGCGCGCCGCCGCCTGGGCACCATGGGCGTGGACGCGGTTTATGGCGGAAATTTTTGCACTTTCAGTGATTCGGCCCGGTTTTTTTCTTACCGTCGTGACGGCCGCTGTGGGCGCATGGCCAGCCTGATCTGGCTGGAAAGCTGAGGCCGGGGGGTTGGAAATGCCCGGTCCGGCCCCATACTTCAATCCAGTGATGGCAATTGCCCCTGAAGGGGAGACAGTCCTATGCGCATGGAAAAACTGACCAGCAAGTTCCAGATCGCCCTGGCGGACGCCCAGTCTCTGGCTGTCGGACGCGATCACCAGTACATCGAGCCCGCTCACCTGCTGGTCGCGATGCTGGACCAGGAGGGCAGCAGCCTGCGGCCCCTGCTGACCCGTACCGGGGCCAAGGTGAATTTGTTGCGTTCGCACCTCGGCGAGCTGCTCGACCGCCTGCCACAGGTGTCCGGCGCCGGCGGCGATGTGCATGTCTCCAAGGACCTGTCCCGCATGCTCAACGTGTGCGACAAGCTGGCGCAGGAGCGCGGCGACGAATATGTCTCCAGCGAACTGTTCCTGCTGGCCGCCGCCGACGACAATGGTGAGTTTGGCAAGGCGATGCGCGACGCCGGCGTGGTCCGTGGTGCGGTGGAAAAAGCGATCGACGAAATGCGCGGCGGCGAAAAGATCGACGACCCGAATGCAGAAGACACCCGCCAGGCGCTGGACAAGTACACGATCGACCTGACAGCGCGGGCCGAGCAGGGCAAGCTGGACCCGGTTATTGGCCGTGACGAGGAAATGCGCCGCACCGCCCAGGTGCTGCAGCGCCGCCGCAAGAACAACCCCGTGCTGATTGGCGAGCCCGGCGTGGGCAAGACTGCCATCGTCGAAGGACTGGCCCAGCGTATCGTCAACGGCGAAGTGCCCGAAGGTCTGCGCGACAAGCGCATCCTGTCGCTCGACCTGGGCGCGCTGATTGCCGGCGCCAAGTTTCGCGGCGAGTTCGAGGAACGCCTGAAGGCGGTGCTCAACGACCTGGCCAAGCAGGAAGGACGGATTATCCTTTTTGTCGACGAACTGCACACCATGGTCGGTGCCGGCAAGGCGGAAGGCTCGATGGATGCCGGCAACATGCTCAAGCCCGCGTTGGCGCGTGGCGAGCTGCATTGTGTCGGTGCGACCACGCTGGACGAATACCGCGAGTATGTCGAAAAAGATGCTGCACTGGAGCGCCGGTTCCAGAAAATCCTCGTCGACGAGCCAAGCGTCGAGGACACCGTTGCGATCCTCCGCGGTCTGAGCGAGCGCTACGAGGTGCACCACGGCGTCGACATCACCGACCCGGCCCTGGTCGCGGCCGCCACGCTGTCCCACCGCTATATCTCGGACCGCCAGCTGCCGGACAAGGCCATCGATCTAATCGACGAGGCGGCGAGCTGGATTCGCATGGAGATCGACTCCAAGCCCGAGGAGCTCGACAAGCTCGAGCGCCGGCTCATCCAGCTGAAGATCGAACGCGAGGCGCTGAAAAAAGATACTGACGACGCCTCACGCAAGCGGCTCAGCGAAATCGAGGAGAGTATCGCCGGCCTCGAACGGGAGTACGCCGACCTCGAGGAGATCTGGAAAGCCGAAAAGGCCTCCGTCGAGGGCTCCAGCCACATCAAGGAAGAGCTCGACCGCGCCCGTACCGAGCTGGAAACGGCGCGCCGCGCCGGTGATCTCGCTCGCATGTCCGAGCTGCAGTACGGTCGCATCCCCGAGCTCGAGAAACGGATCGCCGAGCTCGACGAGAACCAGCCGCAGGGTGAAATGAAGCTGCTGCGCAACCGGGTAACCGAGGAAGAGATTGCCGACGTCGTCTCCAAGTGGACCGGAATTCCGGTTTCGAAGATGCTCGAAGGCGAGAAAGAAAAGCTGCTGAAGATGGAAGAGATGCTGACCCGGCGGGTCATCGGCCAGGACGAGGCTATCCGCGCGGTATCCAATTCGATCCGCCGCTCTCGCGCCGGTCTGTCCAGTCCGAAGCGGCCGATTGGCTCGTTCCTGTTTCTCGGCCCCACCGGTGTCGGTAAGACCGAGCTGACCAAGGCGTTGACTGAGTTCCTGTTCGACACCGAGGAATCGCTGGTCCGGATCGACATGTCGGAGTTCATGGAGAAACACTCGGTGGCGCGCCTGATCGGTGCGCCCCCCGGCTACGTTGGCTACGAGGAGGGCGGTTACCTGACCGAAGCGGTTCGGCGCCGGCCCTATTCAGTCATTCTGCTCGACGAGGTCGAAAAGGCGCACGCCGATGTATTCAACGTGCTGCTGCAGGTTCTCGACGACGGCCGGCTGACCGATGGCCACGGCCGCACCGTGGACTTTCGCAACGCGGTCATCGTCATGACGTCGAACCTGGGTTCGCACGTCATCCAGGAACTGTCGGGCGAAGAGAACTACGACAAGATGAAGAGCGCGGTGATGGAAATTGTCGGGACCCATTTCAGGCCGGAGTTCATCAACCGCATCGACGATACGGTCGTGTTTCATCCCCTCAACCGGGACGAGATTCGCCAGATTGTCGAGATCCAGCTTGGCTTCCTGCGCCGCAGGCTGGCCGACCGCGATATGCACATCGAGCTGTCCTCGAAGGCGCTGGACAAGCTGGCCGACAGCGGCTTCGACCCAGTGTACGGCGCCCGGCCGTTGCGGCGAGCCATCCAGCAGCACGTCGAGAATCCGCTGGCGCAGCAGATCCTGTCGGGCAAGTTTGCGCCGGGCGATACCATCGTTGTCGATGCCAACGACCTCGGGATCGAGTTCCAGAAGGCTGCCTGACGCTTTGGTGCACTGCGGGAGACGGGGAAGTCTCCCGCGGAAGTACTATGATTCCCTGTAACGACAACGATTCGGGGGGATCAAGATGCGAATTACCCACTGCCTGGACAGACAGCTGATCGGCGGACTCATCCTGCTGCTGGCTGCGACTGCGGAAGCTGGCCTTGAACCCCCGGATGCGGTGGGCCCCTGGGCGGTGGGTCGCAGCACTTTTACGCTGGTCGATCCTGCGCGCGACGACCGTACCTTCGATGTCGATGTCTGGTACCCGGTGGACGCGGGTGACACCGCCGGCGCCGCCACGGCCGAATACAGCCTGGTATTTGCCAGTCTGCCGTCGCCCATGGCGCTCGATGCACCACCGGTTTCGGCCCAGGGCGTGCGCCCGCTGATCGTATTCTCACACGGCAGTGGCGGTATTCGATATCAGTCTTATTTCCTGACCGAGTTTCTCGCCAGCCACGGTTTTATCGTTGCCGCGCCCGACCATGCCGGCAATACGGCAATCGATACTCTGCTGGGAACCGAGGCGCCTTTCGAAGAGGTAGCGCTGGACCGGCCGCGCGACGTCAGCGCCGTCATTTCGGTCATGCTCGACCGCAGCGCCGATCCCCAGGATAATTTTTCCGGCCGCATCGATGCGGCGCGCATCGGGGTAAGCGGTCATTCCTTTGGCGGATTCACGGCGTTTGCAATCGCCGGTGCCGATCCTGATAACACGCCCGTCGACAACCGGGTTCGGGCAATACTGCCGCTGGCTCCGGCAACCTCATCGTTCACTGACCCGGGGTTTTCGGCGGTCGATATACCGTTGTTCATGTTGAGCGCAACGCTCGACGCGACGACGCCGGTTGATCCCAACACCAACCGGCCATGGAAAGGCGTTTCCTCGCTCTATCGTTACCGTGGCGACATTATCGATGCCGGACACCAGTCGTTTACCAACATCTGCGACATCGTGATTGCGCTCCAGGACGCCGGTGTCGATCCGGGACTGATCGGTGACGTGGTCGGGCAGGCCGAGGAGGGCTGCGGTCCGGACCTGATCGACATCGACGAAGCCCACCGGCTGACGCGGATTTACGCGCTGTCGTTCATGAAGGTCTTCGTTGCCGGCGACCTGGGCTTCAGGCATTACCTGAGCCCACGGTACGGGAAGGAAGAAGGGCACGCGGTCGACTACAGCGTCTTCGGCACACCGGTCAGGCCACCCGTGCGTTGACCCCGGTCGGCGACCAGCAGCAACGGTGGCAGCAGGAGGAAATCGACGGCCAGCGCGATCGCGATCGTTAATGCCAGCAGACCCCCGGTTTCCCGCGTCGGCGTGAAATTCGACAGGACCAGCAGGCCAAAACCGGCGACCAGTACGACGGACGTGACTATCAGCGCAGTACCGACGACGGCAAAGGCGTAGCGCACGCCGCCGGCAGCATCCAGGCCATGCTCACGCCGGGCGCGAAGGTATTTCGACAGGAAATGCACCGTGTCGTCGACGACGATACCCAGGCTCATGCAAATCACCACCGATAGCGCGAGATCGATGCGCGCCACGGTCATGCCCCACAGCCCATAGGCCAGCGCCGCCGGCGCCAGGTTGGGCAGCAGGCTGATCAGGCCCAGCCGGATCGAGCGCAGGACAACGATGAGCAACATCGAGATAACGGCGAGTGCCAGCACAGTGCCCCGCAACAGGCCCCGGATATTGCGATGGGTAATGTGCGCGAAGACCAGGTCCAGACCGGTACCGGGCCGGGCCTCGACCATGGGCGCGTGGGCGTTCAGCCAGCTGACAGCGCGTCGATCGATTTCCAGCAGTGACTCCGAGTCCATCTGGCTCAGGCTCACCGTCAGCCTGCTGGCGGAACGATCCTGGTCGACCAGGTTGTCGATACTCTCCCCCATGGGGAGCGAAAGCTCGTAAAGCAGCAGGAACTGGGCGATGGCCGGGCGGCTTTCCGGCAGGCGAAAATCCGCGTCCCCGTTACCCATCAGAGCCCGGTTGAGCAGCTTCAGCGTGAGATGCAGCCCGGTGGTATGGACAACCCCGGGTTGTTGCAGCAGCCAGGTCTCGAATTCTTCCAGCATCTGCACATAGGCCGGATCGGTGATGCCGTCGGCAACGCCGGTTTCCAGGTCGTAATAGATGCGGTGGATGCCGCCGAGTTTCTCGTCTGCCAGGTCCACCGTTCTGCGAATCTCGAAATGCTCGGTGAAATAGTCATGCCAGTTTTCGGTCAGCTGGTTGCGCGGTATGAAAGCAGCGATGCCAACCAGGACCACCGTACCGGTGACGAGCAGGAAACGGCTGTGGGCGATAATCCATTCTGCGAGCCGGGTGGCCGCTGCACCGCTGACCAGTGGGCGGGGATTTTTTGGTGCCGGGACGAGACTGATAGCCGCCGGCAGGGCGGTCACCGAGAACAGGAAAGCGATACCGACACCGACGGCCACCATGTTGCCGAGATCGCGGTACGGCGGCGAATCGCTGAAGTTCAGGCTCAGCACGCCGACGACCGTGGTAATAGAGGTCAGCAGGATCGGCGTCAGGTTGATACGCAGTGATTCACGTATTGCTGCCTCGCGGGTGCGGCCCCGCTCGAGTTCTATCAGGTAGTTCGACACGACGTGGACGCAGTCGGCAACCGCAATGGTCAGGACGATGCTGGGCACAAAGCCCGCGGTTGGCGACAGTAAATAACCCAGCCAGCCAAACACCCCCATGGTGGCGGCGACCGTCAGCGTGATGACGATCATGATCAGCGTCATACCCCAGGCGCTCCGCAGGAGCAGCAACAGGCCGAGTGAAATGACCAGGTAACTTGCGCCGACCAGGGTCGTGATGTCGTCACGCACGGCCTCGCCGAGGGCGACGCTGTTGGTGGCGGAACCCGCCAGCATCACGGCGCCACAGCCGCTGGAATCCAGCCCCGCGACCAGGTCACGGGCCGCGGCGACCGCTATCTCCACGGCGCCCGAACGTGATTGCGGCAGGGCAAG
>JAHEKH010000006.1:0-20625 GCA_024638445.1 Gammaproteobacteria bacterium | reverse complement strand
CGGAGCGGACGATCGCGGCGAGGTCGGGTGGTGGCCTGGCGGGATCCTCGATGACCGGGCGTGTTACCAGGGAGTCTTCGGTGCCCCGGGTATAGAGGTAATTGGTCAGCGACGAAGAGCGAAATGCATAGGGCAACTGCCAGCCGGCTTCGGTCAGGTCATACACCAGCCTGATGCACGCTGGTTCGTACACCGAGCGGTCGGCCCTGACGACGAAAAACAGGCTGTCGTTGCGGCGGTATTTGTCCTCCAGTTCGACCAGCGCCGCGAGCTGCGGATTGTCGTCCGAAAAATAAACCCGCAGGTCGGTCGTTATTTCGAGATTCAGAGCACCAGCCGCCAGCAGCAACGCCAGTATCGTGCAGGCCAGCAGCGTAAAGGCGGGCCGGCGGAGTAAATAAAGCAGGAGGTTCAAAAGCGACGGTTACCGGGGCGACGGAGACCATAATCATAATGGATAGCCGGTACGGGTCTCATCTGTGACTCGATACCGTCGTCCGGGGATGGCTTCGGGTAGAATCTGCCGCTTCACAAGGCGGGGCTAACCCGAGGGGTCTGGCGGGCAGTGAGCAGCGTGGAAGGCGAACGACGCCAGGTCCGGCAGGCCATGATTACCGGCATTCGCTGGCTTGCGACGGCGCGGCTCATCGCCCAGCTGAGCAACTGGGTCATCACGCTGATCGTCATCCGGCTGCTGACGCCGGTGGACTATGGCCTCCAGGCCATGGTCGCTGCGATTTATACGCTCCTGCTGCTCGTAACACAGTCGGGTTTCGACCGCGCAATTGCCCGTGCCCGCGAGTTCGGCGGCGACAGCGTCCGGGAAATTTTCGGTTTCATCCTGGTCACCAACGTGCTGGTAATGCTGGCGATCTGGGGCCTGGCCCCGCTGGCGGGCACCTATTACGACGAGCCGCGGGTCGTGCCGGTACTGCGCGTACTCGCTGCCGGGTTTGTCATCAACGTGTTTCAGATCATGCCGCGGGCACTGGTTTGGCGGGACCTGGACTACCGGTCTCATGCGATTGCCGGTCTGACCGGGACGCTGACCGGCAGTGCCGTGATCCTGACCATGGCCTTGCTGGGTTTTGGTGTCTGGGCGCTCATCGGCGGAATGCTGGCGGTGCCGGCTGCTGCGGCGATCTATTTCCAGCTGAGAACCGGCTGGCTGGTCGTTCCGCGCCTTGCGATTGGCCGCATTCGTCCGGTCATCCGCGACGCTTACACGATCGGGGCCGGCTTTTTCGTCTGGATGCTGGCGTGGCGTCTCGACATCCTGATCGGCGGTCAGCAGCTGAATGCGGCAGAGCTCGGGCTTTATGCCGTGGCCATCCGGCTTTGCGCAATTCCGCTGAGTCGAATCGTGCCGCTGGCAAACGAGCTGCTGTACCCGGCATACGCCAGGCTGCAGGACGATGACAGCAAAATGAAGGTCTATTTTCACAAGGCCCTGGCCAGCTTGTGCCTGCTGCTGTTTCCCGCTTTTTTTGGTCTTGCGGCGATGTCCCAGTGGCTCGTCCCGCTGGTGTTCGGCCCGGGCTGGCAAGGCGCCGAGCGGGTGATGGCTATCGTTGCCCTGGCAATGCCGTTCCGGGTGGTGCTGACCTTGTGTAACCCGCTCCTTCAGGCAACCGGCAAGGCCCGCACGGCTTTCCGTACCGGCATGTTCGCAATCGTTTTTATCGCGCTTTGCGTCACGGTCGGGTTGCACTGGGGGGCGACAGGTCTGGCGCTTGCGGCCCTCGCAGCGACACCGGTGCTGATGGTGGTCGTGGCCTGGTTTACCCGCGAGGCTTCAGGGCTGTCGCTATGGCGCCTGATGGGTAGCATTGGTCCACCGCTGGCAATATCGGCCGTCATGGCGATAATTGTTTACTTCGCCGGGATTCGGCTGGCTGCCGAACTGCCGGACGGTGGCGTGATCGCGCTTCAGCTGCTGCTCGGGATAATCGTTTACCTTGCGCTGGCGCTGCTTTTTTGTCGCGACATCACGACTTCCACGATCGATATTCTCCGCACGAGCCTCGGAAAGGGCGGCCAGAAAAAAGCATGAGCGACACACATCACAACGGCGCCGGCCTGTCGGCGAACCTGCTCCGGAAATGGGTGGGCCGGATATCGCCGGGGGGAAAGCAGGGCCGTCTCCTGACCGTAAAATATCATCGCGCCGAGAACAGTTTTGCGCTGGCAACGCCGACCCGTTCCCTGAGTGACTTCGAAAACCAGATCAGCCTGCTGCGCCATGCTTTCAATCCGCTCACCGTTGCCGAGGCTGCGCGCGGGCTGCGGGAAGGAACGCTACCCGAACGGGCGCTTTGCATCACCTTCGACGATGGTTATGCCGACAATTATGATGTCGCTCTGCCGATCCTCAAAAAGCACGACGTCAGGGCAACGTTCTTCGTTACCAGCGGGCTGCTGGACCGGCCCAGCATGTGGAGCGACCAGATCGCCAGCGTGTTTGCCAAAGCGGGTGACAACGCAGAGGCGATCCGTCGTTATCTTGCCGATGCGGGAATGCCGGTGCGTTATTCCGACCTTATGAATAAGCTCAAATACATGTCGGTCGATGCTCAGGAGACCATCGTTCGCGGCCTGTCGCAGTTCAGCGATACGCACGATATCGACAGCCGCCTGATGGGTGCAGAACAGATACGCGGTCTCGTCGAAGCCGGCATGGAGGTCGGTGGACACACGGTGAACCACACGATCCTGACCAACGTCGATGCCGAGCGGGCACGGACCGAGATTCGCGACTGCAAGCTGCGGCTGGAAGAGATTATCGGCCAGCCGGTCGTGTCGTTTGCCTATCCCAACGGCCGGCGTGGCCAGGACTATGCCGACCAGCACGTGCAGTTTGTAAAAGAAGCCGGATTCGAGGCCGCGGTCAACACAGAATTCGGCGTTGCGCGTGACAGCGGGGAGCTGTTCGAGTTGCCCCGGATTCCGCAGTATTTCGTCACGCCGCTACGGCTGGCTCGCGTCTACCTTTGAGTTCGTCCGCGCCGGGCGCGGGTTGATGGCAAACCCGGGGTGCTGTCCGTACTTCGGTTGCCGCGGTGCCTCCAGCAGGCGCTGCCAGGCCGGCCGGGCACCTTTCACGCCGAGCTCCAGCGCAGCGGCCAGCACCGGTCGCAGTGCCGCCGGATAGCCCACCGGGTGAGTGGGGTAGCCGGCAAAATCGCCCTTGCTGCCCAGTCCGGCAGCCCGGCTGATGGCGGCCGTGCCGCATTCCTGCTTGCTGATGTTTTCCCAGCGGTCGGGAAACTGGTCCTGCAGCGTCGGGAGCCAGGCCTCCGCCATCGACTCGAACAACGCCCCGCGCCCGGGTTCGCTGGCGACCAGGTGATAGACGGTCGCAAACTGCCAGCAGTAGACCGGGTCGGTCATGCGGTTCATCGCGAACCGGATTTTCCATTCGAGCAACGGCAGTACCTCGCCGAATCCCAGGTGGCGGCCGTAGTTGAGTACTGCGGTAAAGAAATCGTCCTGCCACGGTGAAACGATCACGTTTTTCAATCGCGGGTTGGTCCAGCCGGCGCGTATCCAGCCGAGCTTGTTCGCCGCGGGGTTGTCGACGTATCGGGACTGGTAGTCGTCGAAATTATTGATGAGTTGTTGGCCGAAATATTCTTTCAGCGGGTGCCGGTCCGGCGTGATGTACACGGCCTGCATCAGGGTGCGCAGCGACCAGGCCTGCCCGCGCACCTGCTGCCAGCGGTAGAGGGCGGCGCCATGGCCGCGCCTGGCCGGGTTGGTCTGGAAGGAATTCCAGTTGGCCCAGAAGTGCATCTCCTCGAGATAATAGTGATCACCCGTCAGTACGTACGGAATAAACACCATTGACGGCTGGTGCGCGGTGTCGGGGACCATCGCCGTGTCGCAGTCAACGCACTCCGGCAACGGGTTCGACGCCGCGGCAAAGACATTCGGGTGCGTCGTCGTGCCGGGATATTCCTCGAGCGATAGCGGCAGGCCGGTGGCCGCATCGCGATAGTGGATGGGCCAGTGCGCGGCCGCGTCTGCGGTGCCCAGCGTTGCCTGTTCGGCGCGTGAGTCGGCGGTCATCAGGTGCAGGGCCGTCCATGCCGGCAGGATACCGATATCGTCCCGTCCACCGGTTTTCGGCATGTACTCGTCGGCAAGACCTGCACCCATGAGCGCATTGGCCGCAAGACCGCTGCGTATGCCAACACGGTTCTTCCACGCTTTGCCGAAACCGGCCAGGGTGGCCGGGTCGGCGCCGATGGAGCGGTCGAGATTGGGCACGGCACCGGTGGCGACCAGGTAGGCCAGGTCGTGACGGGTGCGAACCTCGACCGGTTCGTTATTCCAGACGGTTTTGCGCCAGCGGGCATGATGGTGATGGTCGACCGCTGTTGCCGGCATAACGACCTCGTTGCCGGCCACAATTTCTGCGACGTAAGACACGTTGGCGGCACCGGCAGCAAAGGCGCGCGTGTTTTCAACGATGGCGTCGGTACGCACGTCGCCGGTGACATAAACGCGAACCTGGAATCGCGCCGTCAGCAGTGGGTGAGCCCTGCCGCCGGCGTCTCTCAGTGCACCGGTAAACGTGCGTTCCAGGACCAGGTCGCCGTCGAGCCACGTGCCTTCGGCGGGCGTTGCGTCGGACAGGCTGGCTGAAAAAGTGGCGTTATCGATGTCGAGCCTGATTTCGACGTCGTACCCGGGTGGGGACGCAAGGTCACCGGGGGCCTGTTCCCGCGCGTCCGTACGGTCTGGAACACGGTCGAGGGCCAGCTGCGTGCCACGTCTTAACCGGGGGATGATGCTGCTGAGTATCGCGTGCCGGAGCGAGCCATCGGCATGCCGGGCTTTGGCGTCGACCTGCAGTGTTATGGTCTCAGCGCCATTCAGCCGCGCGGCAACGGTAAAACCCCAAGGCACGTCACCCGGCGCGAAGACCTGTCCGAAACTAACCGGTACGTCGGTGGTACGGGAGCCGCGCACGGCGCTGATATCGAGCGTCGTGATGGTCGAGTCGCTGCGCGACAGTGCGGCCCGGGCCGTCCCGGTTGTCACGGGGCTGGCGTCGCCGCCGCTGGCGGTAGCACAACCGGTCAGCAAGACCGTCAGCGCCGGGACTGCGGTCATGATCGCCATGAGCCTGGCTGCCCGGTTCGGTGGCGTCATTCCAACAGCGGTTTTCTGCCGCCGGTTCAGGGTGGATCCGGGTGCCGGAAAGTTATCGAAAAACCGCAATGAGCCGGGCCCTCAGGCCTGTACCCGTCCGGGTTCGCCTGCCGCAGGAAAAACCGCCTCTTCCGCTTCGGTTTCCCGGGCAGTCACGAGATCGGTATTCATCGCCAGGACGAGGATGAGCAGGATCAGGTCGAAATAGGCGACGCTCAATGCCGCACCTCCGACCAGGAACGAAAGGATCGATATTTGCAGCATCTTGGCGAGCTGGTCGGCCCATTCCATGCCGGCGTGCCGCCGGGCCCGGGCCCGCACCCGGCGCAGGTGCAGCAGACCGGCACCAATCATCGTCAGGTATAGCCCCAGCCCGATGAAGCCGTGATCGCCGAGCACCTGGAAATAAACGCTGTGCGCAGCCCAGCCGCGGCTCGACTCTGGCAGGTAGCGCAGGAATGTTGCGGGATGCTCGGTCGAACTGAAGCCGCCGCCGGTGAAGGGCCGCGCGGTCGCCACACGCCAGCTGACATACCAGGCGTCCATTCGCCCGGAAAACGACTTGTCTTCCGTGATTGTCTCGATCGATTGCATCGAGTTGACCCGGTCCTGCCATTTTTCCGGCATCAGGTTGATTGCAAAATAGCTCAGGCTGGCGACCAGGATGATCATCACGACTCGCCCTCGAGCGGATCGCAGGAACGCGAACACGCCGATGACCAGCGCGACCAGCGCCCCGCGTGAGTACGAGGTTATTACTGCCGCGAGGGTAAACAGTATGACCAGCGTGACCGCCAGGCGAACAAAAGCATTGGCGGTCGTCGCGCGCAGGTAGTTGAGAATCGGCAGCAAGATAACCAGCGACAATGCCAGGTGATTGTTGTCGGCAATCATCGTGCGCGGGGGTCCGGTCAGCACGTTGACTCCGCCGCTGCTCAGGGCCGCCATCACGCCATTTGCGGAATAAAAACCGAGCGAGATTGCAATGATCCAGAGCATTGCCTGGATCCTGACCTTGCTGTTGATGATCGCGGCGGCAACGAAGAACAGGACCAGGGTCTTGATTGTCCGGTCCCACAGCGGCCAGCTGTGTTCGGGGTGCAGTGCGACCAGGCTGCTGATCGTTATCTGGATGGAAAATGCCACTGCTGCCCAGATGAGCAGGCGCGATGGCGGCAGCTTGGGTTCGCGCGACATGAACCACGACAACAGTGTGACGCTGGCGATTACCATCACGAACGGGAGGTCCATCGTGAACCCCCACGACAGCCGGTGCGGATTCATGATCGACATCCAGGTCCAGACCAGGACCCCGAGGTGCGGCATGATCAACGCCGATGGCGTAACGATCATGATCACGAACAGCAGCAGAATGCTACGCATCGAGGCGACTCATCCGGCGCTGTGCGCTAGGATGCCCGTAACGGCAGGCTGCGTGGGTCGGATTCATGGACTCAATTATATTTTTGATTGCGCTGGTGGGCGTGATTTATGTCCTGATCTGGGCAATTCGCAACGAAAACACGCCAGATGACAGCTCGACTCAGGGTTTTTTCCGCATGCGCGACGAGAAAAAGCCTCCCGACCCGGACGACGACTGACGACCTCACCACAGCGGCAGCCAGGGCGCCACGCGCGGCAGAAACCGGTAATCGGGCGGGCTGTCGCCGCTGATCGTCACCCGCACCCAGCCGACGTCGGGGGCCCCCATCACTTCGAGGCGGGTCAGCTGCTGCAGGATCGAACCGTGGTTGCGGTCGCGCAAAGGCTGGTCCAGCAGGTAGTCATGGCTATCTCCGTGCACCAGCAGCACGGGGCGCGCCGTAGCGGCAACGAGCTGCTCGAGCCGCTCGACCAGCGGTTCGTAGCTGCGCCGGTAGCGATCGTCGGCCGGTTCGCCCAGCAGCATGTCGGCGTGGGTCGCAATGACCAGTGCCCGGGCACCGGTCGCCTCGGCCTGCGCAAACGCGGTTTCCAGCCAGCTCACCGCCGCCGCAGTGCGCCGCGTCGTTGCGTCGTCATCTTCCTCGCTGCGTCCTTCGAATATCGACCCTGCGTTCCAGCTGCCCGGCAAATGAATAGTGGCAAAGACCACGCCGAGGTGCGTCCAGCGCACGTTCTCGACGAACTCCGGCCAGCGCGAATCGTCGGCCTGGGTCTGTAAGGCTATCCGGCTTTGTCCCAGGCTCTCACGTGGTTCAGCGAAGAAGACGTCACGCAGCGCGTCGAGGCGTTCGAGCGGGAGATACGACCCCGCGACCGGCTCGTGACAGTCGGCCCACTCGTTGTCCCCCGGTGTGTAGACGACCGCGTGCGTTAGCGCATCCAGCTGTTCGAACCGCTGCCGGTAGGTTTCATCAGTGCACGGATACCAGAGTATGTCGCCGACATGAATCACGAACGCCAGGTCGTCGCGCCCGATTTCATCGAGGACATGGCGGTAGCGCATGAAGTCCAGGCCGTGGTAGGGGGCATCGCCGAGAACCGCGAAAGAAAAGCTCTCCGGCGGGTCGACCGGCGGGGTCCAGGGATCGCGGCAGGCCGGGATCAGCGCGACAACCAGCAACGCGAGGCTAGTTCGCAGCACGCAGCACCTTGCGCCGCGCGAAACCGAGCCGGTATTCGTCACGGAAGTGACGCACGAGCGCCCGGCGGAAATCGAGCGACGGGTCCGGCTGCTTGCCGCGAGCCAGGCGGATAATCTGGCGGTAATACCAGGCGGCAGCGCCCTGCGAGTTGAGCGTTCTGAACAGGCTCATGCCGCTGGCGGGCCCCAGCACGCCCCGGCCCAGGCGCAGCCGCTGCTCGTCACGTGGCGCGCTGTCAACCTGGCCTTGAAGCAGCTTTGAGGGCAGATCGGGGTCGACACACAACGGCCGCGCCAGTCCGATCACGTCCAGTTCGCCCGCGGCCAGCGCATCGTTCATGAGCTGACGGTCGCGCATCCCGCCGGTCACCGCCAGCGGTGTGCCGGTGGCGGTCCGGATCGCCTGCGCGTAGTCGAGAAAGTAGGCCTCCCGCCGCCGGGTGCTGTCCCGAACCGGTTCGGCGATCTTGCCGGGGTCTCCGGTGCAGCCGAGCAGCCGGGGTTGTTCGTAGGTGCCGCCGGAAATCTCCAGCAGGTCGATCTGCTCTTTTTCGAGCCAGGCGGCCACCTGGCGGCTTTCGTCGAGATCGAACCCGCCTTTCTGAAAGTCAGCCGAATTCAGCTTGACGCAAACCGGGTAATCATTCCCTACGGCGGACCTCACGGCGCGAACGACCTGCAGCAGAAAACGGGCTCGCCCGGCGAGGTCTCCACCCCATTCATCGGTCCGCCGGTTGGTGACCGGCGACAGGAACTGACTGATCAGGTAGCCGTGCGCTCCATGCACCTGGACGCCCGTAAAACCGGTCTCGCGGGCAGTGCAGGCAACCCGCGCATAACCAGCAATGATTGCGTCGATTTCCGCCGCCTCGAGGGCCCGTGGCCGGGCAAAATTCCCCAGGATCCTGAGCTGAACCGCGGAGGGCGCGACCGGGTGATTGTTGACGATCCGGCTGCACTGCCGGCCCGGGTGGCTGATCTGCATCCACAGGTGGTTCCCGGCACTGGTGCCGGCGCGGGCCAGTTCGCGCAAACCCGCCTCGCAGCCGTTGTCGTCCACGACCATGTTCCCGGGCCGCTCGAGGTAATTGCGGTCGATCATGACGTTGCCCGTCAACAGCAGTCCGGCGCCGCCCTCGGACCAGCGCCGGTACAGGGTGACCAGCTCTGGCGTGACCCGGCCGTGGGGGTCAGCCAGGCCTTCGGTCATGGCCGCCTTCATCAGGCGATTGGCAAGCCGTGCTCCGCAAGGCAGTGCG
The DNA here is from genome assembly GCA_024638445.1 of Gammaproteobacteria bacterium. GTDB lineage: Bacteria > Pseudomonadota > Gammaproteobacteria > Steroidobacterales > JABDKV01 > JABDJB01. The sequence continues at coordinate 11,622 of JAHEKH010000006.1, read as the reverse complement.
AGTGGCTCGCCGAGGGGGGCTGCAGGCATGGTGGCTCCTGGTCCGGACAATAAGCGCATGTTAACTGAGGACGGCGCTGGCGCGAGCGCCTTGAAAACGGCAGAATCCGCCGCCATATCCAGCTTTTGGTTGTGCGACGGAGGCGCCATGCCGATTTACGAGTACCAGTGCCAGGCCTGCGAACATGCACTCGAGGCATTACAGCGCATCAGCGAGCCCCCGCTCCGGGACTGTCCGGAATGCGGCAAACCAGCCCTGCGCAAGCTCATATCGGCACCCAGTTTCCGGCTCAAGGGCGGGGGCTGGTACGAGACCGACTTCAAGACCGGCAACAAGAAGAATCTGGCGGATTCCGGCGACGGCAAAAAAGAGGGCAAGAAGGACAAGCCCGATGCGGCTAAACCGGCCAAAACTGCTGAAAAGCCGGCCAGTAGCGGCGATGCAAAGCCCAAAAAAGACTGAGCGGCTTGCCCCGGCAGGTTGCACTCCTTAACATCAGCCGCTTCCCTCTGCCGTCCCATGTCAGGGCTTTAAAATCATGCGCACTCATTATTGTGGCGACGTAACCGCCGGCCTTGTAGGTCAGGAAGTCGAAATATCCGGATGGGTACATCGCCGCCGGGATCACGGCGGAGTGATATTCATCGACCTGCGTGACCGCGAGGGCATCGTACAGGTGGTTTTCGACCCCGACCGCAAGGACATCTTCGAGCTGGCCGACCGGGTTCGCAGCGAGTACGTGTTGCACGTGAAGGGCCGGGTGCGTGAGCGGCCCGAGGGCACGGTCAACGAAGCGATGCGCACAGGTGAGATCGAGATCCTGGCGCGGCAGGCCGAAGTGTTGAGTACCGCCGATACGCCGCCGTTCCACCATGACGAACAGGCGGGCGAAGAGCTGCGTTTGCGCTACCGTTACATCGACCTCAGACGCGAGGGCATGCTTGCCAACATGCGTCTGCGTCACGAAGTAACGCGGACGCTGAGGGCCTTTCTCGACAAGAAGGGCTTCATCGACATCGAGACGCCGATGCTGACCAAGGCAACTCCGGAAGGCGCTCGGGACTATCTCGTGCCGAGCCGGACCCATCCCGGCAGCTTTTTCTCGCTGCCGCAGTCGCCTCAGCTGTTCAAACAGCTGCTGATGATGTCGGGCATGGATCGCTACTACCAGATCGTTCGCTGTTTCCGCGACGAGGACCTGCGCGCCGATCGCCAGCCCGAATTTACGCAGCTCGACATCGAGATGTCATTCATCGACGAAAAGATGCTGATGCTGCTCATGGAGCGGATGATTCGGGACCTGTTCCTCAAGGTGCTCGACACAAAGCTGCCGGACCCTTTCCCGCAGATCACCTACGCCGATGCAATGCACCGCTACGGCAGCGACCGCCCGGACCTGCGAAACCCGCTGGAGCTGGTCGAAGTTGGCGACCTGATGAAAGGCGTCGAGTTCAAGGTCTTTGCCGGACCTGCCACCGATCCCGCAGGCCGGGTTGCGGCGCTTCCGGTGCCCGGCGGTGCCGAATTGTCCCGCAAGGACATCGATGGTTACACCGAGTTTGTCGGTCGCTACGGCGCGCGCGGCCTGGCCTACATCAAGGTCAACGACGCCGACGCCGGCCGCGACGGCCTGCAGTCACCGATCCTGAAGTTTCTGCCCGACGAGGCGGTGACCGAAATCATGAAGCGTACGGATGCTCAAACCGGCGACATCGTGTTTTTTGGCGCAGACAAGGCATCGGTCGTCAGCGATGCGCTCGGCGCGCTGCGTGATCGCATCGGCGCCGACCGCGGACTGCTGGAGGGGGACTGGCGCCCGGTCTGGGTCGTTGACTTCCCGATGTTTGGATACAACGAAGATGAGAAAAGATGGGATGCATTGCATCACCCGTTCACCGCGCCGGCTGATGACGACATTTCCCGGCTGCAGGCCGAGCCGGGCAAAGCATTGTCGCGGGCTTACGACATGGTGCTGAACGGCTCGGAAATCGGTGGCGGTTCGATTCGTATTCACGATCGCGACATGCAGACGGCGGTATTTGGCCTGCTCGGTATTGACGAAGAAGAAGCGCAGCTGCGTTTTGGCTTCCTTCTCGATGCCTTGCGCTTTGGTTGTCCGCCGCTGGGGGGCATAGCTTTCGGGCTGGACCGTCTCGTGGCGCTGATGGCCGGCGTCAGCAGTATTCGCGAGGTCATTGCGTTTCCCAAGACCCAGAGCGCGCATTGCCCGCTGACCGATGCCCCGTCGGACGTGCCGGCAAACCAGCTGAAGGAGCTCGGGCTGCGGATTCGGCCCAGGGCCGATAAGACCTGATCCTGGTTCGCCGGCGTCGGAAAAGCTTACAGTCTGCGTCTCAACAATTGATCAGCTGGCGCGCAACTTGCTGTTCTGATTATACATAATGAACTTGGCATCGTTCTTGCTACCTATTTGTTAGTCAGAGATTTCTAACCCTCGAATAGATAGAGACGATTATGAGAAAAATGCTGGCACTGTTTCTCCTGGCCCTGGTCCCGGCATTGGCGAGCGCTGTTCCGCTGACAATTATTGCGACGCCGACCGACACGGTAGGCCCGCTTCGTCACAATGTTTTTCATGACGCGACGGGTGAGGGCGGCATGAGTGGCCCGATCAATGCCTGGTTTGACCTGGACACGACGGAAACCAGTACGTGGGACCCGGTTACCGGGATTCTCGACCTGTACGTGGTTCTTTACGATGACTCGACGCTGACCAACCAGATCGGCTATGCGCACGGTCAGAGCAATACGCTGTTTGGCGCTGGTTTTGGCGATTTCGACGATACCTCGCTGGGTTTCATCACCTGGACGATTTCGGATATTTTCGAGAGCTTCGTCGGCGCAGTGACAATGGAGTTCATCGACCATGCCTATCCGGGCGACAGTTCGGGCAACGTTCCGAATACCTGGGTTGGCAATACGGTCACTTTATGGGGTGCCGACGGGACTCACAACGGCGACGGCACGTTTAGCGGTGCGACCAAGGGTGTCGACATGGTATTCGTGGTTCCAGAGCCGCCGATCCTGATGTTGATGGTGCTGGGTCTGCTGGGCATTGCAGCCAGTGTTCGCAGACGTTGACCAGACGCAGTTAATAAAAAAAACAAGTGAGAAACCCCGCTTCGGCGGGGTTTTTCTTTTTCAGCCCTCAACTGCCTCGAGGGCCTCGCGATTGGTCCAGGAACTGACACGCCGGCGGGCCTCGTCCAGCGTGGTCCAGGCGTAGCCGCGATGCTCGGCGCCGGCAAAGCGAACGGGCGTGGCCTTTGGCAGGCGAAATTCAAAGCGGTGCTCGAGATTGTGGGTCGTACCGGGTGGAAACCTGGTGCGCCAGGCCGGTGCAATCTCGAAGACGGCGGACACGCCGGTATCGGTCATGGCGCCGTGAGCGATATTCAACCCGGTTTCCTCCTGCAGCTCGCGCCAGGCGGCTTCGAGTGGCGCTTCGCCGTCCTCGAGGCTGCCGGTGACAGACTGCCAGAATCCGCTCGGTTCACGCCGACAGAGCAGCAGCGCCTCACCCGTCTCGGCGATGACGGTAACCAGGACCGACTCCGGGCGCTTTGCCAATGGCGTCAGGGCACCGCGGCCCAGTCTTTGTCCGACGCAACGGCGACCATGCCGGTGGCCAGGGCACACATGCGCCCCCCGCTGAACAGCTCGCTTTCCACAAAAGCAATACTGCGTGACGCCTTGATGGCGATCCCGTACATCTCTACGGCATCCCCCATTACCGGCCGCAGCAGCTTGATCGATAGCTCGACCGTGCCGGTGCGTTGATCGGGGAACTGCAGGACCCCCGCCACGCCGAGCACACAATCGAACAAGCCGGCGATCACTGCACCGTTGACGGCGCTGGTACCCAGGCCGCCACGGTGATGCTCTTCGACCCTCGGCAGCCGGACGTGTACCAGCCGCTCGTCATCGAGGTACAGGGTGGCGCCGAAATGCTGCATGGCGGGCAGCGCATTGAAACCGCCCGCCCACTTTTGCCGGGCAGGCAGTGGCAGCGGGATCTCCAGCGCGCGTGCGCGGAGTCCTTCCAGGGATTTTTTCTGTTCTTCGCGCATGTCGGTTCAGTCCTTGCCAAGTTCCCTGATCTTATAGAGCAGATCGAGCGCCTGGCGTGGCGTGAGTTCATCCGGGTCAGTCTGCTGCAGTAAATCGAGCGCCGGCGAATCCGGGGTCGGTGGCGCCTGGAACAACGGCAGCTCATTTTGCGGTCCGCGGGGATCGCGGCTGTGCTGCTCGAGCTCGGCGAGATAGCTGCGCGCCCGTTCGATCAGGCTGGCCGGCACTCCCGCGAGACGGGCGACCTGCAGCCCGTAGCTCTGGTTGGCCGGTCCTTCCCTGACCGAGTGCAGGAACACCAGGTCCTGGCCGTGTTCGGTGGCATCGAGGTGAACGTTGGCGACGGGTTCCAGTTCGTCAGCCAACCCGGTCAGTTCGAAGTAATGCGTTGCGAACAACGTGAACGACCGCAGCTTTGTCGCGATGTGGTGTGCACAGGCCCATGCCAAAGACAGGCCATCAAAAGTGCTCGTCCCGCGACCGATTTCATCCATCAGCACCAGGCTCTGGTCGGTCGCGTTATGCAGGATATTGGCGGTCTCGGTCATTTCCACCATGAAAGTCGAGCGGCCGCCGGCGAGATCGTCACCCGCGCCGATGCGCGTAAAGATCCGGTCGAGGGGCCCGATTTCCGCAGATTCGGCCGGCACGTAGCTGCCGATGTGCGCCATCAGAGCGATCAGCGCATTCTGGCGCATGTAGGTGGATTTACCGCCCATGTTGGGACCCGTGACGATCAGCATGCGACGCTGGTCATCCAGCTTGAGATCATTGGGCACGAATGGCTCTGACCGCACCCGCTCGACAACCGGGTGACGGCCGGCGCGGATTCGCAGTGCCGGCTCCCGCACCAGCCGCGGACGACAGTAGCCGAGACTGATGGCGCGCTCGGCCAGGGTGCCCAGCACGTCGGCGCGGGCGACCGCGACAGCATTGGCCTGTAGCTCGGGCAGAACCTCGATCAGCTTGTCGATCAGTTCCTCGTACAGCGCCTTTTCCCGCGCCAGGGCGCGTTCACGGGCACCGAGCACCTTGTCCTCGAATGACTTGAGCTCGGGTGTAATGTATCGCTCGGCTGACTTCAGCGTTTGGCGGCGGACGTAGTCGTCGGGTGCCCGGTCTGCCTGGCTGCGGTTGAGCTCGATGTAGTAGCCGTGCACCCGGTTGTAGCCCAGCTTCAGGTTTGTCAGCCCGGTCCGTTCGCGCTCGCGTTGCTCGAGTTCGACCAGGAACTGCCCCGCATCGCTGCTAATCTGGCGCAGTTCGTCGAGCTTGTCGTCATAACCGTCCGCCAGCATTCCGCCGTCGCGTATCGTCACCGGTGGCGACTCGACCAGGGCGCGTTGCAGCAGGTCGAGGACCCGGGGATGACCGGTGCAATCGCCGGCCAGCGCCTGCAGGATTGCTGCGTCGAGTCCCGCCAACGCGGCATGGACCGCCGGCAGCCGCTCCAGGCTGTCGCGCAGCTGCGCCAGATCGCGCGGGCGCGCCGATCGCAGGCCAATCCTTGCGAGGATCCGCTCCATGTCGCCAATGCCGCCAAGGGCTTCGCGCAAACTGGCCGGTCCGGCGCCGATGAGCGCGTCAATTGCCGCGTGACGGTTTTGCAGCTTTTCGTGGTCCCGGAGTGGGCGGTTGAGCCACCGGCGAAGCTCGCGGCTGCCCATTGACGTGATATTGCGATCGAGGACGCCGACCAGGGTCTGTTCATTGCGCCCCGCCAGGCTCGACTCCAGCTCCAGGTTACGGCGCGTGGTTGCGTCGATACGCAGGGTTTCGTCGCGGCGCTCGGCGTGGATCGTGCGCAGGTGGGGAACGGCTGCGCGCTGCGTGTCGCGGACGTATTGCATGAGCGCCCCGGCCGCCGCCAGCGCCCGTGGCAGGTTCTCGACGCCAAAGCCGTCGAGATCGCGGGTACCGAACTGTTCGCACAGCAGTCGTCGCGCGGTCTCGGTGTCGAAATGCCAGGGCGGGCGGTGGCGCATACCTGGCAGGTCGAGGGAATCGCCGACGCCGGAGTCTTCCGCCAGGAGCACCTCGGCCGGCCGCAGCCGCTCGATTTCGGCCGCAAGCTCTGCAACGTCTTCGACCTGCATGATCTGGAACCGGCCACTCGACAATTCCAGCCAGGCCATGCCCAGCGGGCTGTGGTTTGCGTCAATTGCCAGCAGCAGGTTTTCCCGTCGCTCGTCGAGCAGCGCCTGGTCGGTAATGGTGCCGGGCGTAACGACGCGCACCACGGCGCGTTCCACCGGCCCCTTGGAGGTTGCGGGGTCGCCCATCTGTTCGCAGATCGCAACCGATTCCCCAAGACCAACCAGTTTTGCGAGGTAGCCGTCCGCCGAGTGCACCGGCACACCCGCCATCGGAATCGGCTGGCCGGCAGAGCGGCCACGGGTTGTCAGCGCGATGTCGATGAGGCCGGCGGCGCGTTCGGCATCGTCGTAGAAAAGCTCGTAGAAATCGCCCATCCGGTAGAACAGCAGCGTGTCCGGGTGCTCGGCCTTGATGCCGAGATACTGGCGCATCATCGGTGTGTGCTGGTCTGGGTTGGCGCGGGTCATTTAAACTGAAGTGGTGGGCAAACAAGCATGCTAATCAGGCGGCCGGGCGGCGGCAACCGGTGAAGGTCATTCACGTGGAAAGTGGCCGGCACCTTTATGGCGGGCCGCGGCAGGTCCTGTTGTTGCTCCGTGGCTTGCGTGACAAAGGTGTGGAAAACGTTCTGGTTTGTCCCGCAGGCAGTGCCATTGCCGCGGCCCGGCCGGCCGCCGAATTGCGGGAGATCGCCATGGGTGGCGACGTCGATTTGCCGCTCATCATGCGGCTCCGCAATGAGATACGGGATTCAGGCGCGGACCTGGTGCACCTGCACAGCCGCCGCGGTGCAGACTGGCTTGGCGGCCTTGCCGCGCTGAGGCTGGGCGTGCCCGTGGTGTTATCGCGCCGGGTCGACAACCGGGAAACCAGGATCCTGGCCGCGGCCAAGTACGCGCTCGTCGACCGGGTCATCGCGATTTCCCGCGGCATCTATGATGTGCTTCTCAGGGCTGGCGTGAGTCCGGCCAAGCTGCGTTGCGTTCGCAGTGCCGTTCCGCCACCGGCCGACTATCCGGGTGACCGCCCCTGGCTGGAGAGCGAGTTCGGTATCCCGCAGGATGCACCGGCGATAGCGGTCGTGGCGCAGCTGATTGCGCGCAAGGGACACCGCTTTCTCCTCGACGCGCTGCCGGAAATCGTGCGGCGGCATCCGCACGCACGGGTCATTCTGTTTGGCACCGGTTCCGCCGAGACGGCAATTCGAAACCAGGTCTCGGAGCAGGGGCTCTCCAGAGTGGTGCAGCTGGCCGGTTTTCGCGACGACCTGCCGCGGGTGCTTCCCTGTCTCGACCTGGTCGTTCATCCCGCGCTCAAGGAAGGGCTCGGGGTGGCGCTGCTGCAGGCGGCATCGGCGGGATTGCCGCTAGTCGCGTCCCGCGCGGGTGGCATTCCCGAAACGATGATCGACGGGCAGACGGGGTTGTTGGTGCCGCCGGGAGATGCTTCGGCAATCGCCTCTGCCGTCAACCGGCTGCTCGATGATCCCGCCGGCGCAGCAGCGATGGGGAAGGCGGGTGCGGCGTACGTGGCACAGGAATTCAGCGTCGAGCAGATGGTCGATGGCAACCTGGACGTCTACCGGACCATCTGAGGCATGTAAACTCGTCGCATGGATGACGGGATTCTCTATTCGCTGGCTGAAGAGCTGGGTCAGCACCTGCAAACCGCTGGCTTGTTCGTCACCACGGCCGAATCGTGCACCGGTGGATGGATAGCCAAGTGCATTACCGACGTGCCGGGCAGTTCCGCCTGGTTTCGCCGCGGACTGGTGACCTACAGTAACGAGGCCAAGTCAGAGCTCATCGATGTGCCTGCTTCGCTGCTGGAGACCCACGGCGCGGTTAGCGAAGGTGTCGTGCGGGCAATGGCGCAGGGTGCCCTGCATCAGTGTGCGGCAGATCTCGCTGTTGCGGTTAGTGGAGTTGCGGGCCCCGATGGCGGTACGCTCGAGAAACCGGTTGGAACGGTCTGGCTGGGGTGGGCGCAGCGCACTGACAATGGCCCGTTGGTGACCGCGCGACTTGAAGAATTCGAGGGCGATCGCGATGCAGTGCGGCGCCAGGCTGTCATGGCGGCTCTCGAGGGGCTGATAACGCTGGTTTCGCTGTAGGCGCAACCCGGACGGGATGATATGAAAAAATTCTTTAAATGGTTGGGTCTTGGCACCGGCGTCGTGCTGGTACTGGTGGCCGCGCTGGTCATCAACAGCATCTGGTTCCGGCCGATTTTTATCGAGGTGTTCTTCGAGCGCGCCTTCCTGGAAATGGGTCTGAAGAGCCCGCAGGCACTGAGCTCGCTGCGTTTGCTCGAGGGGCTTGGAATACGAGGTCATAACGCCAACCTCGATGACCTGTCGCCGGAGCGAACGATCTGGTTCGCCGATCAAATCGAGGGTTATATCGAGACGCTGGCGACTTACGATCGCGAAAAGCTGCAGGGGCAGAAGGCGCTTTCCTACGACGTGATGAATTTCTTCATGCGCCAGCAGGCCGGGGCCCGCGAGTTCATGTGGCACAGCTATCCGGTCAACCAGATGGGTGGGGTGCAGAACTTTTTTCCGATATTCATGACCACGATTCATCATGTCGGCGACAAGCTCGATTGCGAGCACTACATTTCCCGACTGTCGCAGTCACCCCGGTATTTTTCGCAGTTACTCGACGATCTGCGGTTGCGCGAGGACAAGGGCATTATCCTGCCGCGATTCGCGGTTGAGGCCGTTATCGAGGAAATGCAGGGTTTTATCGGTGTGCCAGCCGAGGAAAACATACTCTACACTTCGTTTGCGGAACGCACCGAGCCGCTGGAAGACCTGGAGCCTGGCGAAAGAGAACAGCTGCTGGAAGAAGTACGCCAACAAATCACCGGCTCGGTTTACCCGGCTTACCAGGGGTTGATCGACTACTTTGTCGCGCTCAGGGCCAAGGCCGTGACCGATCATGGCGTCTGGAAACTGCCCGACGGCGAAGCTTATTACGCAACGCAGCTGTTTCAGCACACGACGACTCACAAGACCGCAGAAGAGATTCACGAAATCGGGCTGGCCGAGGTCGAGCGGATCAGTGCGGAAATGGACGCAATACTCACGGACCAGGGTTTAACCGAAGGAACGGTGGGAGAACGGGTTGCCGCCCTGGGTAACGACGAGCGTTTCCTGTATCCCGACACTCCCGAGGGCCGCGAGCGGATCATCGAGGATTTCCAGGTCCTCATCGACGAGATAGACGCCGGAATGTCGGGCCTGTTTGACCTGGAAATCGAATCAGAGGTCGAAGTGAGACGGGTGCCCGAATTCAGCGAGGAGGGCTCCAGCCTGGCGTATTACATGGGGCCTGCCCAGGACGGCAGCCGCCCCGGCGTTTTTTACCTCAACCTTCGCGATATACACGAACATCCGACGTGGAGCATGCGGACACTGGCGTACCACGAAGCGATTCCGGGACATCACTACCAGACAAGTATCCAGAGCGAGTTGTCGGGAGTGCCGCAGTTCCGGAAGTTTCTCGGCTTTACGGCTTTCTCGGAGGGCTGGGGGCTTTATGCCGAGCGACTGGCCTGGGAGGCGGGCTATCACCCCGATCCGCTCAGTGACCTGGGCCGGCTGAAAGACGAAATGCTGCGGGCCGTCCGGCTGGTAGTCGACACCGGCATTCATCAGAAGCGGTGGACCCGCGAACAGGCAATCGACTACATGGCGCGCTACACCGGCAGCCGGCTCAGTGATGTTACGGCGGAAATCGAGCGCTACATGGTCTGGCCGGGGCAGGCTACTGCCTACAAGATCGGCATGATCAAGATATTAGAGCTGCGCGAACGCGCAAAACGGGAGTTAGGCGACCGGTTCGATATCCGGCAGTTTCATCGCGCTGTGCTGCAAAACGGTGATATCCCGCTGTTCCTGCTGGAGCGGGAAATTGACCGCTATATCGAAGAGGCTGCCGCCGCGTAGGAGCCGCCTGCAACCCCGCTCTTATTTGTCTGCGTCGTCCCTGATGATGTAGATGCCCAGGCCCACCCGCTGTGTTGGCACTTCGTCGTCCTTGACCTCGTGCTCGCTCAGCCAGGCATCGATTCGTTCGAGGAACGTCTGGCCCTCTGTCGAGATGAGTTCGCGAAATTCGGGCAGCAAGCTGGTCGGCAGACAAGTGTTCGTAGCCCGCCGCTCCGGCCAGCTGATGGTGCCTTCAGCGCGGTACAGGTTTCGCATCACGGTATTCCCGATATCTTCGATCACGCTGCCCGCGCGCAGGATGTACTCGGGATCGGCCGGGTTCGGCCGATAGTTGCGATAGGCAGGGCTGTACAGGCCGTCGTCACCGCGGACGACGGTGCCCGTGTTGACCAGCTCACGCAGAATTGCGCTGGCGGGTATGTCGCCGCCGTAGCGCGACTTCAAATCGGCAAAACTCGGTGAGGGTCCATCTGCCGGGATCGCCCTGGGAAGACCGCCATCAGTAACGTAGTCCACATCCTGGAACCACCCGGACAGGACCCGGGAGATCCTGTCCTGGCTGGATGTTTCCGGCAGTTCGATTCCCGAATCGATTCGGTCCATGATCCGGCGGACTTCCTTGCGTGCGAGGCCCGTGAGCAGCGCTGTCCTCGAGATGCTGGTCGGCCTTCCCCGCAGTCCGAACTCGGTGCGTGCGACATCGACGTAAACTTCGCGCGTCACGTGCAGAAACTCCCGGTGCACGATTCCGCTCTTTAAAAGCATTCGGACGACCGGCCGCAACATAGCGCGACAGGCCCGGAGTACGATTGACCTCGTATCCGTTTCCTCGCTGACTTTTATGCGCAAGTTAGGTGGCAACATTGCAATCATCCTCCTATTCTGTCGCGTTGCGGCCGATCATGTCCATCGCATTTACCTTATTGCGCCTCGTTTCCCACAAACTGCGCCTGCATAACCGAAGGGGTTCCGCCGTAAACACCTGTGACGCGCACGCGTTGACCGGCGACCGGCCGGCCTTCCTTCAGCGAAATCATCAGCGCTGACGACATGTCTATACGCAGACCGTTCAGTTCGAAGGTCAGTCCGGATACGTCGACTGCTGTGATCGTTCCGGTGACGGCACTGAGCTTTGTTTCCGCTGAACCGACACGGGTTGCAATCACCGCGCCATCGTCGGCGAGAATTCCGTCGACGGTTACCCGTGCGCCCGTCACTATCTCTGTGTCGATTACAGATAGCGGCAGATAGCGGACGGGCAGACCAGCGATGCTGAATTCGCCGTCGCCTGCTGCTTCGACCGTACCGGTCAAAACCGAGTTCAGATCGATGCGAGCCGCGTGAATACCGGCTTCCGTTCGGACCCCCTGAACGCGTGCCACCTGGCCCGGACGGATGTCGCTGGCCAGGATTGGTGTGCCATCACGAAACACCACGGCATCTGCTGCATTGACCGGTTGGCCTGCAATCGTCAGACC
>JAHEKH010000056.1:16112-18211 GCA_024638445.1 Gammaproteobacteria bacterium | reverse complement strand
ATGTGGGCATAACGGCGGTCCCAGTCGATAACCGCATCGACCTTGTCGCCGGCCGCAGGCAAATCTGACCCGGGTTCGACCAGGTGCAGGATGGCGTCGCCCTCCCCCTTGCGGGTATCGACAATTGGCACGGTCGCCCCGGAGGTCATACGCAGGGTGCCGGTGTCACCCGGCTGGCCACCGCCGAGCGGATAAAACACCGTGCGGTCGAGAACCACAGCATCGTCTTCAACGGCAACAACCGTCGCTTTCGTACTTTTCAGGTACGCGTCGTCACGAAACAGCGCTTCGGTCATTTCATGGATCCTTTAATCCAGTTCAAACGTCTCGTCCAGCTCGGGTGTGGCTGTTTTGCAGCCGACTTTTTCGTCGAGCAGTGCCGCAAATGACGCCTGCGAGTCTTCCTCGCCGTGAGTGACAAACACGGTGCGGGGCGGCTTCGGCGCCGTGCGCACCCAGCGCAACAGCTCGCTGCGATCGGCATGGGCGGACAGGCCTCCGAGCGGAATGAACTCGGCGCGGATCGGCACGTGTTCGCCGTGCACTTTCACCGTGTCGCCGCCCTCCATCATTCGCCGGCCGCGGGTGCCGGCCGCCTGGTAGCCGACCAGCATCACGAGGTTCCTGGGATCCGGGAGCAGCCGCTTGAGATGATGCAGCACCCGGCCGGCGGTGAGCATGCCGCTGGCGGAAATCACGATCCGCGGCCCGGACATCCGGTTGAGCGCTTTGGATTCTTTCACCGAGCGGGAGAAATGCACCTGCCGCGGGAACAGCCGGCTGCGGCCGTCCTCGGTAATCTCATCGTCCAGCGTCGGGTCGTTGATGTGCTTGCTGTACAGCTCGGTCGCATTGACCGCCATCGGGCTGTCAATGTGAATCGGCACTTCCGGCAGGCGCCCGGCGTTCATCAGCATACGCAGCAGGAAGGTCACCAGCTGCGAACGGCCAACCGCGAACGACGGAATCAGCACCGTGCCGCGCCGGTCGATGCAGCGAATCATGGCATCGCGCACCTGTTCCTCCACCGGGGCGTGGTTGTGATCGCGGTCGCCATAGGTCGATTCGATCACCAGGTAATCGCATTCGGGCAGCGGATCCGGATCGGAGTGCAACGGTACGTCGTATCGGCCGACGTCGCCACTGAAAACAATCCGCAAAGGCTCGCGGTCGTCGCGCTGCACCTCGACCTCGATCATGGCCGAGCCGAGGATATGCCCCATGTTGAGAAAACGTGCCCGAACATCACGGGTCACGTCCGCCCATTCGCCAAACGGCACCGGCTGCATGAGCTGACAGGCCCGCTCGGCATCATCCGCCGTGTACAGCGGCAGCGCCGGGCGATGCTTGCTGTATCCCTTTTTGTTGGCGTACCGGGCGTCCTCTTCCTGGATCTTGGCCGCATCCATCAGGAGCAACTCCGCCAGGTCGCAGGAGGCCGGTGTGGTGTAGACCGGCTTGTCGTAGCCCAGCCGCACCAGCCGGGGCAGGTAGCCGCCGTGGTCGATATGGGCGTGGGTCAGCAGCAGCGCATCGATGCGGTCGATATCGAACGGCGGCTCACGCCAGTTGAGCAACCTGAGTTTTTTCAGGCCCTGGAACATGCCGGCGTCGACCATCACCCGGCTGCGGCCGGTATCGAGCAGGTACTTCGAGCCGGTCACCGTGCCGGCGCCACCGTAGAAAGACAGTGTTGGCTTCATGCGGGCCTTTCGTCAACCGTAGAAACCGGCATTCTACCGTAGGGTCGGCGTCCGGCCGCGAATTCACGGCGGCAACGTGCCTTTCCCGGATCGCGCCCGGAAGGCGCTCCTGCGGGGAATCTCCCCGGGCCTGCGAAGATCTCAGCGAGAGAGCTGGCGGTATTTTTTTCTGGTGACTAAGTTCCCCCGGAACCAGAATGGAATGCCGCCAGCTCTCTCGCGCAATCTCGCGAAAGATGCATCGCGGCTGGAAGCTGCTCCCGCGCGGGGAGCCGAATAGAAAAGGCCGGTGGCTTTCGCCACCGGCCTTTTCCGCTTTTTATTATTAAAAGCTTTTAGCTGCGACGGCGGGCAACCACCACGCCGATCAGGCCCAGGCCGAACAGCAGCAGGATT
>JAHEKH010000056.1:0-16012 GCA_024638445.1 Gammaproteobacteria bacterium | reverse complement strand
AATAGAAAAGGCCGGTGGCTTTCGCCACCGGCCTTTTCCGCTTTTTATTATTAAAAGCTTTTAGCTGCGACGGCGGGCAACCACCACGCCGATCAGGCCCAGGCCGAACAGCAGCAGGATTCCCGGCTCGGAAGCCTGCGTCGGACCCGACAGCGTCAGGACCGAGTTGGCCCACAGTGCTGACGATCCGCCAAAGGTCTGCAGCGTCAGCAAAAAGCCGTCGAGCGGGCCGTTGATCGGGATATCCAGCGCGATGCTGTCCCAGATCAGCGTGACCGCGTCACCGCTGGCAAGCGCGTTCGGCGCGGCACCGGGATCAGCGTAAAACGTGGTACCGGGATCAGTCACGGGACCGTCGGTGATCGCCCAGATCGCTTCGTTTGACCAGGGGTCACCCGAGATCGCGCTCCAGTCGGTCGTGAACGACACGGTGTCGTAAAAACCCGCCGGTATCGCCAACGCGATATCGCCGGTAGCCGAGTCGTCGTCCACGACGATATCGCCGAGGTTAAATACCACAGATCCGGCGCTGGCCGGTGCGGCGAGCCCCATCGCCACGAGCAGGCCTGCGGCCAGAATGGAAATTTTCTTGTAAAGAGCCATGTTTTCTTACTCCCCAATCGGCCGCTTTTCGCGGCTTGTATCTACTAAGGCAAACTCAAGTCGGCGGGTTTGAACATAATCCTTCATCAAGAAAAACCCGATCTGGGCATTGTTAAGCAGTAATCGTGCCAGAGTGAAAAGCAATTTTTAAAACAACAGTTTATGCTGCCCCGCGCGAATGCGTCGCACATAAAGTGTAAAAAATCCCGACGCTATCAGTGGGACAACAGATCACAGCGTCCGCCGCTGGCGCTCGTAGATCACTCCCCGCTCCGCCTGCAGAGCCAGAAGCCGCTCCAGGCAGCCGGGCGCTGCGCCGACAAATTCGGGCGGCGAAATACCGGGATGCCGGTAGCCGCCGTCGAGCACCAGGCGGGCCGCGGCAGTCGCGGTGAAGCCCGTGGTCCGGGCCATGGAACTCAGCCCGGTGGCCGCATCGTCGCGATCGAACAACCGGTAGCTGTAGCTGACTTTCTCACCGTTTTCGGTGCCGCTTAGCTCCATGGTCATGACGGTGAAAGCCTCTTCGCCCGGACCGGCCTTCCACAGCGGAAACAGCAGCGCGGCCGTCACGTCCAGCGGGCGTACGCTGACACCGTCGACGGTGATGGGACTGGCGTCGAAAAATCCGCTCTCGCGAAACACCCGCATCAATTCGATATGGCCTGGATAGCGGAGCGTGCGTTCACGCATGTTCGGTATCTTCGTTGTGTCCAGCAACGAGCGCAGACCGTCGGTATTGAAGGCCTCCAGCTGGCCGACCGGCTCGATCTCTACCAGCTCGGCTTCCGACAGCGCCGGGCGGGTGACGATCTCGCCATTTTCCCGCAGCCGCGCCGGGCGCACGTATTCCTCGATCACGTCAATCGGCGAAAACGGTGCCTTGTACTCGTAGGGCCATGCGCGCTCGAACGGCAGCCCGCCAACCATGCAATCAAATCGCTCGACATCCATGTTGGCATCGTGAAAACCGGCGATGGCGTTGCTCATGCCAGGCGCCACACCGCAGTCGACGACCGCGGTAACGCCACGTTCCCGGGCACGGGCGTCCAGCTCGAAGGGGTCGCGATTGAAAAAAGAGATATCAACGACGTCGGTGCCGGTTTCGATGATGGACCGCAGTGTCTCGAAACCCATGAATCCCGGTACCGCGCACACCGCGAGATCGGCATCTTCGAGCAGCGCCGCGACCCGGGCCGGGTTCGACAAGTCGGTCTTTACGGTGTCGACGCCATAACGTCGCGCCAGCGCATCGAGCCTCCCGGTATCGACATCGGCAACCCGGGTTTCGAAGTCGGGACACAGGTCCGCGACGATGGCGCGCCCGACCAGCCCGGCGCCCAGGACAGTAATTCGATGCGGCATAAATCCCCCTTTCGTCGATGCCGGCGACAGTGTACTCACCGGGCCGGTGCGGCGGTACAGCAATCTGGTGTCGCCAGGAATGATTTAATAGGAATCATTCACCCGCCAGCGGGTCGAAGCAGAACCGGGCCCGCTAACGCAACGCACCATAAGCCTTGAACCTGACCCGCACCAGCCTCGCCAACCCGGCGGCCATCTTGGCCGTCGCTGCGCTGGTGGTTCTGTTCGGCGTGCTCGCCATCCTCTCCCGACCCATCCAGCTGCTGCCGGACCTGAGCCAGCCGCAGATCAGCATATTCAATAACTGGCGCCAGGCGGCACCGGAGGAGATGGAGTCTTACATCATCGAACCGCAGGAGGACGTGTTGCGCAACACGCCCGGCGTGGTCGAGATTTCCAGCCAGGTCAGCCGCGGCTTCGGACGCATCTCGCTCACGTTCGATGTCGGCACCGACATGCAGCAGGCGATGGTGAACGTGATCACCAACCTGAACCAGGCACCGCCACGACCGGTCGATGCCGGCGAACCTTTCGTTGCCGGTGGCGGTGGCTTCGGGGGTGGCGACAATGCTGCGACGATGCAGATCTATCCGCACGCGGACAATCCGGAAAAGGATCTCTACCAGCCGCGTTACCAGAAGATTTTCGACGACACAGTCGAACCGCGCCTGGCGCGTATTTCCGGCGTCAGCCGGGTCGACATGTCGGGGCGGCGCCCCTCCGAGGTGCGGATTACCTTCGATCCCTACCGGATGGCGGCACTGGGGATTCCAATCGGCACGGTGGTCAGCACCGTGTCGCGCGCCAACGACGTCTCCGGTGGTTTTGCCAACGTCGGGCGGCGCCAGTACACCGTGCGTTTCGTCGGCCAGAGCGACATCGAGGAACTCGACGAGCTGATCGTGGCGTGGAGCGGCGACCGGCCGATCCGGCTGTCTGAAATCGCGACCACCCAGAAACGCCTGGCCGACCCGTTCGGCGTCAACATGCGCAACGGCTACAACTCCTATTACCTGCGGGTCGAACGTGCTCCCGGCTCGAACACGGTGGAAATCCTCGATGAGGTGAACGCCGCAATTGCCGAACTGAACGACGGTGCGCTGGGTGAAGCCGGGCTGACGCTGGAGCTCAGCTTCGATGCGTCGGTCTACATTCGCCGCGCGATAGCCCTGGTCAAGAACAACCTCGGGCTCGGCGTGCTGCTGGCGGTCGGGGCGCTGTGGTTTTTCCTGCGCAGCACCCGCTCGACGCTGATCATTGCCGCCGCGATCCCGATTTCGCTGATGGTGGCCTTCATCGGGCTGCAGCTGTTCGGGCTGTCGCTCAACGTGATCTCGCTGGCGGGCCTGGCGTTCTCGGTGGGCCTGGTGCTCGACGCGGCCATCATCGTGCAGGAAAACATTGTGCGCTTTTGCCAGGGCGGCGAGCCACCCGAAACGGCCTTTCAGCACGGCGCCGACCAGGTGCGTGGCGCGCTGTTTGCCTCGACCATGACCACGGTGGCGATCTTCCTGCCGATCATGTTTATGGAAGGCCAGATCGGGCAGATGTTCTCCGACCTGGCCCTGACCCTGTCGATCGCCGTGCTCGCCTCGATGGTCACCGCGCTGACGCTGATTCCGGCCGCCAGCCGGCTGTGGCTGGCCGATTTCGACAGGCCGGATCCGGTGGCGCACTGGTGGGAACGTGCCACCCGGCTGGTGATGCGGCTGACTGACGCGCGCACGCTGCGGCTGGCCTGGGTCGTTTTGCTGATCGCCGGACCGGTGGCGCTCACGGTGCTGCTCAAACCCAAGGCGGATTTCCTCCCTTCCGCCCAGGCCGACGCTGTGCAGGTGTTTTTCAACGTGCCGCCCGGCGTCAACAACGACCTGTTCGAAAACGAAATCGGCGCAACCATCGTGCGGCGGCTGAAACCGCACATGGATCACGAGGTCGAGCCCCATATCCGTGGCTACAACCTGTCTATGTTCGGCTCTTTCAATATCCTCTACCTCTATCCGCTGAAACCGGAGGAAACCGAGGACTTCATGGCGCTGCTGCGCGGACCGCTGCTGCAAGGCATTCCCGACACCCAGGCCTTCGTCAGCCGTGCATCGTTGCTGGGCATCGGTTTCAACGGCGGTCGTACGATCAGCGTCGACCTGCAGGGCCCGGATATCGTCGCGCTCATGGATGCCGCAGCCGTCGGCATGGGCAAGATCCAGGAGATCCTGCCGGGCTCGGTGGTACGGCCGGTACCCGGGCTGTCACTGGCCGAACCGGAGCTCCAGGTGGTGCCTAACGAACGGCTGATCACCCAGGCCGGTCTCAACCGCCAGGATGTCGCGCTGGCGGTGCGGGCGATGACCGGCGGACTGTTTGTCAGCGAGTATTTCGACGGCAATGACCGCTATGACGTGATCCTGCGAGCGGGTCAGTGGAGCAATCCCGACGAGCTGGCCGCCATGCCCATTGCCACACCGCAGCTCGGCCCGCAGCCGATCGGTTCGCTGGCCGACATCCAGCGCACCGTCGGCCCGACCCAGCTCAACCGCTACGATGGCCAGCGCACGATCAGCCTGCAGGTGCTGCCGCCGGACGAAGTCACCGTCGAGGAAGCGCTGGCGCTGCTGCGCGAGGAGGCCGGGCCAGTCATCGATGCGTTGCTGCCGGCAGGCTCGGGAATCAAGTACCGGGGCAGCGCCGACCAGCTCGAAGCGGCCCTGGGCGACATGCTCCGCAACTTCCTGCTGGCTGTAGCGATCCTTTTTGTGGTGATGGCGGCCATTTTCCGCTCGGCCCGCGACGCGTTCCTGGTGCTGCTGGTCATGCCGCTGGCGGTCGCCGGTGGTTTTGCCGCGCTCTGGCTGCTGAACCGGGTGACCTACCAGTCGCTCGACATACTCACCATGATCGGTTTCATCATCCTGATGGGGCTGGTCGTGAATAACGCCATTCTCCTGGTCAGCCAGACCCGCGACGGGCAGCTGCGCGGTCTGACGCGGCGCGACGCGGTGGAACAGGCGGTGCGGGTGCGCGCACGCCCGGTTTACATGAGCACGCTGACGAGTATTGTCGGTATGCTGCCGCTGGCTGTGATCCCTGGCGTGGGTTCGGACATTTACCGCGGCCTGGCGACGGTTATCGTTGGCGGAATGTTTTTCTCGGCTATCTTTACGCTGGTGCTGATGCCGGCGCTGCTGCGTCTCGGCGAAGGCGGCCGGGTCATCGAAAGCAACCTGGAAACTGCGGGAGCGGAAACATGAGAGGCCTGGCCTGGTTTATCCTGCTGGCGGCTGTTGCGGCAAACGCCCAGATGCCGGAAATGCCCCCCAGTCCCGTGCAGGTTGCCACCGTTGCGCTGGCCGAGATCACGCCGACGGTGCCGGTAACCGGCACGGTGTACAGCCGCAACGACCTGCAGATAACGATCGGCGTGGACGGCCGGCTGGTGCAGGTGGCCGAACCCGGCACGGTGCTGGCCACCGGGGACGAGATTGCCCGGATCGACACCACGCCGCTGGACCTGCAGCTGGCCGAGCAGCAGGCTCAGGCACAACGCGCAGCGGCCCAGCTGCGGTTCCTAGAGGCGCAGCTGCGGCGGCAACAGAACCTGGTGAAGAACAACAGCCTGTCCGCCAACCAGCTCGAGCAGACCGAATCCGACCGCGACGTCGCGGCCAGCGATCTCAAGATCGCGCGGGTGCGGATCAGGCAAATCGAGGACCAGCTGGCGCGTGCCGCTGTGCGGGCGCCGTTCGACGGGATCATCGTCGAGCGCCTGCGGCGCGAAGGGGAAGACGTGTCCCGCGGCACAGTGCTCGCACGCATGACCGACACCCGGAATCTCGAGGTGCGGGTCTTCGCGCCGCTGCGTTTTGCCGGTCGGGTGCGAGCGGGTGACGCGCTGCGGCTGTTCGGTTTCGAATCGGAGTTGACCGGCACGGTGCGCACGGTGGTGCCTTCGGCCGACGTGCGCTCGCAGACCTTCGAGCTCCGGATCGATCTGCCAGCCGAAAACCCGTGGGTGATCGGCCAGCTCATCAGTGCCGCCATCCCGATGAAGACCAGCCGCCAGACGCTGGCGGTACCGCGCGACGCGCTGATCCTGCGACGCGAAGGCACCTATGTTTTTCGCATCAATGACGGCGGCACCGCCGAACGGATCGAAGTTCAGACGGGCGACAGCAGCGGCGAGCTGATTGGCGTCGAAGGCAGTCTCGAGGCCGGCGACCAGGTGGTGATTCGTGGCGCAGAAACGCTGACCGATGGGCGCCAGGTTACTGTGCTGCAGGACCGCGATTCGGCAGCGGCCGGCGGCTGATCGCTTATACTGTCTTCGTCCGGGCGGGCGGAGAGTGCGGTGGCAGGCAACGACTCGATACGCGAACAGCTGCGGCGCAATGCTGTGGCGCTGATCAGCCTGGTCGTCGCCGTGACCAGCCTGGGCTATAACACCTGGCGCAACGAACGCACTGAGGCCAACCGCAACGTGCGGGCGGCCGGATTCCAGCTGATGACCGAGATCGCGGAACTGCAGCAGGTGGTGCTGCTCAATCATTACGACATGGACGAAACCGGCGGCAATCCGCGTATTGGCTGGACCCAGGTGATCGCGATACGCGATCTCGCCTATTCAATGCCGGATGAGGTGCAGAACGCCTGCAACGGGCTCTATGCCACCTGGCAGGACAACTGGGAGTCGCTCGGCCGATCGCAGGACAGCTTTGGCCGGATCGACGCCGCTATCGACGCTGCCAAGCAGGAAATCCTGGCGGCGATCTCGGCGCTCGACTGACGCCGAGCTAAACCATTGATTCGAATCGGCCGACCGGGCCCCAGGCGGGCCAGGGCCAGCGGCATGATTTACCGGGCCGTAACACATGGCTGGTTGCATCAGGCTACAATAGCGGCCGTTTTTTGCCTGCCAGGAATCTGCAGATGCCCAAGCTAGTACTGTTGCGCCACGGTCAGAGCACGTGGAACAAGGAAAACCGCTTCACCGGCTGGACCGATGTCGACCTGACCAAGCAGGGCCGCGCAGAGGCGCGCGAGGCCGCACGCCTGCTGCAGGAAGAAGGCCTGGAATTCGATTACGCCTACACCTCGGTCCTGACCCGCGCGATCCGCACGCTGTGGATCGTGATGGACGAGATGAACACGCTGTGGCTGCCGGTCGAGCGCGACTGGAAACTCAACGAGCGTCACTACGGCGGACTGCAGGGCCTGAACAAGGCGGAAATGGCGGCAAAACACGGCGAAGAACAGGTGCACATCTGGCGCCGGTCCTATTCAGTGCAGCCCCCGAAACTGCGGCAGGACGACGAACGGCACCCGCGCAACGACCGCCGCTACGCCAACCTGACCGAGCGGGAGATGCCCGAAGGCGAATGCCTGGAAGACGTTGTCGACCGCATGATGCCCTACTGGAACGACACCATTGCTCCGGCGATCCGTTCCGGACAGCGGGTGATCGTCGTCGCCCACGGCAACAGCCTGCGCGCGCTGGTCAAGCGGCTGGACAACGTGTCGGACGAGGAAATTCTCAAGCTCAATATCCCCACCGGCGTTCCGCTGGTGTACGACCTGGACGACGATCTCAAACCGGTATCGAAACGCTATCTCGGTGATGCCGAGGAGATCAAGCGTCGTGCGGCCGCCGTCGCGGCCCAGGGCAAGGCAAAGTAGTTCTCAGGGCGCGATACCACTGGGTCCCGGCGGCCCGAAGAACTGCCCCTCCATCAGGACCAGGTCGAGGAAGTTGATCGAGCCGTTGTTGTCGAAATCGGCATCGGGATTCCAGTTTGGTAATGCGGGCGATGTAAAGAACGCCGCCTCCATCAGCGCGAGATCGGGAAACGTAACAAAACCGTTGTTGTCCAGGTCGGCATCGCAGGCGTTGCCATAGCCGTCGCCGTTGCTGTCGTACTGGTCGGCGTTTGCCGTGCTGCTGCAGTTATCGCAAGCATTACCGGGACCGTCGCCGTCGCTGTCGAGCTGGTCCTGGTTAGGCGTTAACGGGCAGTTGTCCGAGATATCCACGACGGCATCGCCGTCATCATCATCGTCGCAGACATCGCCTGCGCCATCGTCGTCGGCATCGAGCTGATCTGCGTTGGCATCGAGTGGACAGTTATCGGCAGTGTCAGCCACGCCGTCGCCGTCGTCATCGTCGTCGCAGGCGTCACCCGCGCCATCACCATCAGTGTCGAGCTGGTCGGTGTTGGCCGTGAGCGGGCAATTGTCTGCCGCGTCGAGAACAGAATCTGCGTCGTCATCGTCGTCGCAGGCATCGCCCGAACCGTCATCGTCAGTGTCGAGCTGGGCGGTATTAGGGGTCAACGGGCAGTTGTCTGCGGCATCCAGCACGGTGTCGCCGTCGTCATCGTCGTCGCAGGCGTCACCCGCGCCGTCATCGTCGGTGTCGAGCTGGTCGGTATTCGGCGTCAGCGGGCAGTTGTCGGCCAGGTCCGGCACCGAATCTTCGTCATCGTCACCGTCACAGGCATCGCCGGCCCCATCGAGGTCGGTATCGAGCTGGTCCGGGTTGGGTGTCAACGGGCAGTTATCGGCCGCGTCGGCGACCTCATCGCCATCATCGTCAAGGTCGCAGGCATCGCCCTCGCCGTCCGTATCCGTATCGACCTGGTCTGCGTTGATGTCATTGACACAGTTGTCACAGGCATCGGGAACTCCATCGTTATCGCTGTCAGCCCCCGAGCACGTTTCGCAAACATCGCCCACACCATTGTTGTCGGAATCTGCCTGGTCCGGATTAGTGTCATTCGGGCAGTTGTCGTAGGTGTCCGGGATGAGGTCCGCGTCCAGATCGTCAATCGTCCAGCCGATGTCCTTCAACTGCGCCGGGCTCAGGTCGAGCGATTCGGATGCAACCACTGAACCAGGCAGGAAAGGTTCCATCAGCGTATTGGGAAAGGTCGACGTATCCCAGTGATAGACCGACGACCCGACACGCAGAGGGTTGGGAGCATATAGCTGTACGAAGCCGCTGCCGTCCCTGCCGCCGGTCAGGAGGTAGAAGGCCAGCGCCGCCGTATTCGATCCGCTCCATACCAACCCGTTGCCGTTGGTGGCCGAATCGGCCCGCTGTGAATCATTCATTTCGTTCCAGTGCAGCCCCTCATCGGTGTCCAGGCTGAACCGGGAATAAATATCGGCGAGGCCGCTCTGAAATTCGCCGGTCTCGAAATCGACGAAGCCCACCATGCCGAGACCGTGCGCCAACTCGTGCATGACGGTATTGAGAAAATCGATCGTGTTGGCCGGGTTGTTGTTATCGAGCCCGTAGTACCAGTTGGTACCGGACAGGCAGCTGTCGTTGAAATCGAGATCGCCGTTGAATTCGGCGCTCATATCCAGCGAGCCCGACAGGTCGCTGCCGGTCAGGCTGTTGGCCAGCGCCTGGGGGTACCAGGTCTGGGTGAACGGCGCACCTGCAAAATTGGCGTGGATCGTGGTCGGTCCTGCGGCGCCCAGGGTGGCCGAAGAAGAGTTGCAGAACAACGGTGCGAAGGAAGCATCCACTCGAATCGTGACGTTGCTGTCAATTACGCTGCTCCACAGGCTCGCCGCGAACTCGAAAGCGATCGTGCGCTGTTCGCCCAGCGTAGTGCCGGTATTGCCACCGATGGGCGTTGCCACCGTGGTGTCGTTGAATCCGATTCCGGCAGCATCCGAGTTGACGACCAGGATGGTGGCCCCGCCGTGGGCCACACCGGCAAGAGTAAGCAGCAACAGCGATGCAGCGAACCGCTTTATCACCGCTGCGCCTCTGGACTTTTCGCCTCACCGAGAAACTCTTCTGCCTGCTCCGCCGGCAGGCACTGAGTTTCGACCTCGCCATCCTCGCCGATACGCGCCACCGCGAACATGCGATGACGGGAACCAAGCTCCTGGCTCAGACTGCCATCTGCATGCTCGACCACGGGCTTGTCGACCGACAGGTCCAGGTAGCGACGCCGAAATGCCTCTGCGGCTGCAGCTGTCTCTTCTTTGGTTGGAGCGCGTACCTCGCCCGTTTCCTCGTCGATGTAGACCTGGACGCCCGGTGGCAGCGGGCGTGATGCGTCGATAGTCTCGTCAGCATTGGCGGACAGGCACAGCGCTGCGGCGAGCAGCAATAACAGGCGTGCGATCATGATCCCTGTCTCCGTGGGCAGTCTGTTTGTTCAGTAGATCTTGTAATTTTTAGCTTTTCGAAAGTCTATCGAATCGGCACCATTCCCGACAATCCGACATAAACCGACTTCAGATTACATAAGTGTCTAGTCCAGCGACAAAAAGATCGTATTGCGCCTCGACCGCTTCCTTGATGGCAAATGCCGGCAAGCCATGGACGACCCGGTCCTTTACGAGCAGCCAGCCAACGGCATCGAGCGGCCCGAGGCTGATGACGTAGCCCAGTTCCCGGAAAAAGTACTCCAGCGGTCGCACGCCGCGCGAGACCCGGTCGATATTCGTAGCCACATGCTTGCCCTGCCGCACGGCAACCTGGGCTGTCATCCCGTCGTCGCCACGGCTGTCGTAGCGGGCGCAGTCGCCGGCCGACATTACGTTATCGCGACCGCCGACCCGGCCAAAACGATCGGTGGCTACGGCGAATGGCGCGGGCTGCGCGCCGGGAAAGAGGAAGGTCAGACCGGCCGGCTCCGAAATTTCCGTGCCGTTGCAGCGCAGCTGCAGCGAATCGCCGTCGACCCCGAGATATTCACACGCCGGCCGAAAGTCGATGTCGGCCGCAGCTATTTTTTGTGACACATAGTCGCCGATGGCCGCCGGGTAGCCCGTAAGCAACGAGGCATCCCGGTCAACCAGGCGCAGGGGGACCGCCGGGGAGCGGCGACGGCAAAGGTCAGCGAGTTCGAACAGCATCTGGATGCCGCTGGGGCCTCCGCCAACCACGGTCAGGCCGGGCGTTGACGGGCAATTGTCGAGATACGACTTCACCAGGCCGCTGGCGTCCTGTTGCAACAGGTCGTTGCGATCGTAAACGCCAGGGCCCGACGGCAAGGCCGGCGGCCGGGAGCCGGTTGCGATGACGAGATAATCGAAGTCCAGCGTGAAAATGCCGGTTTCACTTTCTATGTCGAGGGATCCGGCGCCGGCAATGGAATCGATGTCGTCCAGCAGCGCTCTGCCCCGGCGATGAGTGAAACCCATCCGGCGCCCGAGATCGGAAAACGGCACGCGAAACGCGGCGAGCGGGCGGCGCACCGATTCGTGGAGGTGGGTAATCTTGAAATGATCGGCAGCAGGGTCTACCAGCACCAGTCGCGCGTCGCGCACACGACGATGCAGCTCGGACAGACACGACAAGCCGGCATAGCCACCACCAACTACAACTATCTTCATTGGCACTCCCCAGGGCGATTGGCAACGATAACAAAACTGTTGCGGGGCGGGTGCTATCCTCGGTCAACATGATCGAACTGTTCGAACGTTTCCCCGGCATGGTGGTCCTGCCTCATGTCAGCCTCGGCCGGTTTCCCACGCCGGCCGGTCCACTCGAGGGCCTCAACGACCGCTGCCGCCTGTATATCAAGGACGACGGACCCAGCGGACCGCTGTATGGCGGCAACAAGGTCCGCAAGCTCGAGTTCCTGCTGGCGGCGGCTCGCCGGCAAGGCGCGCAGGAAGTCATGACTTTTGGAGTCGCCGGCTCGAATCATGCCCTGGCAACCGCCCTGTACGCCGAGCAGCAGGGACTGCGCTGCATCTCCGTGCTGACTCCGCAGACCAACGCCCGCTACGTCGCGCGCAACCTGCTGGTGGCTTTGACGACCAACGCGGAACTGCATCACTTCGATAGCGAGGACGATGCAGCACGAGGTGCGCGCGAGCTGCGGGAACAGCGTAAACGCGATGACCTGCCGGCGCCGATGGTGATACCGGGGGGCGGATCGTCGCCGCTGGGCACGGTGGGCTTCGTCAACGCCGCTTTCGAACTCGCCGCACAGATCGAAGCAGGCTTGTTACCCGAACCCGACCGAATCTATGTTGCTCTGGGCACGATGGGAACGGCAGCGGGCCTGCTGCTGGGTCTGCGTGCCAGCGGGCTGAAAAGTCGCCTGGTTCCGATCCGGGTCGTTCGTGAAAGTATCGCGAACGGGCCGGGGATGCAGCGGCTGTACGAAGAAACCAACCGGCTGCTGCATGAGACGGACCACAGCTTCCCGCTGATACCTTTTGGCCTCGACGGTATACGCGATGACCAGTATGGTCAGAAATATGCGGTGTTTACCGAGGCCGGAGTGGCGGCCAGGCGCCGCGTGGAGTCAGCCTGCGGGCTGGCCCTCGAGGGCACCTACACGTCCAAGGCTATGGCGGCGCTGCTGGCCGATGCCGACGGCGGCGCGCTCGACGGTCAGGACGTGCTGTTCTGGAACACCTATAACGGTGTCGACCTGGCTGAACGGATTGCCGGCCTGGACTATCGCCGGCTGCCGGCCCCGTTTCACACCTATTTCGAGCGCCCGGTGCAGCCGCTCGATCGCTGACTCAGAGTCCCGGCCGGACCTTGCTCTCGTCGGGCTGCGGCGGCTGCGTTCCGTTTTCTTCAGTCGACAGCGGCTGGTCGGAGACGATGTCGCCGTCGCTGCCGTTACTGTTTTCCGCGAGCAGCTTTCCTGGCCGGAACTCGACCTGGGTACGACCGGGCAGGTCGTCACAAAGCCCCTCCGCACCGCCGGCAAGATGTTCGTACAGGTCGCGATACTTTTCCGTAGTGTCCTTGAACAGTTCTGCTGTTTTCGCGAAATGCTCGTTGACCTCTTCGCGGTAGTCGTCCATTTCCTTGCGCAGCTGGTGCACGTTCTTGCCGCCCCCGCTGCGCCGGTGTGCGATCGACGTCAACAGCCAGCCGAGGAAGGCGCCTGTGGCCAGCCCGCCGGCCGCCACGATCCAGAAATCCGGAGAGCTGAAATCGTACATTCTTCCCTCGATAAAACCCGTACACGGACCATTATGACCCGAAAGGCGGCCAGACTACCGCGCAGGATCATTCTTAACAATGCACCCGGGGGCCACATCATGGCGCGGGCCCGCAGCCACGAGTAGACTGCCCACTTCGATGAACAAACACGAGCTCGAAGAACTGGCGCGGCAGCTGGAAAATCACCAGGATTACCGCGTGATCCGGCGGTTGCGCGCCCGGCGGCGCTATCGGCGTGACCCGGACGATCCCGCGCAATTGCGCAACGGGATTTTTCTCGATGTTGAAACCACCGGCCTGGATCCGGCGACGGAAGCCGTCATCCAGATCGCCCTGGTACCGTTTACTTTCACCGTCGACGGCCTGCTGTGCACCGTCGAAGACGGCTACGTCGAGTTTGACGATCCTGGCCGGCCCATACCTGCCGAGATTACCCGGTTGACGGGAATTTCCGATGCCGACGTCAACGGCCGTCATATCGACTGGGACCGGGCAGCCAATATGGCTGAGGTCGCCAACCTCGTCGTTGCCCACAATGCCGGATTCGACCGGCGCTTCGTCGAAAGCCGCTGCCCCGCATTCGAAGCAAAGGCATGGGCCTGCTCGATGAAAGAAATTCCGTGGCGCGACGAAGGCCTGGAAAGCACCAAGCAGGAATACCTGGCCTATCGCTACGGCTTTTTCTACGACGGCCACAGTGCCGGCGCCGACACGCTGGCCGGCATTCACCTGTTGTCCCAGGAACTGCCTTCCAGCGGACGCACGGCGCTTGCCGTGCTTTTGGAGAGTGCCAGGGAGAGCACCTTCAGGCTCTGGGCGGTGAACTCACCGTTCGAGGCCAAGGACCTCCTGAAGGCGCGCGGCTATCGCTGGAACGGCGGCGATGACGGGCGTCCCAGGGCCTGGTCCATCGAAGCCGACGAGACCCGCTGCCAGCAGGAAGCGGAATGGCTGAAAAACGAGATCTACAAGCGTGACATCGACCTGCCGATGGATAAGATTACCTGCTTCAACCGCTACTCGGACCGAATATGAGCATCGACGAATCGAGAGTAATAGGCGACACCAGCGACGAAGAGATCGAGCTGCAGCGCTGCGCCGCCGGGCATGCCTATCGCGGGCTCGACGCCTCGGTTCGGCCGATGGGCCGACTCGAACTGCTTTCGCAGCAGGAAGTCAACGAACTGACGGATGTCAGCAGTGACGGGCTCTACGACATGTTTCGCCGCTGTTCACTCGCGGTCCTGAATTGCGGTGCCCATATCGACGATGCGCGGATAGTCCTTGACCAGCACCGCAACTTTGAAATCAGCGTGGTGCAGCAGGAGCGCGGACTCAAGCTTGATCTGAAAAACGCACCGCGCAGCGCGTTCGTCGACGGCAAGATGATCACCGGCATCCAGGAACACCTGTTTGCCGTGCTGCGTGACGTGCTGTACCTCAACCGCGAACTGCTGCAACGGGATCGTTTTGACCTTACGGATTCGACCAGCATCACCAATGCGGTGTTTTACATGCTGCGAAACTCCGACGTGCTGCAGCCCCGCACCAAGCCTAACCTCACGGTGTGCTGGGGCGGCCACTCGATCAGCCGCCCCGAATACGATTACACCAAGGACGTGGGTTACGAACTCGGGCTGCGCGGGCTCAACGTGATCACCGGCTGCGGGCCCGGCGCCATGAAAGGCCCGATGAAAGGCGCGACGATCGGTCACGCCAAGCAGCGCATACGGCGCGGACGCTATATCGGCATTACCGAGCCCGGCATTATCGCCGCCGAATCGCCCAACCCCATCGTCAACAGCCTGGTGATCATGCCGGACATCGAGAAACGCCTCGAAGCCTTTGTCCGCACCGGGCACGCTATTGTCGTGTTCCCCGGCGGCGTTGGCACCGCGGAGGAGATTCTCTACATCCTCGGGATACTGCTGCACCCCGATAACCGCGAGATTCCGGTGCCACTCATCTTTACCGGCCCGGCCAGCGCCCACGATTATTTTGAAACGCTGGATGAGTTCATCGCCGCAACCCTCGGTGACGAGGCCAGGTCGAAGTATGAAATTATCGTCGACCGTCCGGCCGAGGTGGCACACAAGGTGCGCGAGGGAATCAATGAGGTAGAACAGTTTCGCCGCAAAACGAGCGACGCCTTCTATTACAACTGGCAGCTCAAGATCGAGCTCGGTTTCCAGCTTCCGTTCGACCCGACCCACGAGAACATGGCAAAGCTCAACCTGTCACGCGAACAGGATACTTTTGAGCTTGCCGCCGACCTGCGGCGCGCCTTTTCCGGCATCGTAGCGGGCAACGTGAAAGAGAACGGCATTCGAGCCATCGAAGAGCACGGACCCTTCGAACTGTCCGGCGACCGCAAAGTCATGGATTCGCTCGACACCCTGCTGGCGGCGTTTGTTGCGCAAAACCGGATGAAACTCGCGGGTGGCGGCTACCAGCCCTGCTACCGGCTGAAGAAATAGCCGCGCGCTATCCGACCCGCTCGCCCTGCATCAGCCGGTGATGCGCCAGGGCCTGCTCCAGCAGCGGAGCCGCCTCGTCCGGGCGCCCCTGCTTCAGCCGGATACGGCCCAGGCTCTGCAGCAGCTTCGGGTGAAACGGGTGATCGTCCAGGCACCGAACCAGCACATCCGATGCGTCGTCGAGCATCCGCCACGACGCCAGCCTCTCGGAAATTTCCAATGCCGACCTGACCTTCATAAAACTCCTGCTCGTGACCTTTCCTGGCTCACTTGACAGAACACACCTCAATTCTAGGCAGGCGCTTCAGCCCCTGCGTGAGAGATGCGTCACATTCCCGACGCCCACGCGCGTCAAAAATGTGACGCCCGTCACACAAACCACCATAACGAACCACCCGTTCATCCCCCGCGGTCGTGACCACGACAGTGCCGGCAGCTCTCTCGCGCAATCTCGCAACAACACCCCAGGCATCGCGGCCAGCAAGCCGCTCCAACGGGGAATCTCCTCTGCCTTGCGACGACCCCAGCGAGAGAGCTGCCGGTGCTTTCCTTTGGTGACGTCAGATCCTCGGCACCAAAGGGAAGTGCCGGCAGATCTCTCGCGCAATCTCGCAACAACACCCCAGGCACCGCG
>JAHEKH010000162.1 GCA_024638445.1 Gammaproteobacteria bacterium | reverse complement strand
CGAGCAGATTCGCAACCTCTATGACAGCCTGGCCGCCAACGATATTTTCAACATGCGAATCGCCTCGCTGGAATATCGCGGCTTCGATACCCATGAAGGCCAGCGCGACGCGCTCGAAGTCCGGCTCAACGACCTGTTCGGCAGCGGCAAGGCCATGGATGTGCTGTGGCAGAACCTGCCGGCAGCCGCCCGCAGCAACACGCTGTTCGCTTTTGCCGGCGAGTTCGGCCGCCAGATTCGCGCCAACGGCGATGCCGGCACCGATCATGGCGAAGGCACCTACGTGGTCCTGATCGGTGAAGGCGTCAACGGTGGCGTCTATGGCGACATGTACCCGGAAGCCGAGCTGTCGCGTCTCGACGACTACTCACCGCAGATTGCCGGCGAGACGGCCATCGACCACGTCTTCGGCAGCGTCTGTGACTGGCTGCAGCCCGGATCCGGCGACGTCGTATTTCCCGACCGCGGCAATGCGCCGATCGAGGCGGGCCTGGACCTGGGCGGTCTGTTTACCTGAGTCCGGCGCCGCGCGCGGATGCCAGGCGCGGAAAAATCGGGGATCATGGGTGCATGGATGGTGCCACCGAAGTCGAGACGCTCGCCGACCTGGTTGCTCGCAGCCGCCAGGTCGTTGTGCTGACCGGCGCCGGCTGCAGCACCGAGTCCGGCATCCCCGACTATCGCGACGAAGACGGTGAGTGGAAGCACCGCCGGCCGGTGCAGTTCCAGGATTTCGTCGCCAGCCGCGCCATGCGACAGCGCTACTGGGCACGCAGCATGATCGGCTGGAAGAGAGTTGCCCGCGCCCGGCCGAATCGCGCCCACGTTGCGCTTGCCGCGCTGGAACACGCGGGACAGATCGACACGCTGATCACCCAGAACATCGACGGGCTGCACCAGCAGGCGGGCAGCCACGCAGTCATCGATCTGCACGGCCGGCTGGCACAGGTAATCTGCCTGGCCTGCAGTGCCAGCCAGCCGCGGCGCGCGCTGCAGGACGAGCTGGAGGATCTCAATCCCGACTGGCGTGACTACGAAGCGGCCGATGCGCCTGACGGCGACGCCCGGCTGGAGGCCGACTTCGACGGATTCAGGGTGCCCGACTGCGGCCAGTGCGGTGGCGTACTCAAGCCCGACGTCGTGTTCTTTGGCGAATCCGTGCCGCGTCCGCGGGTCGAGCGCGCGATGCGTGCCGTCGGTGAAGCGAACCTGCTGCTCGTCGCCGGCTCGTCGCTGATGGTCTGGTCCGGCCTGCGGTTCGTACGTGCCGCCGCGGGTCGCGGAATCGACATTGCCCTGGTCAACCTGGGACGCACGCGTGCCGACGAGTTGTTCACCCACCGGGTCAGGGGCGCCTGCGGCGACACCCTCACCGCGCTGGCGGCCCGGCTGCGGACTCAGCCGACCATCAGGTAATCCCGGCCGCGCAGGTAGCCCAGCGCCCGCAGGTAGCCGTCGATATCGGTCCTTGCGCCATGACTGGCGACGTAAGCCAGTACGAAGGTCCGGCGTCCATCGAGCCATTCCGGCGAGACGACCGGCACACCATCGAGCCTGTTACCGATCTTGCGCGGGTCGATGTCGATCCAGGCCCGCGGCCGGAAACCCCTGGCCAGCAGCCGGGCACAACGCTTCCGGGTCCGCCGTCCCGCACCCCAGATCGCGAAGTCCTGCGACCGCTGCAGGAACCGCGGGTCGTTGGCAAGATAAACGCTTCGCAGCTCGTCGAAGGCCTCACGCCGGTACCGCGAACTCGTGCGCGACAGCCGGTCCGGACCCTCGCGCCAGCGCAACAATACCTCCGGCAGCTTTTGCATGACCTGCTGCTGACGGTGCAGCCGCAGCCACAGCTCATAGTCCTCGGGAAAGTCGCCGTGCCGGTAGCCCCCCTGATCGACCAGGACACGACGGCGGATCATCACCGAGGGATGGGCGAACGGCGCCTCGACGTAGATCTCGTCGTCGATGTCGCCCGCAGACAGCAAGCCGTTCTGCCAGTCCAGGTATTCGCGATAGCCGTCGGTGATCGCGGGAAACTTCTCGACCCGGGAGCCGAGCACCGCGATCCGTGTGTCGGCTGTCATTGCCCCATGCTGAAGTGCGAGGCGGCCAGCGGCCATGAGGTCATCGGCATCCATCCGGGCGATGAGTTCGCTCCGGGCTGCCGCCAGTCCGGCGTTGAGCGCAGCAACGATTCCCCGTGATGGATTGACCAGCGGCCGGATCCGGCTGTCCGCGGCGGCATGGTCCCGGACGACATCGACTGATCCATCGGTCGAATGATCGTCGACTACCAGCACTTCGTAATCGTCAAAGCTCTGCCCGGCAATCGAATCCAGGCAGCCCGGCAACGTGGCGGCCGCATCGCGTACCGGCAGCAGGACCGATACCCGTGGCTTCATTCGGGTTCGGGCGCTGCCAGCGGCGGCCGGCCGGCGCGGTCACGCACCCGGTTCAACGTGCGCAGCACCGACTCACGGCTGACGATCTTTTGCTCCAGCCGGTACTTGCCGGGGAAGTTGGTCAGCATCAGGCCGATGAGGATCGTCAGCGTGCCCTGACCCGGCACGAAGATCATCACAATGCCAAACAGCACGAGCAGAATCCCGAACAGGTTCTTGACCGCCGACGCCGTCCAGACCAGCAGCGGGTGACGGCTGCTTCGGGCGACCGGCAGACGCTTGTGACGAACAAAATAATCCGCCGGAAGTCGAACGACGATCAGCGGCAGGGCAATCAGGGTAAGCACCAGGCTGACCAGGCCGACGGCGAACCAGATCGCGCCGAACCGCTGCAACAGGTCGGCGTTTTCGCTGAGCCACGACATACGGCGAATGATAACAACCCGATGTTGTGCTTTGACTTAATCGTGACAAAAAAATGACTTCCACAGTGCGACCCAGGTCGCGGCGGTGGCTGGTTGACCGTGGCATCGTCGCGGCTTTCCCCGCTCACGGAGATTACGATGAGAGTATTGACGGCCCTGCTGACTTCCCTGGTTTGCCTGCCGGCGTTCGCGGCGGACCTGCCCGGCAAGACCGGCTTCGCCCTGCGCGTCAGCACCCTGGGTCTCGGCGCCGAAGTCTCGCGTACCCTGCCTGTAGCCAACCTGACCGGCCGGCTGGCCTGGCACGCCTATACCTATGAAACAGACGACAGCATCCAGGGAATTCCCTACGACGTCGAACTCGACCTCGACAGCGTAACGGCCCTGATCGACTGGCGCCCGTGGGGACAGGTCACTCACCTGACGGCCGGCATCGTATTTAACAACAACCAGTTCAACGCCAGCGGAACGGCAACCGGCACCTACACGATCGGCGGCATGAGTTTTGCCGCTGCGGACGTCGGCGCCCTGCGCGGTACGACCACGTTCGATGATGTCGTTCCTTACGCCGGACTCGGCTGGAATATTCCGCTGGCTCCGAAAACCTCGTTGACCATGGAACTCGGTGTCGTATTCCAGGGTTCGGCGAAAGTCGCGCTGACCGCCGACGGGCTGCTGGCCGCCGATCCAGTCTTTCAGCAGGAGCTGGAAGACGAACGTGCGCAGTTCGAGGATGACATCAAGGACTACGAGTATTACCCGGTAGTCGCGATCGGCCTGCAGCGCCGGTTCTGAAAACCTTAAGGCCCTGCGTATCTCCAGCGGGAGTCGCGCGGCCGGGCAGTTCCGGGTGCTTCATTAGCTGCGATCCGGATGGCATAAGCGGAGCAAAAAACTTCGGAGAGGTGGTCCGCTGACGAGGTGAGAACCCGTGCCCTGTTCATCGCCTGGTCATGCAGTGGATCGACGACCCTGATCGTCGGCAGCTTGTAGTGTTGGCCAGTCATGGGCCTACAGCACGGGCGCGCGCCGTTCCCCCGACCGTACTCCCAGGTTGCCATAGCGGTGGTAATCGTGGCAGATGCTTTGCTCGCGCAGGTACCAGAGCAACTCGACGCGCCCCTCGACCAGCACCGGCGCTGCGGCCAGGTAAACGCCCGAGTCAGCCACCGATTCGAGAACGCCCACTGGAATACGGTCACGATGGGCGTAACGAATACGATCAATGACGCCCTGCCCGATCGCTTCCACGAGTTCGCCGTCGGATTCCTCCACGAATTCGATTGCGCCGGCCCAGTCGGCCGTCAGCCGCTGTAACAGATCGATGATCGGAGTTGCCACGCCGGCCGGCGCGCTGACAGCGATACGGCAGCCTGCCTGGCGGGCGGCGCAAATACGCGCGGCAATCTCGAAAAAACTGTCGTCGGGATGGACGCGTATGCGCAGCGCTGAAACCGGCAGGTAGTGACGGAAATTGTCCTGGCCGATGAGCTTGAAATGATCATGAGCGAGCGAGAACTCCCGCCGCCAATGGCTATCGTAGCTCTCGATCGCCGCCAGCACGCGATCGATGTCATCGGCCGGCCAGTCCGGCGCACTGTGCTGTCTCAGCTCGGCGAACTGCCCGTAAAGCTGCGCGAGATGCTCATCCTGCGGGGGCCTGTCGCCACGTGGCGATGGC
>JAHEKH010000055.1 GCA_024638445.1 Gammaproteobacteria bacterium | reverse complement strand
GAACGTATTCGAGCTGCTCTTTCAGCTCTACCCCGTCCGCGCTGACCAGCATGCCGAGACTATGGCCCATCGCGATAATCGTGGCGATCACCGTGCGGTCATTGGCTCCCCGGGCAATCCGACGCACGAACTCCTTATCGATCTTGAGACCGGCTATGGGCAGCTTGGTCAGGTGGGTCAATGACGAGTAGCCGGCTCCAAAATTGTCGATCCATACGCCGACATCGAGCACCTGCAGCTGCTGGAGCACGTCGGCGGCCCGGCGGGAGTTGCGCATGATCGTTTTTTCCGTCAGCTCGAGTCGCAGGCAGCGCGACGGAAGGTCATGCAGCTGGAGGACATCGGCGACTACTTCCCCGACCCGCTGTTCACGGAAGTGCACGCTGGCGATATTGACGGATGCGTACAGGTTGCGGAAGCCAGTCTCGTGCAGCCGGGTCAGGTCTTTGGCCGCCTCCCGCACACACCATTCGTCAAACTCTACAATCAGCCCGCTTTCTTCAGCCAGCGGCATGAAGACCTCGGTCGGGATCAGGCCGTGTACCGAGTGGTGCCAGCGCGCCAGCGCCTCGACCCCGATAACGGCCTCGGTGTGGGCGTCGACGATGGGCTGGTAGGCGACCCGAAGCTCGTTACGAGACAACGCATGACGCAAATCGCTCTCCAGCGTCAGCTTCTGGACGGCAGCGTGGTCCATCGAGTGGTTGTAGAACTGGAAGTGATTCTTTCCGCGGTCTTTTGCCTGGAACATTGCGACATCCGCATTCTTGAGCAAGGCGTCGACGCTTTCGCCATCGTCCGGGTAGACCGTGATGCCGATACTCGCGCCGACAACAACCTCCTGCCCGTTGAGCAGAAACGGATCCTGCAAAGATTCGAGTATGCGGCGCGCGACAACGCCGATGCCGCGCGAGTCTTCGACATCCTCGAGCACCACGGTAAATTCGTCACCGCCCAGCCTGGCAATCAGGTCGCGCTGCAATTGCTCGTCGCCGGGCTCGACGTGGTCCTGCTCCCGCAGTGAGTCCCGCAGCCGCTGGGAAAACTCCTTGAGCAGCTTGTCACCCGCCTTGTGCCCGAGTGAATCGTTGACCCGCTTGAAATCATCCAGGTCGATAAAAAACAACGCCAGTTTCTGCCCGCTGCGCCGGGTGCGCGCCATGGCTTCGGCAAGGAACTGCTTGAGACGTGCGCGGTTGGGCAACCGGGTCAGGCTGTCGTGATAGGCCAGGTAGCGAACTTCGCCGTCGCTGGCGCGCAGGTTTCGGCTCATGTCCCTGAAAGCCGCGGCCAGCTCCCCGATTTCGTCGCTGCGCTCTACTGCGAGCGTATCGGAGTAGTCTCCGCTGCCGATTCGGGAGGCTTGCTCCGCCAGCCGCCGGATCGGACGCGCCATGCTGCGCGAGACGATGAACGCGACCGCCATTCCGGCAATGATGAACAGCAGGGAGGTGACGACTGCGGAAAGCACGTTGTTGCGCATCCGTCGCGAGCTGACGTCGCGGACGCCCGCCGTCATGGCGGCGATCTCGGCGCTGACGGGAGACAGGGACAGCCCCACCCTGACGCCCCCGAGACCTTTCGAACGGTGAATAATCGGCCGATAGACTTCGAGTATTTCTCCCTCGATATGGACCCCGTCGGACTGGGTAATCGGATCCAGTAGCGTGCCGTAGCTGGCGATTTCTAAAGTTCCGTCATGCACCACCCGTCCCTCGGTGTCGTGCACGACGACGTAGACCAGGTCGTTTTGCTCTGCGACACCGGCGGTCAGTTCGTAAATTGCCTCCATGTCGTAGCGATAGAGACCGTCGGCCAGGTTCTCCGCAAGAAAACCTGCGGTGACAGTACCGCGCTGCTGGACCTGCTGGATCAGGTCCTGGCGCAGCGACTTAGCGCTGAGCTCCGTGATTTCTGCCGTCGACTGGCGAAACTGCAGCAACAGGACAAAAGAAAGCGCCGCGACGATGGTGATGATCACTGCCAGCATCACCAGCGAGTATCGAGCCTGCAGGTTGAACCGGAACCCGGACATCAGTTCACCAACATCAGTTGCGCAAAGGTGCTGCGCAGCTGGCGCATGGTTTCAAGGTTGTCCTCGTCGAGTTCGTCGAACCGGAGGGTGCCCTGGTAGGCCTGCAGCGCGGCCGCTGCCGAGGGATCCCGGTCCATGCCGACGAGAGTTTCCTTGAGGGCTAACCTGAGATCCGGGTCGAGATCGCTGCGAACGAGCTCCATCGCCCGGGGCATCGACTTCGTCTGGTGAAATATCACAAAGTCCTTGCGAAAGAAGTCCGGAACCCTGTCCGGCGTCTCCCAGTCGACGTTGCTGATGACCCCCGCATCGACGATGCGCTTGTGCACCCAGGTTGTTGAATTGATCTCGCTGCCGGAAAAGGCATAGGCAATGGCACCCGCCGGGCCGGACTGTCGCGGCGTATCCAGCGACGACGTCCGGTAGCCGCCATGAATCAGCTCTGCGGCTGGCAGCAGGTGTCCTGCCGTCGAATCCTGGCGGACAAAAGCCATCGTGCGTCCGGAAAGGTCAGCCAGCGCCTGGATACCGCTGTCGGCGCGGGCGAAGAATACCGATCGAAACTGCGGAGTCCCCTGCTTCCACTTGCGCACCAGCAGCTGCGCGCCCGCAGCCTCCTGGAGATACACCGCATTGGCGACCCCCTCGCTGGTCCAGTCGATTCGCCCGTCCAGCATCATTCGCGCCAGCCGGCGGCGGTCTTCTACCACCATCACATCGACACGGGTAATGCCCTGGTCAGCCATGGCTGCGGCAACATAGTCGGCCATGGGCCGCAGCTCCGCGTAGCGACCCTCGAGATCCTTGTGGATAGCTCCCAGCACCAGCACCCGTCCGGGTTCCGGTTCGGCGCGCAGCGGCAGCCCCGCGAACAGCAGCACGCACAGTATTGCCAGGAATCGTCGAGCCACGTTGTTCCTCGTCCAGAATGTGACACAGGTCACACTTTTTCCCACGCCAGGGCGCAGGAACTCCGGTACTGATTCTAGGGAGCACGGCCGCCGGACGGCGGTACGCGGTTCACGTTTTCAGGTTATGACACCTGGCCTACCGTAACCGGTTGGCCGACGGAGCCCGCCAGGTAGGCCTTGGCGGTGGTGGAGTCTTCGACACAGAAACGGGCCGGACTGCCGGCCTCATATAACAGCCGCACAGCCGCCGGGAGCAACAGCGGCCGACGAAAACGGGCCTCGATCTCGAACGGCGCCTGCAGGCGATCGTGCATGACGGCGATGGCTCGACCGAGCGTCCACATGCCATGCGCGATGGGGGAACTGAATCCGAAAGCACGGGCGGTAAGTCCCCACAGGTGAATGGGGTTGTAGTCGCCGGACACTGCCGCGTAACGGCGCCCGGTATCGCTTTCTGCCTGCCAGCGGGCCAGGACACGGGCCGCGTCCACCGACGGCCGCGGTGAACGCGATCGTCGCTGCCGGCCACCGGGCCGGCGCGCCAGCACCAGCGCGTTGGCGGACCAGACTACCTCGCCGTCTGCAGTCGCCACCGTAGTGAGGTCTATCTCGATACCATGCGCGCCGTTGCCACGCGGCGAGAGAGTGGCGCTCAGCCGCAGCGGCTGTGCTTCCGGGATCGGCTGAAAAACCGTAACCGAGTTGTGCAGGTGCACCAGCCCGCTCGCGCGCAGCGGAAACGCCTTACGCGTCAGCAGCGCAAGGTGCATCGGCGAAGCCAGGACCTGAGGAAAGGTAGGCGGCAGAGTGCCGTCATCGGGGTGACCGAGCAACTCGCGAAACTTTCGCAATCGCTCGCGGCCGGCAACGACACCGTCAACCGCCGCTGACATCTCGGGGATCGTGGCGTCGCCGAGGCGATTAATGGGCCGGCCGTTGAAAATGCCCCGCAGGTAGCTGGGCCACAGTGCCGGCAGTCGCGATAGGTGAAGCGTGTCGGTCAACTCTTCAGGGCGTTGACCTTGTCAATATACCGCCGCATTGCCTCTTCGTTATCGGTGCCCTTGAGTTTCGTCCAGGCATCGTACTTCGCGCCACCGACAAAATCGAAACCGCCGGGACGGTCCCCGCTCACGTCGCCATCGGTCGCCTGCTTGAAAAGCGCATAGAGCTCGAGCAGGTCGTCGTTACCCGGGCGCTTGTCGAGGTTCTTGGCGGCCACCGCCGCGGCCTGAAATTGTGTTTGTAAGTCTTCTGACATGAGAGTGCCCTCTATCAACAGGCCAGACTCTGCCGGGCTGCCGCGGCGCGGTCAAGACTCAGGGGCGCACCACTTCGTCAATTACGATCTGGATATTCCCGCCAGTGGATACGCGCTGCGTACCGGAGAGGTCGCCAACCTGCGCCGTCGGGGTGCCACCCAGGGAGACCCGGGCCACGACTTCTACCGTGTCATGCGCCGACAGCACGCGGCCTGGCACCATGGCGTGTTCGTCGGTGAGAACGATTGCCAGCGGAAGCTCGGCAACCGTCCGGCGAACCACGGCCAGGGGCGGTCCCTGCCCGCCCAATGGCCGCGCCAGGACAAACACCGGCGCATCAGCGGGTGCCGAACCCGCCAGTTCGGGCGACAGCGAAACCGTCACGGAGATCCCGTCACGGGCCGGGATTACCTGCCCTGACGGGGCGCCGGCCGATTCACCGGCCTCACCGAGCATCGCTTCGGCCGCCGCGATCTGCTCGCGCAATACCGCCGCCACCTCAGCAGTGGGTCCCTGCTCCAGCAGCCGCTGCCAGCGGCTGCGGGCAATGCCGGGCCTGCCGTTCTCGAAAGCGGCCAGGCCGCCGTACCAGAGCGCCTTTCGATCACCGGGATCCATCGCCAGCGCCCGCTCGAAGAGCGCGCCGGTTTCCGGATCGAGCACACCGCCGCGAACGAGGGCCAGCGCCTCGGCATAGCCGGTAATCGAATGCACATCTGAATCGTTGGTGAGATCCCGGGCCCGGCTATACGCCTCGACCGCGTCCGGGTAGCGATTCAGCACCACGTAGGAACGCCCGAGCA
Source organism: Gammaproteobacteria bacterium (assembly GCA_024638445.1). Classification (GTDB taxonomy): domain Bacteria; phylum Pseudomonadota; class Gammaproteobacteria; order Steroidobacterales; family JABDKV01; genus JABDJB01. Next base: position 13,295 of record JAHEKH010000055.1, on the reverse strand, counting down.
TTTGCCAGCCCTCCGCATCGTCGGGTGATTCGCGGAGTCGTGCCTCGAGCTGTGACACCATCTGATCGATTGACGGTATTGACTCGTCGGCTGACTCAACGGCTGACGCGACGGGCATTTGCCAGGGCCAGTTGCTCCAGGTGAAGTACAGCAGCGACACGGTCAGGGGTACCAGGCCGACCATCACGCCCGCAGCGATTGGCGATGTGTCGCCGCGGCGTGTCAACGGCACCACGACGAGTGCGAGCGCGGCGAACACCATGCCAATGGCGATGATGATAAAGGTTGCTGTCGGCATCTAGTCGGGGGCTCCGTCCACGGGCATGCGCGTATAGCGCCGCAGCAGGGCTGCGATGATAGCCAGCCCGACCGCCAGTAAAAGGAATGGACCGATCCACAGGGCGTACGTACGCGGATTGAAGTCTGGCCGGTAGCGGACAAAATCGCCGTAGCGATCCACCATGTAGTCGAGTATTTCGCGATCCGTGGCGCCGTTCAGCAGCATTTCACGCACCTGCTGCCTCAGGTCTGCCGCAAGGTCCGCGGTGGAATCGGCGATGGACTGGTTCTGGCAGACCAGGCAACGCAACTCGTTGGCCAGCCGGACGTAGCGCTCCTGCAGCACCGGGTCCGCCAGCGCTTCGCTGTCGTCGATGGCGATCGCTGCCGTCGCGGCTGCGAACAGCATTACGGCTAACAGAACTCTCATCCGCCGTCCCCGCGCATCAGCCGGATTCGTGGCAATAGTTTCGTGCGCCAGATTTCCTCGTCGAGCGGACCGATATGCTTGTAACGCACCACGCCACCCGCATCGACCAGGAAAGTCTCCGGTGCACCATAGACCCCCCAGTCAATCGAAACGCGCCCTTCCTCGTCAAAAGCGCTCGCCCGGTAAGGGTCGCCAAGGCCGTCCAGCCAGGCAATCGCATCCGCCCGGTTGTCCTTGTAATTGAGCCCGTAGATCGAAACTTCGCCCGTTCGCGACAGCTGCACCAGGAAATCGTGCTCGAGCCGGCAACCCGCACACCAGGTTGCCCAGACATTGAGCAGCGAGATTTCTCCGGCCAGGTCGCGCTCGGTCAAACGGGCGCCCGGGTTTCGCAGCTGCGGCAGGTCAAAGGACGGAGCCGGCTTGCCGATCAGCGGCGACGGAATCTCGGACGGGTTGAGGTTCAGACCCGTCCAGAAAAAAACCACCAGCACCGCGAACAGCGTGGCCGGCACCAGCGTGCGGATCATGCCTGTTGTTCCGCGGCCGAAACCGGTGCGCTCGCTTCCGACCGGGCCTGCCGGTAACGCCGGTCCGAGGCCGCGATCGCGCCGCCGGCGAGCATGATCAATGCACCGAGCCAGATCAGTCGCACGAGCGGCTTGACCTGGAATCGCATGCTCCAGGCACCGCCGCCCAGAGGCTCGCCCATCGCCACGTAGACATCGCGCCGCAGCCGGGCGTCGATCGCTGATTCAGTCATCGCGTTGGTCTGCACGAGGTAAACACGCTTTTGCGGCTTGAGCGTTGCCACTGGCTTTCCGTTGCGGGTGACAACCACCTCCGCCTGTTCACCACGCCAGTTCGGGCCGGTTACCGGACCAATCCCGGTGAGGCGGAAATCGTAGCCACGCATCTGCAGCGACTCACCGGGCTTCAGGCTGACGTCCTGCTCCTCGCTAAAGGCGGTCGTCACTACGATACCCAGCGTCAGCACACCGACACCCACATGCGCCAGCACCATGCCGGTGACACCGCGCGGCAGCCACCCGATCCGTCCCATTGCCTTCCACCGGTTGACCGGTTCGGTCAGCGCCGCGGTCATGATCCAGAATGCGGTGCCCACCCCGAGCGCCGTCTGCAGACTGCCACCCTGGTACAGCAGCGGAACGACGATAGCCATCCCCAGCGCCGCCCAGAACGGCCAGCGCAGCGTTGTCTTCAGGGCACCTTTTTGTGTGCGTTTCCAGCCGGCATGCATGCCAAAGCCGACCAGCACCAGCAGCGGCCACATCGGCAGCTTGAAGAACAGCTCGAACCACGGAGGACCGATAGACACCTTGCCCATGCCGAGTGCATCGTGAATCAGCGGATACAGCGTGCCACCCAGCACCACCATAGTCGCGACCACGAGCAGCATGTTGTTCAGCAGCAGGAACGTCTCCCGCGACACCAGCGCGAAACCGCCTTCTTTCGACTTCATTTTTGGCGCGCGCCACGCATAGAGCAGCAATGACCCCAGCACGACGGTGGCCATGTAAAGCAGGATAAACCGGCCGCGCTCCGGATCGCTGGCAAATGCGTGTACTGACACGAGCACGCCGGAGCGGACCAGGAAAGTACCGAGCAGGCTCAGCGAAAAAGCGGAAACGGCCAGCAGCAGCGTCCAGGTGTTGAACAGTCCGCGCTTCTCGGTTACCGCCAGCGAGTGAATCAGTGCCGTACCCACCAGCCACGGCATGAACGACGCGTTCTCGACCGGGTCCCAGAACCACCAGCCGCCCCAGCCGAGTTCGTAATAGGCCCACCAGCTGCCCAGCGCGATACCGCCGGTCAGGAATGCCCAGGCGGCTGTGGTCCATGGCCGCGCCCAGCGCGCCCACTGCCGGTCTACCCGGCCTTCGATCATCGCCGCTATGGCAAAGGCGAAGGCGACCGAAAACCCGACATAGCCGACGTACAGCATTGGCGGATGCAGGACCAGCGCCGGATCCTGCAGGAGAGGATTCAGGTCGCGACCATTGACGGCTGCCGGAACCAGCCGCGTGAAAGGGTTCGAGGTGCCGAGCATGAACAGCATGAATCCCGATGCCACCAGGCCCATCACGCCCACGACCCGTGCGACGAAGCGTTCTGCCAGGGAACGACTGAATTTCACCACGGCCACGGTCCAGGCCGACAGGATTAGGGTCCACAACAACAGCGAGCCTTCGTGTGCCCCCCAGACTGCCGCAACCTTGTAGGGCGTGGGGAGCGCAAGGTTGGAATTCTGTGCCACATAGAGCACGGAAAAATCGTCGGTCAGAAATGCCGTCGTGAGGATTGCGAATGCAACCGCAACGAAAACGAACTGTCCGGCGGCCGCCGAGCGGCAGGCGGAAATCCACGAACGGCGATGCAGTCCCGCACCTGCCAGTCCAAAAACGCCCTGTGCAATCGAGAGGACGAGCGCGAGTATCAGGGCAACCTGGCCAATCTCGGGCAGCATGGACTAGTCCGATCCTGTCTTGACCGGGTGTCCTGCAGCCTCGAGCGCTGCGGCAACTTCCGGGGGCATGTAATTCTCGTCGTGCTTGGCCAGGACCTCGTCGGCCTTGAACAGGCCGGAATCGTCGAGACGCCCACGGGCAATGATGCCCTGCCCCTCGCGAAACAGGTCTGGCAGGATCTTCGAGTAAGCCACCGTGACCTGGTTCTGGTTATCGGTCAGGGTAAAGCGCACCTCGATGTCGCCTTCTTCCCGGCTCACGGTGCCCGGTACGACTAACCCCCCGACACGGAACGCGCGGGCAACCGGCGCTTCGCCGGACTCGACCTGGGTTGGCGTGTAGAAGTAGAGGATATTTTCGTTGAAGGCCCGCAAGGCCAGCGCGGTGGCGACCGCTGCACCGCCGAGCACCAGGCCGACCGTCCACATCCGCCGCTGACGTGCTGTCATGACAAGCTCCTGCGCCGACGCCGCGCGCGTTGGACGGCCTGGCGATGGCTGCGCCGCGCCAGCAGGACATTGGCCACCATGACCAGCAGGGTCAGGCCGAATGCGCTCCACACGTATCCGCCATAACCACCCATGTGAAGAAAGTCTTGCAAGGCTATGAATCTCCTAGGGTCTCACCGACCCAACGTTTCGACCACTCGCGGTTGAGGACCTCGCCGCGAACCCGAACGGCCAGCACGGCCGCAAAATAAGCCATGAAGCCCACCATCATGGCCAGCAGCGGCACCAGCATGGCCGGTTCGCTGATCGACGGTGCCGCCAGCCGGGTCACCGAGGCAGGCTGGTGCAGCGTCGTCCACCATTCTACGGAATAGTGAACGATCGGCACATTGACCACGCCCACCACCGCCAGCAATCCGGCTGCCCGGTCTGCCTTGGTGGTGTCGTCGATCGCCGAATGCAGCGCAATATAGCCGAGATAGAGGAACAGCAGGACCAGTTCTGAGGTCAGGCGCGCATCCCAGACCCACCAGGCGCCCCACATGGGTTTGCCCCAGATCGCGCCAGTCGCCAGCGCCAGGAAGGTAAACCAGGCGCCAACCGGCGCGCAGGAGGCCGCGACCGCGTGCGCCAGCTTGATTCGCCAGATCAGTCCAACCGCGGCGGAAGTGGCCATCACGACGTAGACGAAAAGCGACATCCAGGCGCTGGGCACGTGCGCATAGATAATCCGGAAGCCGTCGCCCATCTGGTAGTCAGGCGGCGCATTGACCAGCCCGCCCCACGCCGCGGCAGCGATCAACACAACAGCCAGCGTGGCAAACCAGGGCGTGAGCGCACCCGCCAGCCGGTAAAAATGCGGCGGCGACGCCAGCAGGTGCATGAAGCGCGGTAAGTATTTCAATCGAGGCTAATCCGTAATGCCGCGGCAATTGCCAGCGGTCCCAAAGTCAGTCCAAGGGCGAGCACCGCCCCGAGCAGATAAAGTACGCCTACCGGCTGCTCCCCAAACGCCGCCAGGTCTGTCGCCCGGGCCCCAAAAATCAGCACCGGTACGATCAGCGGGACGACGAGTATCGACAGCAGCAAACCACCCCGGTTCAGCCCGACGGTCAGCGCGGCGGCTATGGCACTTATGATAACGAAGCTGGGCGTTCCTAGCAGCAGGCTGGCAACCAGGGTAGGAATACCCTGAGCCGGCATCGACAGGGAAACCGCGAGGACCGGCGAAAGCAGCACCAGCGGCAGCGCGTTCAATAACCAGTGTGCCAGCAGTTTACCGGTAACCAGTGCGCCCAGCGGGTAGCGGCTGAGCGCCATCAGCTCGAGCGAACCATCGTCCAGGTCTGGCCGGAACAGGCTCTCCTGGCCCAGCAGGATCGCGAACAATGCCGCAACCCAGATGACCCCTGGCGCAATGCGACCCAGCAGGTCCGCATCCGGACTCAGCGACAACGGGAACAACAGGATGACTGCAACAAAAAAAATCAGGGGGTTGGCCAGTTCTCCCCAGCGGCGAAACGACACCCGCAGGTCATGGCGGCACTGCGCCCAGATGGCTCCGGGTAGGCTCATTCAGGCGATCTCCACCCGTTTCATGCGGGGATGCTCCACCGGCAGGTGGGTACTGAGCAGGCAGATGCCGCCCCGGTCGACGTGCCTTTCGATCTCGGCCATTCCCCACTGGCGCCCGTCGATATCGAGGTTGGCAAACGGTTCGTCGAGCAGCCACACCGGCGCCCTCGATCCGAACACCCGGGTCAGGGCAACCCGCCGCTTCTGTCCTGCTGAAAGCGCCCTGACCGGCAGCATCTCGAAGACACCGATCTCCGCGCGTGCTACGACTTCCGGATCGATGGAGGTGCCCTGCAGCCGGTTTGTATCGGCCAGGTTCTCTGCGGCAGTCAGTTCCGGCTTGAGACCATCGCGGTGGCCCAGCCAGGCCAGCTCGCTGTGGTAGGCGGGCAGGTCGTGCCGTATGTCGGTGCCGTTGTAGCGGATTGCTCCGGACTCGGGATGTGTCAATCCGCAGGCCGCCCGCAACAGGGTGGTCTTGCCGCTCCCGTTGCTGCCCGCGATGTGCACAATGTCACCGGGTGCCGCATGAAAGCCCAGGCCGTTGATCAATCTCCTGTCGCCACGCCACAATTCCAGCGCGTCGATGCCAAGCCCCTCTTTCATTCCAGTCGCAAGACCTTTCCCGCTATGTTTCGCAACGCGCGGATCATACAGGGAAAACGCTCTGTCTACACTTCGTCACACGCATCTGACTAGAAAACAAGAGCGTAGCTCCGATAAACTATCTGCGAGGTTTAGCCGGACGTCTCTGGAACAACAAAAGACGCCGGCGCAATAATTACGGGAGAGAATAATGATTAGAGCCTTACGCACGGCGCTGGCCACAGCGCTTCTGTTATCTGCAACTTCCGCCCCGGCAATGGTCATCGATTTTGACGGCTTTACGGCCGGCCAGATCATCGATGACGAGCTGATTGCTTTCGGAATTACCGTCACCGCATTCGGGGTGGGTAATGCACCCAACACCGCGGTGATATTCGATTCGAACGCACCGACGGGCGGTGATTCGGACCTGGCTGCGCCTTTTGCGCCCGGACCGGGCAACCCCTACGGCGACCTGTCGCCGGGCAACCTGCTGATCCTGCACGAGACGGATAACTGCGATGCCAGCAGTTGCCCGGATCCCGATGACCAGGGTGCGCGTCCGGCGGGAACGATTCGCTTTGATTTCGCCTCCGCGGTGCTGGTCGGCAGCCTGGACTTCTTCGATATCGAAGGTGCCGAGACCGGTGAGGTGATCCTCTACGGCGTCGGCGGTGCGGTGCTGGATATCTTCGCGATACCGTCTACCGGTGGCGACAACCAGTGGCAGCGACTGATGATGAACGTCGATGGCGTCACCGCGATGGACATCAACCTGGGTGGCTCCGGCGCAATCGACAACCTGTCGGTCGTGATTCCACTGCCCGGCGCGCTGGTGTTGATGCTTGGCGCCCTGGTGCCACTCGGCTTTGCCCGCCGTCGCAGCTGACCGAAACAACGCGAACCCGGAAAAACCCCGCCCCGTGCGGGGTTTTTTTGTTGCGGCAATTGAGTGCCCGCAGTCACGGCATGGAGGTGCAGCACCTCGTCGCCGAACTCGGCCACCTGGACGATCGCGATATCGCCGATACGATAACCTGTGTGCTGACGTCTTGGGGCAACTGTGCCGATGCGGTCAGCACCGACCAGTTAAGCGCGATCACCCGTCGACCGCCTGGTCTGGGCTGCGCCCTTTGGCGTACTCGCACAACAATCCCGCGTAGGAGCGCCTTCAGGCGGCGATTCCCGCACCGCCCGAGCTGGAATTCGCGGGCACAAAAAACCCCGCAACAGGCGGGGTTTTTCATCGTCTTTGGGTCTGACGCTTAGCGGGTGCGACGTCTCACGGCGCCCAGCGCGATCAGGCTCGACGCGAACAGCCAGGCGGCTGCCGGGATCGGGATGACCTTCTTGAAAATCACCTGGCCGCGAATTTCGCCACCGGGGAAATCAGCCGTGTGCAGGTTGATGTACCACAGGTTATCCAGCAGGTCGGTTTCCTGGTCGTCGGTCAGCGTTGCCGATCCGAACATCGGGCTGCCGAGACCGGCGATTGCGCCGATATCGATCTGCACGCCTGCGTTAGAACCTTCTGGTGCCGGCCCGTGGAAGTGGGCGCCAGTCAGCGGACCCGAAAGACCGGTGAAAATGATGGCAAAGGTCAGTTCGTTGGTCGAGGTGTCGTACAGCATCGCAGCGCTGCCGAGACCGAAACTGTCGTTAGACGGTACTTCCTGAGAGCCATTGAGCGTCGCGTTGAGCGCAACTGTTGCGGCCGAGCCGGTGGCAGGCGCGATTGCGACTAACGCAACTGCAAGTATAGAAATGAGACGTTTCATGACTCCCCCTCGAAGACGATGACGTCGAATTGTTGTCGATCCCTCTCGCGACATCTGGACGCGAGTGTCCCAAATAGTAAAGGCGTTTGCCGTAGTTAGCAATTTGACATATTCTCGATCGCCCTGCCGGCACGGCTTTGACCGTGGGATCAGGCACCTGGGCGCCACCCGTTGTCGTCCTGCGGCGGCATCGTGCGCCAATCTCGACTACCATTTCCGCCGGTCTTTATTTCCGGTTCCGGAGTTTTTGAATGAGAAACCTGTTTTTGCTTCCACTTGTTTTGCTGTCACTCCTGTTGTCTGCCTGCGCGGTCGGCCCGGACGACGCCGGAGACGAATCCGCCGCCAATGGCGAAGAGGACAAGAAAGACGAGACGTCAATCGCGGAAATCGCGGAAAAGAGCGACCGTTTCGATGGCCTGTTCACCCTCTATCGCAACCAGGAGGATGGCACGCTCTACATGTCCATCAGGCCGGAGCAGCTCGACCGCGAATACATCTATTTCTCGCAGACGGCAAACGGCGTCGTCGAGGGTGGTCACTTCCGCGGCTTCTACAACGGCAACAGCGTTTTCTCGCTGCAGCGGCATTACAAGCGAATCGAGTTCGTCGGTGAGAACACCTCGTTCTACTTCGATCCGGACAGCCCGCTGAGCCGCGCTGCCGATGCCAACATCAGTCACGCGGTACTGGCGGTGCAGGACATTGTTGCCGAAGACAAGGAAACCGGAGAAATACTGATCGCGCTCGACGATGTGCTGCTCAAGGAAAACCTCCTGCAGGTCAAACCAACTCCGAACCCTGATGCAAAACCGAATGAAGCCTTCTCACTGGGAACCCTGAGCGAGAAGAAAAACAAGATCGTAAGGATCAATAATTACCCCGAGAACACCGCCGTGTACGCTGAGTACGTCTACGACAATCCCGCGCCGGTCGTTCGGGGCAGAGAAGAAGTCACCGACAGCCGCGCCGTCAGTATCCAGGTGCAGCACACTTTCGTAGCAATGCCGGACAATGATTTCGAACCGCGCCGTGACGATTACCGCGTTGGGTATTTCACCACCCGCATCACCGACCTCACGACGCGCAGCAACACACCGTATCGCGACCTGATCCGGCGCTGGCATCTCGTAAAGAAAAATCCAGAGGCGGAGATCTCCGATCCGGTCGAGCCGATTACCTGGTGGATTGAAAACACCACCCCGCACGAGCAACGCGAGCTGATTCGCGAGGCGGCCCTGGCCTGGAACCCGGCGTTCGAGAAAGCCGGTTTCAGCAACGCTATCGAGGTGAAGATTCAACCGGACGACGCCGACTGGGATGCCGGCGATATTCGCTACAACGTCCTGCGCTGGACCTCGTCGCCTACACCGCCCTTTGGCGGCTATGGTCCCAGCTTTGCCAATCCGCGCACCGGGCAGCTGCTCGGCGCCGACGTCATGCTGGAATACTCCTTCCTGACTAATCGCATTCGCCGCCAGCGGGTGCTGCAGGAGCTGTCTGGCTTCCCCGCAGGCGACGATCCGGAATCGGCCTTCTGCTCACTCGGCCATGGTCTGCAGCTCGGCCGGATGTTCGGAATGCAGGCGCTGGCCGCGGCCGGCGCCAGCCCCGAAGTCCATGCGCAGCTCGAACATGACGCGATGCACTACCTGATCCTCCACGAGATCGGTCACGCGCTCGGGCTGAACCACAACATGAAAGCCACGCAGCTGCAGGACAAGCCTTTCAATCCGGAAGAAGTGGCCGAAGAAGGGATTGCCGGCTCGGTCATGGACTACCCCGCCCTGAACGTCGCACCACCGGACCGCGAGCAGACGCTCTTTTATGCGACCTCGCCCGGTCCCTACGATGACTGGGTGATCGAATACGGTTATTCGACTGCCGCTGACGATCCCGAGGAAGAGGAACAGCGGCTCGAGGGCATCCTGCGCCGCTCGGTGGAACCGGAGCTGGCTTTTGGCAACGACGCCGACGACATGCGCAGCCCCGGCAAGGCCATCGATCCGCTGGTCAACATCTATGACATGAGCACCGATGCAATCGGTTATGCCATCCGCCGTCTCGAGCAGACGAACGAACTCATCAGCACCCTGCCGGAGCGGCACGCAGAGTCGCGCCAGGCGTTGCATGACGGTTACCTGGTGCTGATGGCGGAACTGGCGCGAAACACTGCCGTGATATCCCGCTATGTTGGCGGCGTGCATATCGACCGGACGCCCATTGGTCAGGAAACCGACAACGCACCCTATACGCCGGTTAGCTACGCCGCCCAGAAGCGAGCCATGGCGGCACTGGAAACTCACCTGTTCGCACCGGAAACGCTTCCCGGCGATGACGCCCTGTACACCCAGCTCCAGCGTCAGCGCCGTGGCTTCGATTTCTGGCCCGAAACCGAAGATCCCAAGCTGCATGACTGGCACCTGGCCGTGAACAAGGGCGTACTCGATCACCTCCTCCACCCGGTGCTGCTGCGCCGGATTACCGACAGCCGCCTGTACGGCAACCAGTACGAGTTGTCTCAGTTCATGGACGACCTGACCGACGCGATCTTTGCGGCCGATGCCCGCAGCGACGTCGAACCCGCACGCCAGAACCTGCAGCTCGAGTATGTGAACCGGCTGGCGGCGATGGTCAAAGGCGACAAGAAAGCGACCTACGACTACCCGTCGCAGTCGATGGCGCTGCATCACCTCGAACAGCTGCGCCGGATGCTGGGCGGCAAGACCCAGGGCAACGAGGAAACCCGGGCCCACACCCGGCACGTATTGCACGTGATCGACGCCGCCCTCGACGTGTCCTGAATCCGCGACCAGTAAAATGCCGCAGCCCCACCACCGCGGCTGCGGCTTTTTTTCCGGTCGTACACGTTTCCTCGCAAGACTGCCAGGCGCGGGCAGTTGCCCGCTTGACTGAGTCCAGATTAGTGGATATCACGACCGGCCCATCTATAGTTAAACCAATTACGTAGCGCCCGCAGCGAGGATTTCCCGATGAACAGCAAGACCACTGTAGTTTTATCGGTAACCGGTGTTGCAATTGCCGGGCTCGCCCTGGCGGGCAACCTGTTTTTCTTCGGCTTTGCGCACGTACCGCTGGGCCAGGCGGTGATCAGCCACACCCATGGCGGCGTGATCGTGATCAGTAACATCGGCTCCAGCGGCCAGGACGGGGTCCTGTTCGACACAGGTCTCGCCCAGGGCTTCTGGATTGGCTTCCCGTCAGAAACCTGCGGTCAACTGGCCGACGAAGAAACCTTCACGATTTCACCGATCGGGGTGGCAAACCCGGCGCCGCGAATCGGGGACGATGCCGCTCCCTCGGGCGCCGGGGGCGATTCTTTTTTCGATGTTTTCTTCGACCCAGTCCTGGACGTGCCGACCGTTTCCATGCTCCGTGGCCCCCTGGCCCCGGAAACGCCCTGTGTCGACGCGCGAGGTTACCTTGCCGGTGAACTGGTATCCCTGTCGAGCTGTCTCGATTACGGCGCGCCCCTGGGCAACTGGCCCCGTGGCACTTGCCACAAGAGCGTGGAATGGTCCGATTTCCGCGGTGTCGGTTCCGGGGCGGGGATCAATTTCCTCAAACCGGTCGAATTCACACCTGCCGGCGGCGAGACGAAACTGATCGACACGCTTCGACTGGTGCCCCGGGTCCTGGCACATGGCGGTTCCTGGCAGACCGAGATGGTCTCTCTGTCCCTGAGCGGCAACTTTGGCGTGTTGACTATCGACGACGAGGGCATGCAGAAGTTTGGCAACCGGCATACCGGCCTTGGTGAAGCGCATGTGCGTGGGCGCGGCGGTGACCTCATCCTGAGTAATATCGGCGCCACCGGTGATGACGGCGTAGAAATTGAGCTGAAACCCCCGGTGAGCGAAGCACTGGTCGGGCTGGTACCCACCGGCGGCACCGGCGGCGGTGAGACGATTCTTGTTGGCGTGCGAGGGGCTACCACGTTTGTTGGACGCAACGGGGCGCCTGCACTGCTCGCGACCGCAAAGCTGGCCGCCAACGGCGAGTCTATCGTGCACAGCGCCGAGCATCCGGCGGGAACGGACGGGCCGTTCAGGGTGAGATTTTACCTGGAGGGTTCACTGGTCGGCGAAATTCAGGATCAATTCAACCCGCTGTTTGAATCCATGGTCTTTCCCGCCAGGATCGGTTTTCGCAGCTCGGGCTTCCCGCGACGGCCGGCGGAGTTTATCGAGCAGTACGCCAAGCCGGGACCCATCCTGATCGGCACATCGGGGCCGGCGGGACACGGCACCGTGATTACCGCCGACACAATCACCTATACCGGGCTTGAGAGCCCCCCCGTCGATTCGATCAACAGCGTCGAGGGCACGGGCGCAAATGTCGCGGAGATGACTATCGTTTCAGAAGAAACCCAGGCACTGGCGGACTCCGACGGTGACGGCCTCGCCGATGTCTTCGACAACTGTACCGAGGACGCCAACCCCGACCAGCGCGACACCGATGGGGACGGTTACGGCAACCTCTGCGATCCGGACCTGACCAACGACGGCGCTATCAATTTCCCCGACCTGCAAGGCTTCGAAGCCGCGTTCTTTACGATGCCGGGTACCGCCGCCTGGAACGAAAACGCAGACCTGAACGGCGACAACGCCGTCAACTTTGGCGACCTGCTCATTGTCGAAGCGATGTTCTTCCTGACCCCCGGCCCGAGCGGAATCACCGGGCGTCGTTCGAGTTTTACCCTGGAGTAATGGTGCCCGGGGCCGGAGTCGAACCGGCACAGCCAAATAAGGCCGGCGGATTTTAAGTCCGCTGCGTCTACCAGTTCCGCCACCCGGGCGCTGAGAAGAAAGGAATGGAGGCCAGGGTCGGAATCGAACCGGCGTACACGGCTTTGCAGGCCGCTGCATAACCACTCTGCCACCTGGCCTCGTTTTTCCGCGTTGGCAGAAGCCGCGGAACGGGGAGTTTAGCGAAATCGCGGGAGCGATGCTGCCCCCGGGGAAATCGTGGCTGAAGCCGCTCCCAAAGACCGTCCCGTCCGCTGGCGCCGCCGCCCGGAAACTAAAAGGCCCCGGAACCTGGGGTTCCGGGGCCGGCATCTGGAGCGGGAAACGAGACTCGAACTCGCGACCCCGACCTTGGCAAGGTCGTGCTCTACCAACTGAGCTATTCCCGCTGCGGCGCTACATATTAGCGGCCGCCCTTGGGGTGTCAAGCGCCCGGGTCACGGGGATCGGCCCGGCCGCCCTGAGCCGCGATCTCGGCGGCCGGGTTGACAATAACCGGCCACGCCGCCCGCAGGTAAACGAACATGGACCACATCGTCAGGGCCGCGGCCCCGAACAGCAGCAGGACGCCGTATTCATACACCGAAACGCCATAGACCTCGTGCTTGTACAACAGCAGGAAGATCGCGATCACCTGGACAATCGTCTTGATCTTGCCGATGGCCACCACGGCAACCCGCTGGCGGGCGCCGAGCAGGGCCATCCATTCCCGGACCGCGGATATCGCAATTTCGCGCCCGATAATGATCGCCGAGGCCACGGCAATGACGCCGCCGAACAGGCCCTGGTGGGCGTAGAGAATCAGCACCAGCGCCACGGCGACGATCAGCTTGTCGGCCACCGGGTCGAGAAATGCGCCGAAATTCGACATCTGGTTCAGCCGCCGCGCGAGATAACCGTCGAGCCAGTCGGTCAGACCGGCCAGCAGGAACAGGATCGCG